>MHYA01000165.1:13018-14288 GCA_001825675.1 Planctomycetes bacterium GWF2_42_9 | reverse complement strand
GAGAAAACATCTAAAGAAGTTTGGCTGGATTCCATACCTTTCGCTTTTTTCTGGTTTATAGCAATGATTCTTCTATTTTCCAGTTTTGCGTTAATAGGCGTTATATTTGGCAATATAATCCAATCTACACGGGGAATTATGTCGATTGTCTTAGGATATATAATTTCTAATTTTGGTCATGAACTGCTGGAAACAAAAATAACGAAGAAAGTTTTTATTTACAGATTATTAGCTGCTATCCTTATGACCGGCTCAATTGCTTTGTTTTATTATAGCAAATAGGATTTAGCCAAATAGCCTCTCAATATCTTCATCGGCGATTTTTTCATCAAGTCTAATTGGTTCCCCTCTCTGTCTCCGCATATGATCAAAAAACTGTTTTAGGTTTTCAGGTGCGGACTTAATCATAAGTCCTATCGAATATCTCATCAGGGAAATATCCGCGCCATTTAGGACTCCCTTTATCAATCCTGTGCCTGTATCATCGTGTTGTGTTAATTTGTTATTGAGTTTGTCAATAACTGCCTGTAATCTGCCATATTCCAATTCCTCATGCGCGGACTGTTTATTATTAATTGCAGAATATGGCAACCCCATTGACCTCATGATAAATGCTGCATCCTGTGGAAGATTTTTGAAATGTTCAAAACCTTCTTTGAATTCAGGCCCATAATGATGACTCGGAAGGAGTATGCTTGGTTTTTCGATATACAATACTCCCCTCCTAACAACAGTTCTGTCACTATAACTATGATGCTCAGCGACAAATACATATGGCAGCCTCATATCGCCAAATGTATATAAAATCTGCTGATATTCACGAATGACTTCAGTTTTCTGCCAGTATTCCTTAAATTGTTCGTTTTCAAAGTTTTCCATTAGGCTATTTTACAAAATTATTACGCAATGTAAAATATTTTGCAACACATAAACCAGTATCCCTATTCTTGTCTCTGGTATCCATTAAACCATGCTCTCTTCTCAAAAGGCAGTTTCTCCCTGGCTGTCACCTCCTCGGCAGGATGTCCTATAGGCAAAATAATTCGCACAATTTTGTTATCCGGTACGTTCAATAGTTCACCTATTTTTTCAGCTCGCCTCTCGACTCGCAGCCATCCATCTATCCAAACGCTGGCATACCCAAGAGCCGTTATTGCAAGCAGCATATTCTCCACCGCAGCAGAACAATCCTCAATCGCAAAACTTTTATTTTCATAAACCGCCGGCGGCTCTTTATCCACTATGCATACGATCATCGCTTTTGCCTGCT
>MHYA01000165.1:140-12986 GCA_001825675.1 Planctomycetes bacterium GWF2_42_9 | reverse complement strand
GTCGTCTGAGCATTACACCCGGAAGGTGCAGCCAGTCCCGCCGCAGCTATCTTCCGTAAATCCTCTTTGCTTACAGCCTCATTCCTAAATCCGCCGCGATAACTATGTCGCTTTTCAATTGCTTCAAATAATTCCATAATACGACCTCACTAATATTACTAATCTTATAGGGAGAAATTACCATTTATTTTACCCCAATAAATGCTACAGACTTTTGAGAAAAAAATCCATTGTTTTATCTCGAAACGAATATAAGTGATTTTATCGAAGTCACAACTTTTCATCCCAATCATCAAAATAAGGACTATCATCTCTGTCAGTTGGATCAGTTGGGCTGTTTTTTCGATTTGTATTATTAGGCACATTCTTAATTATCTGCCAAAGTACGACAGCTAAAATTGACAGAGCCAGGATGAGTAGGATGGAAGACATAAATATTTCTTTAGATTAATAACAGCATTAAAGATATAATGAGTTTAGCTGAAATGCAAATTCTTGTCTATTTAAAAACTTAGCATGTGAACATAGACGATCGTTACTGTACCATGCTTAGCATGGATGATTTTCAACAAGTAAAATAACCTTTATGCAGCTTAGCTCTCAAGTCTCAAGCAACCTGTACATGTGCATAGAATGGTGATGGCAGTACCGGATAAGCTCGATAGACGTGACGATAGACCTCCTCAGCCCGATCTTGAACCTCTTTATCTGCATATTTTTCCGGCAATCCACTCGAGTCACTCCACAAGAAATCACGTATTACCAGTCGAACAGCATCGCGGGTAGATTCCTTATCCTGCCAATGATCGATACGTAATTTTTCTGCTTTGAGCGTTTTGAGCAATTCAACAGTAACGGATTTGATCACTCTAATCTCGTTAGCCGATAAATCTGGTTTTTTTAGTAAATCAAATATCGCAAGTGATTCCTCGTCAAGTCCTTCTCGAATTGCTCTGCTCTCTTCCTCATTTATATCATTAATAAAACGTATGAGAGCTTCAAAAGTCTTTTCTATCATCACCCGATCCTTCTCACGATTGTATTCAGCCACAATTCCCTCATAATGTTGCTGAAAATCTGTACGCATTGGATTTTGCTGTAAAAGTCGCTGTAGGCGTTGCTCTATAACTGTTTTAAGATTCTGGATAGTTGTCCGTTTAATCGGACTGCGCTCAAATTCCTTTCGGAGCAAGTCAAAATCAATTTTACTAATATCATAAGCTTCGACGTCTTCACCTACATGATCCGGTTGTGTTTCAATAACTTCATCAACAACCTGGTGCAATTTTCGAATAATGTCTGTGATGTCCGCTTTCTTTTTGTCCTGTTGAAGACTATTATATATAATATTTATCGCATCATAATCATTCCGAAAGGCATTAACGCCATCTACAATAATGCATGCTTTAAATTTTGTGAAAACTGCTCGGCACATCACCTCGAAACGCTTTCGCGTTTCATCGTTCTCATTGACCGCTTCTTTTGAGGCTAGTATCGCTGCATTCCTTACGAATCCAGTTTTTGTAATGGCATCATCCAATGAAGCATTTCGTTCGGTTAAGAATGCTCGGACAAATGCTATGCTTTCAGCAAGGTCGGCCAGCAACTCTTCTTCGGGTTTAGCGGGTTCTATTTCATCTCCCTTACCATCTCTGCCGGCATCACCTATACCAGCAAATGTCGAAAGTGCCTTACGAAGATATTTGAGGATCCCGCAGTAGTCTACTACTATTCCATTGCTCTTGCCCTCATTTACACGGTTGGCACGTGCTATGGCCTGCATTAGCGTGTGAGCCTTGAGTGGTTTGTCAAGATACATCATAGATAGACTTGGAACATCAAATCCAGTCAACCACATAGCGCAAACTATTGCCACCCTAAAGGGGTGCTGTTCTTCCTTAAATGCATCGTCTATAACCAGTCGCTGCATGTTGCGAAATTGTGGTTGTTTGCGCATCGCCTCAGGCAAATCCATGCCTTCTTTAATAAGGCGACGATGTGGTGTAATATCTAATTCCCATTTACGAAATTTTTCGACTTCCCCTTGTTCTTCGCTGACAACTACTGCCATGCGTGTCTGTCGCATCCATTCTATCTGTCGAAGCCGATACTGTTCATCCTGCTCATCAGTTGCAGAACTCAGTCCCTTTTGAAGTTTTGAAATATGTTCATCCCAGTACTTGACTATCAAGTTGTACATGCGAACACAGGTGATCTTGTCAATGCACACCAGCATGGCTTTACCTGTTTCCCACGCTTTGGAATAATGCAGTACGAAGTCACGTGCCACCTGATCAAGCCGCTTATCAGCTGTGATGATATGGTAATCACGTTTCAGTTCCTGTTCAAGTCGCTGCTCAACATCAATATCCTCTGTTTCCAACTCATCCAATTTTTCGGCTATTCGTTCGTTCATATCTCCGACAGCTAAACCGAGCTTGTCGCCACGAGCCTCGTAGTATAATGGCACGGTTGCATTATCATCAACAGCTCGCTGAAAGTCGTAAGTTGATACATACTCACCGAACACACGCCGAGTAATCTGATCATCACTAAATAGGGGCGTACCCGTAAACCCGATAAAGCTCGCGTTTGGTAATGCGTTTCGCATGTTCAATGCTAATGTTCCATACTGCGTTCGATGTGCCTCATCGGTTATGACGATAATATCATCACGCACAGTATAGCTCTCATCAGAGGTAACTACTCGATTGAACTTTTGAATTAAGGAAAAAATATGTGATTTTTGTTGAACCAATAATTGATTAAGATTTTGGCCACTAGATGCTCGGCATGGATCACGATCATTATCCACCACTCCGCAACCAGCAAATGTTTTATAGATTTGTGTGTCCAAATCATCACGGTCAGTCAAAATCAGGAACGTAAAATTACCGGCCAGTTTCCGATGTACTTTTCGGGTGAATATCACCATAGAGTAGCTCTTACCTGCTCCTTGGGTATGCCAGAACACGCCAAGTTTACCATCTCGTTGCTTGCGATTACTAACAGCCTCGATGGCTCGATTTACTCCAAGAAATTGATGATTTCGAGCAAGTATTTTTTTTGGTTCACCAGTTGACTCATCAAATAAAATAAAATTTTCAACTATATCAATAAAAATCCTCTTATCACATACGCCTTTGAGAAGTGTTTCCATATCAACGACACCTGACTGTTCCTCATCCAGTCGCTTCCACTCATGAAAATGCTCAAATTTACTCGTAACAGAACCAAGCTTTGCATCAACACCGTTTGCAAGTATAATGATAGCATTATGATGAAAAAGATGTGGCACAGTATCTTTGTAATCCTTGAAGTTCCGCTCGTAGGCTGCACGAATGTCCTTATTAACATTTTTGAGCTCCATAAAAATCAGCGGAAGGCCGTTGACAAATCCAATAATATCAGGTCTTCGGCGATAAAGATCGCCTCGAACCCATAGTTCTCGTACACAAAGAAAATTATTATTTGCTACATCATCAAAATCCAAAACTCGCAACAGCCGTTTTTCCAATTCCCCCCTGCCATTGCGAAATTTGACCGGTACCTTGTCACGGATCAGCCCATATTTTTCACGATTGGTGGCCAACATTGATTGCGTTTCTACTATTGTGACGATCTGTCGCACTGCATCATTGTAGGCATCATCGGGTAAACCCGGATTCAGCTCGACCAATTTGGTCCGCAGAATCCGCGTCAACACAACCTCACGATCCGATGAGCGGCCGAGCAGACTGTTGGGGCCGAAATCCTCGTTATTGTAAGCATACACTGAATCCCAGCCGAGATTTTGTTTCATATACTCGGCCGTAGTTTGTTGAACAAGATTATCTTCTGTATATTCGCTCAATCTAATTTCTCACAAAAAAAAGCTTATTTTAAGAATAAAAACCTTTCCTTATTAGCTTTGCTGCCGAACTGAACATCCCACCTACTTTCTATAAATGAAAGTAGTTTCATACCTCTTTCCCGAACCTGTTCAGGTCCCCAATTTTTATACTGGGCAACTTCAATTTCCGAATGAGAACCATCGGAGTAACCATTCCTGATTTTATGGCGTTTTGAATCATATTTCGGATGCTTCTTTTCCTTGAAACTGTCATTCTGAAGAGAAGAATTTATAGATTTTGAAAGAAGTAACAGATTGCCAATAGAACCACCATATTTGCAATAATCTTTTTTATTAAATTTAGCAAACTCTTTGCGCCACTGTGTTGTTGGTGTTTGCGGACAAATGTGTTCAATTGTTATTTGATCCCCGCGAGTTGTTAAATCATCCCATTCGACTTTTTTTTGTCGGCTTTTGTCAAGTAAACTCAATTCATATTCATATAGAAAGTAGCGTAAACCTGACCATCCGTAATAACCGCTGCCAGACTTAAATTTCTTCTCAAGAAGGTTGAAAAATTCATTGCCAATGAAACTGCCATCCTCATTAAATATGAACGAAAGTCTTGTTGTAAGCCTTTCATCGATTTGTTTTAAGCTAATTTTTTTAAGGTCTAACTCACGAGCCGCATTGTAAAATTCACTACTTCTATAATTAGCGCGTGCACTTCCCGTTCTAAATGCAAGAAATATAAAACGTTCTATGCGTTTGAAAATCCAAACGCGATTGGTTGCATTTTGTTCATTTTTAAGAATAGCCATTATCAATGGGCGGAAATAACCTATACCAATTCGGTTAAGCTTTTCTAAAATCTCTTGTTCAGGAGGTGTAGTTTCGTTTACTAAACGAGGAAAATACGTTTTAAACCAATATGATGAGCATGCTTTAAGACTATTGATATAATTCTTTATTTCTATTGGCTTGAGTTTGGCAACTAAAGCAGGAGTTGTATCATCATTCAATTCATCCCCATTTTGTTCTGCTGCTTCTTCTTCCTCATCTTCAAAAATCAAATCAGATTTCTGTTCTTCCGGTTCTACCAGCGCAACCTCACGTTCAACTTTCTTATGCACCTGTCGCGGTGAAAAATATTCGTCGAGAAGAAAGCGGCTGTAGTCTTGCCCTGTTTCTCGAGAGTACTTGAAATACATAATCCAGTGAGCTCTCAAAAACTCATCGTCATTCAGAGGCTTTTTCTCATTACGACCTAATTGGTAATAGACCTCTTTCCAGGCTTCATTAATTTTTTCCCTTATGCTCCGGCGTTCCGAAATATCAAGGTCTTCATCTCCATACAAAGTAGTTAGATATATTAGCCTGTTCTTGAGTAATTCTAAGTCAGAAAGTTTTTTGCCACGATTATTCATGGTCTCGAAAGCCACAAATACATCAAATTCGTCTCTGATCACGTATTCGTTAAAAAGAAATTTGTTTGTGAGTTTTTTATAAATTTCTTGAAAGCCTTTAAGTCCGAATTGCTGATAAAGTGCCGTTAGTTGTTCAGAAAAATATACCTTGGCATTTTGCAGGTTAAGAGTATAAAACGTTTCGTTTACTGATCCAGCTCCATCTTCTCCCAGAATTCGATAGCGAAGATATTCATAACTGGGATTGTCCTCAGTATAACCAAATTTGTATGTTCTGAAGCGATCTCCAGTAGGCTTTATCTTATACAAGTACTTGTTGTTTATTTCAGAAATACTAAGGCTTTCGGTGATGTAAATTTTATCCGGTGCTTTACCTTTATTTTCTGGTAAAGCTTTAATTATATCTATAAATGCCTGCAGAAAAATAACAAAAGTAGTTAGACGCTGCTGACCATCCACCACATGATACATGCAATAAGAATGGTCATCCACGAGCCAAAATTCTTTATCACTTTTGGCAATAGACTTTTTGGGTAATTCTTTCAAGGTCAGAACGCCTGTATAGTGCGAACGATTCTCTGATAGATTAATCAGATCTTCCCAGAAGTCCTTTAGCTGTCCTTTTTGCCAGGCATAGCCACGTTGGTAATCCGGTATACGAAAGATCTTTTCTTTAAACAAACTATCTAACGATTTTGGCTCTTCCATTATCAATCCTTAAATTTATTCCATTTAAACTACTCACGCCATCACCTCTCCATTCATTAATCGCGGCAAAAGAAGATCACGAGCATTTGCTAATTTTACATTGGTTATTTGTAGAACATCAATTTGCCTTCGCAAAGGTATTACCATATCTTCAAATAATTGTTGAATTTTTGATTCTGGAACTATGATATCGCGACTATGTGCAAAATCCCTATTTAAGCCGGGCACCGCAACATCGGTGCTAATAAAGGCCATATTTTGCAAAGCATAGTAAAGATAGAAAGAGCAATTACATGAATCAATATAATATACTGTGTCAATAGGATGGCAATCACTGGATGACCAGTATACACTGCCAACATTTCCTTTTCGGCCTACAATGATAGTAGGCCCAGGAATCATCGCTTTATCATGAGTTCCTATAATTCCGCTTGATCCATAAACTGCAAATGGGCCAGGCACACGATCATCATTTTTTAATCCCTTACCGTAATTTAAAGGCGCTATATCACCTAAGCGTTTCTTCTTCCACATGTCCGGCACACCTTCGGCTATCTTAACGTGCTCGTAACCTGGGAAGCGGAGGCGAATGAACCATTCATTGTAAAGCAGCCTTGCCGCCTGCTCTAGCAACAGAATCCGTCGTCCATTATTCTCAATCAGGTCGTCATAAGTTGAAAGTATGAGTGCAATTCTGTCTTGGTCTTGCTTCCCGGGAATCTCAAAGTTAACTTTTGCTAGGTCACTGCCTCTAATTGTCCGGATTGCAACGCCATTAGATATCGAAAGAATCCTTCCACGCCCAATTGGTGATTGAAAATAGTAGAAAATATATTCAGGATTCACTTGAGTTTCTTTTAGTCTAACCCTAATCAAATTCGATTCAAATGCCAAATCCCCATCTATGTCGCAAACTAATGAACACTTCCCAACTCCATCGGGAACTACAGATGTCCTGGCAAAAAGCAAGTCATGATTAACTATACGAAAAGCTTGCAATTCATTTGACGTAAGCTGAAAACGATCAGAATAAAACTGTTTTGCGTTAATCCTCCTATGGTTGAATACCTCATTCATTTTTATAATCGGAGTTCCATGCCCCTGAAAAGGTTTAGATTTGTATATACCATTTCTTGAAGGCTCTGCATATAGTTCCTCAAACTGTGTAGTTTTTAATTTCATATCCCCAATTCCTCGAATTTTTTTTTAATCGTGGTTCCCAATCGCATAGCCTCATTATTTAAATCTTGCAATTCAACATGTATGTCACGCATTGCTTCCTCAAAGTCGAAACCCTCATCTTCTTCTTGAGGAGCAACATCCACATAGCGGCATGGCGTAAGTGACCAGTCATTTGCTTCGATTTGATCTTTATCAACCAGCTTGACCAATCCTTTAACATCACAAAATTTTGCTTCAGGAAAGCGTTCTGTCAGCCAATGAGCCTGTTTCCAAAAGTAACGTACAAGTTTAAGCTGTTCGACCGCAAGTTCACGTGCTTCATCAGCTATCTTACGAGCACGAGTAATTTCACGGTTTGACCATAATTCACTTTCTCGAGCATTGAATTCACTTTCACAAGCTTCTATTATTCGACATGCTATCTTATAGAGCATATCCGTTTCTTTAATTATCTTCCTGCTGGACTCGGCTAATGGTTCAAGCCGCTCAACTGCTTTTTTAAGTTCTCCGTTAGTAGTTTTTTGCTTCTTCCATATCGTTTGCTGCCCAGCTAAATTTTTCTCGAATGGTTCAATATCCGTTTTATAGACAGGAATTGCTTTTTCAAATTCTTTGACTATTTCAGCATGCGGTCCATCTGGTGATAATGTCTTCAAAAATGGTTGCAACGCCTCTCTAAGCACATTTATATACCTGATGAAAGATGGTATTGGCTCAATCTTTTTCCCATTACCGTCCTCAATAGTAAAGCAACATATACCCTCGTTTAACATTTGATGACAGTAGCTTGCCACAAGATCAAGATATTTATCAGTAATGCCTCGATAAAGCCAAACAATGGCAAGAATGTTTTTTTCCTGCTCAGGGCTAAAATCATAAATCTTTCGAGTCACTTTGCGATAAATATTTCGGGCATCAATCATAAGTACTTTATCCCGATGTTCTTCAGGTTTATTGCGGTTGAGAAACCACAGCTCGCAAGGTACAGCGCGCGTATAAAAAAAGTTTGAGCGTATGGATATCATTAGATCCACATCGCCGGTTTCGATAAGTTTTTGCCGAACAACTGCTTCATCGCGACCTGCACTCGAAGCCTGCGATGACATCACAAATCCAGCTCGGCCTTTTTCATTTAAATAACTATAAAAATAACTGATCCAGACATAATTGCCGTTAGAAACTTTTTTATTCTTATTTATGCCGGGTAATCCAAATGGAAGCCGCGGGTCTTTTTTAACTTTGTCGGCATCAATCTCATCAACATTAAATGGTGGATTTGCCATCACAAAATCGGCCTTACCGAGTAGTTCATGTGGGTCATCATAATAGGTTATAGCCTTTTGGATATTTCCTTCCAGCCCATGGACGGCCAGATTCATTTTAGCCAACCTAATAGTCGTTGCATTCTTTTCCAGACCGTAAAAAGTAAGTTTTTCAGCAGGACTTTGCCCACGTTCTTCGACAGTCTTTGCGCTTTGTACAAACATACCGCCTGATCCACATGCCGGATCAAGTACTGTACCGCCTTGAGGGTCAATTACATGAGCAATAAGTGAAACCAATGAGATTGGCGTAAAGAACTCACCACCATCATGGGCTTTTTGATCGGCAAATTGAGTAAGAAAATACTCGTATATTCGGCCGAAAACATCACCAGATACCTTTTTAAGCTCTTCAGGGCTAAGAGTACGCAGAAGATTTCCAAGAACATCATTATCAAGTTCCTGATATTCGCTCTTGGGAAGTACACCACGTAAATTCTCGTAGTCTGCTTCTATCAGCTCCATTGCATTAATTATGGCTTGAGCCCGATCATCACTATCTTTAAGAGCAACTAAATGGTCAAATTGAGCTTTTGGCTGTAAAAAGATAGCACTTTTTTGCGAGAAATCTTCTTTTGTTAAAGCTCTTACTTTGCCGCCACGATGGGGCAAATTGCCTTCAACTTCGCTTTTTACTTTCAAAAATCTGCTATAAGCATGACGTAGGAAGACTAAGCCCATAACTGGCATAAAATATTCATTGCTAGCATAATTAGAGTTGGCCCGCAAAGTATCGGCTGCCGTCCAAAGTCGTTTTTCTATCGCTTCGATGTGTTCTAACTGAGCCATATTTCACTTATCCTTGGCATTGTAAAAGTCTCAAGTTCTTATACAAAGAACCTCCACAAACCTTAATATTACACAAAAAACGTCATACTGACAAGCTTGAAGTAAATTTAGTAATACCATTGTTCCCACTGACATATTATAGGAGAGTTAAAGTACGTTATCAACAAAACGAGATATTTTCCCTTGACTTTTAGGTATTTATCCATTATCGATGTTAAAGTCCCGATGACATGGATCGTCAGGTTTTTTCTCAGTGTGTGCGTCCAATGATATATCTGCCTTCCATATCCTCAATTTTGCTACAAAATCAATGAGATTGTTTTCAGAGAATTAAATGATTAAGGAGCATAACCACAAGAGGTTTTTATTGGGATATTCGGGAATGATACTTCAACTCAGTGGCCGTACCATTACTGCTGAGATACAGAAGAATTTTCTTTCGATAATCGGACTCTTGGTTTTAGCGTGTTTGAAAGGCAAAGCAGCCAGAAAGAGCGAGAAGATTTAAACAGTGGAAAATAAATTAAAAACTATATTCGAAAACGTTAACTCATGGTTGCGGTTCGCAGAAGCTAAAAATGGCATATTATTTGCCACCAATTGTGCACTTATAGGTGGAATCTTTCAGTTTTTGGATATCCAGAAAATTAATATATACTTGCTTATTTATGCATGGCTAGTTATTGGGACGTTATTAAGTTCAGCTTTAATTTGTTCAATCTCTTTTGTGCCACAATTAAAAATGCCATGGTTTTTCAATAATTCTACATCAGAATCAGATAACCTTCTTTTTTTTGGGCATCTTGCTAAATACAAGCCTTACAAACTTCTCGAGAAATTAAAGGATACATATAAGATTACGAGCGCAATACCCGAGTTTGAATCGGATTATGCAGAACAAATTATTACTAATTCCAAAATAACTGTAATTAAATATGCATATTTTAAATTAGCGATTTGGATTTCTATTTCGGCACTCGGGACACCTTTACTTGCATTAGCATTATGGCTCATAAACAGACACATTCGCGAGGAACAGAATAATGATTGAAAAAACACAAATACCAGAACAATGCTTACGTATAATTGAAGAAGAAGTAAAAACATTCGAGGATGGAACCTCTATTACAATCAAAAATAACGTCCCAGATACCTCTGAAATCCCTATAACAAATCCTAAAATGTGGCTTAAAATACCTGATGTTATTTGTGTTTTTGTTGATATGAAAGGTTCAACTCAACTAAGTGCAAGTATGCACGATCACAATACGGCAGGTGCTTACCAGCTATTTACTGGAACAGCAGTTAGACTATTTCATGAATTTCAAGCAGAATATATTGATGTCAAAGGTGATGGTATTTTTGGCCTTTTTAATAAGACACAGCCTTATCGATCGCTTGCCAGCAGCAATTACATTTAAAACATTTGCAACAGATGTTTTTATTCCTAAAATAAAAAAATTAACGAATATTGACATAGGAGCACACATAGGAATAGATCAAGAAACGGTTTTAGTTAGAAAGATCGGATTGAAACGGTATAATGGTAGAACAGATCGACAGAATGAGGTATGGGCTGGTAAGCCGGTGAATATGGCAGCAAAATTAGCAGGGCTTACGGCCATTAACGAATTATTGGTATCTGATCGATTTTTAGATTCTAATATAAAAGATGAACGAGCCACAATGTCTTGCGGATGTCCCAATAATAATAAGGTATGTTTATGGCAAGAAAAATGTCTAAACGATACTAAATTTGATTTCACAAAAGCTTATTTACTGACAAGCAAATGGTGTCAAAAACACGGACAGGAGTTTTGTAATAAACTTCTTGAACTGGACAATAACAAAAAAGCAGTAAAGCCATTCAATCTAAAAGAACATTTAGAGAATGAAAATTATAAAAAGAATATTTCAACGAGGATTCAAGCTATTATGAACTATTGTTTTTAAGTCTGTAGGATAGAGGGCTAATAAATATCATCCCGAACCCTCAACCTTCAGATCGACAGTCCGAAGCTTTAGCCAACTTTAACCACCGCCTCCATAGCTTTCTGCTGATCCAATTCGGCACATACTTCGGTTATCGCCGCAGACCTATGACCCAAAATAATAACTTGCAGTCTCCAAACCAAATTCTTTACACAGACCTGTCCTCAGGGCGGAGCAATTACTACCATCCTTCTATTGCTTCGCCCATGTTTGAGCACATTTATAAATTTCTCAACCAGTAGCCACCTGCTCTGCCTGGGACAATTGGGCAGAGCCCCCTACTATTTCATCAGTCCCATCTTTTTAAGATATTTAGTTGTTTTCTTTAAACCTAATTGAGATGCCTTTGCTTGAACTGATTTTGGGTTCCTATTTAGTTTTTTAGCAATGTCTTTTGTGCTTGTATTAGGAAACATTTTCTTTAAAGTTTTAGTTTCCTCTTTTGAGAATACTCCTGTTATTAATTTCTTTGCCATAATAGCTCCTTGTTAAAAATAATACTATTTATCAGCTTATTTAGCCATATCTTTGAGAGCTTTGAAAGCTCTAATCTTTATGACTCTGCGAGCGGGCTTAGCGGCAAAGACCTGTTCCTGCTTGGTGAACGGATTAATGCCCTTACGTTTTGGGGTGGCCGGTTTATTGATAACCACGATCTTTATCAAACCAGACAAAGCAAAGACACCAGGACCTTTCTTACTAACTGCATTCTTGATCTGACCTGCAAGTGCATCAAACACTGATGCTACCTGTTTGCGGGAAAGCTGAGTAGACTCAGCGATATTTGAAAGAATTTCACTCTTGGTTGCTGGTTTTGCGCTCTTTGCCATATTAGCTCCTTTATATTCCATATAACATAATATTACTGATCAGCTACAGCACTGAGCATCATTTTCCAAAAGAATATCAAACTTATCTTAGCAGTTCAAGTTTTTATATTTGTTTGTCCCAGTTTCTAGTTCTTCCCAACCCTACCTTTAACTGCAGAGTGCATCGCTATTCCAAGCCAGAACACAAACCTGTCATATAGAAATACGGCGTGCGTCGCTTTAGATCAAGTATGAGCTTGAAGTCTGCGATAGCCGAGGCGGAGAGAAAAAATATTGAGAGCTGCGATTGATGCCAATAACTGAAACAGACATTTAATCGCAATTGCCTTAAAGATTAACCAAACTACATTATACAGAAGATGAAATCAGATAAGGCAGATTTTAGTCTATTCTGTGAGCCAGTTGTCAACGAAAACAGCTAAATCCTTTGCATCAACTGTACCATCAGCAGGCAACTGTAAATCACAGGCTAAATCGTAATTCGCATCGCCGCTTTGACTCTGCCAGGCGTTTGCGAAAATCGCAAAATCCACAAAATTGACCCACTCGCTTGCATCAAGGTCCGCCGGATTATACATAAACCGAAGTTTCGGATAATCGTTTCGCGGCATAATCCAAACAGAGACAAAATCCCAGCCTGTAAAATTGGATTGTAAAAACATCTGCTGAGTAGTCAAAGGCAAACCTTCTGCACTGACCGCTATTTCGCTTGTATCCGCATCCCAGTAACAATTATTACAGTAAGCGGTGTAAGTAAACAAATA
>MHYA01000165.1:0-128 GCA_001825675.1 Planctomycetes bacterium GWF2_42_9 | reverse complement strand
GCCGATATCACTGCCTGTTCCAGTCAGTTTGCCTGTCGAATAGCAGTTTTCCACTGTTGTAGGTGTGCCGTTATGTCCGTGATATCCGCTGAAACCGCCGACTTTGCTTCTGCCGGCAACATCACCTC
>MHYA01000164.1:12894-20017 GCA_001825675.1 Planctomycetes bacterium GWF2_42_9 | reverse complement strand
GAAAATAATACAATTAACTCCAAGATTATTCAGGATTTCAAGATTCGCAAGCCTGTGTGAGATGTTTCCGCCATTACCATGGCAAAAAACTAATGTCAAATTTGAATCATTTGCAGGAACATACCATGCGGAAAGCTTTAAACCGTCTGCTGTTTTTAATTCAACTGATTCATATTTCAAACCTATATCGGCTGGGTTTTCAAGAACATCTTTTGTTGGCTGAAATAAAAAACTTGACTGCTTAAAATATAAAATCAATCCAAGCAATATGTACACCGTAATTAATATTCTTACAACAGATTTAAATAAGCCGTAAATCCTTCGTCGATAATCCATTAATTGCATAACAAAGCTTTCAAAACGTAACTATTTTAATTTGCCTCTCGGCATAAAACAAGATAGAATTGCATTACTATGATAAAAAGACGAAAAACAACGACAGTATCGGCCGGTAACGTCAAAATCGGCGGCAAATACCCTATAGTCATTCAATCGATGCTCAAACTGCCCACGACAGACGTACAGGGCTGTTTGAAGCAGATAAACGCCCTTGCGGCGGCGGGCGCAGGTCTGGTCAGGCTTGCCGTGCCTACCCATCTTGACGGTTTGGCGTTTGGCAAGATCGTGCGGAAGTCGAAAATCCCCCTCATTGCGGATATTCACTTCTCACCAGATAGAGCCATCGAAGCCATCGAAGGCGGCGCGGCCAAAATCCGCCTGAATCCCGGCAACATCAAAAGCAAAGAAGATATAAACAGAATTATCGATTGCGCAAAGGCTCACAAAATCGCGATACGCATCGGCATCAACGAAGCAAGTATCAGAGACTTGAAGCGCGACATACCATATAAACAGCGAACCGCATTAATGCTTAAGGAAATGGCAGGCTATATCCGCCATTTTGAATCGCGCGGCTTCGACAACATCGTCTTAAGCGTAAAAAGTTCTGATGTTCTCCGCACGATCGATTCGAATATTGCGATAGCCGAAAAATTCGATTATCCGATTCACCTCGGCCTGACACACGCCGGTATTGCGGAAGACGCGATTATTCCTGCGTCGATCGCGTTAGGCACTCTTTTGCAACAAGGCATAGGCGATACAATTAGAATCAGCATCGCTGGCGAACCTGTCGGCGAAGTTGAGATCGCAAAGAAAATCCTCGCCTCGCTCGAACTTTATAAAAGCAATGATCCGCAGTTGATTGTTTGCCCGACCTGCGGCCGATGCCAATGGGATTTAATCAGTTTTGCGCAAAAGGTTAAAGAATATCTCAAGGGCGTACATAAGCCGATAAGGGTTGCCGTTATGGGCTGCATCGTAAACGGCCCCGGCGAGGCAGCCGATGCAGACGTCGCCGTTTGCGCCGCCGCCGATAAAGGTTTTATCTATAAAAAAGGCAAAAAAATCGGTATGGCAAAAAAATCACAGTTGTTTAACGTATTGAAGAAGGAAATAGCTTCATTCTGATTGGGTTAGAATGGCTTTCATAAGAATACCAGGGATACCGGGGAAGGTTTTTCAGCCTGATGGTGCGGGTGCGAAGAAACACAACTGCCCGGACTGCTATTTTTGCCAGTGGTGCAGCGATGAGAGATGCGATGCGTGCTTAAAAAATAAGAAAAGAAAGCTGAAGAAGAAAGCTAAAAAAAAAGAATAAAATTCGAAATATGAAGCACTAAATCGAAACAAAACTTGTCATATTGAGCGGAGCGAAATATCTCGGTATTTACGAGATTCTTCGCTGCACTTAGTTTCGCTCGCAATGACAATGAGTGCGAGGAAATAAAATGAGCAGAAAAATACTATTAGTATTTTCAATGTTGGTTCTTCTATACGGATTTGGGAGAGAAAATAAACCGGAAAACCAATTTAAAGGAGACCCAAATATGCCCAAGTCAACAATAATTAAAATCGACTTAAATTCGACCGCGTTTCAGGAAGGCCAAATCATACCATTGAAATACACCTGCGATGGCCAAAATTATTCGCCGCCGTTGCAATGGGGCGAACTGCCGACCGGAACCCAAAGCATCGCGTTAATTTCGGACGACCCGGACGCACCCGCGGGAACGTGGGTTCATTGGCTGATCTGGAATATCCCGGCCAAAAGGACTGAACTTGAGGAAAACATCCCAAAGATAAAAGAACTGCCGGACGGCGTTATGCAGGGAGTGAACAGTAACGGCACAATCGGCTACACCGGCCCTTGCCCGCCAAGCGGAACGCATCGGTACTATTTTAAACTTTTCGCACTCGATACGATGCTCCAGCTTCCAGACAGCGTTTCGAAAGCTATACTGGTCGATGCCATGAACGGACACGTCCTGGGTGAAGGTTCGCTGATGGGAAAATATTCCAGAGAATAATCGTTTTGCAAACATATAAAAGCGGTTGTGTTTTCTGCCCAAATACGCTATAATGATAGTCTATCTTCATTTTGAGACAGACATAATGGAACTAACAGACAATCTAAATATTAAAGGCTTTAAGCCGCTGATAACGCCGGAAGATTTAAAGCAAAAACTTCCGCTTACCGATGCCGCTGCGCATCTGATCGCTCAAAGCCGAAGAGTTATTCAGTCGATTCTTACCAACGAAGACAAAAGGCGAATCGTCATTACAGGCCCCTGCTCGCTTCACGATAAAAAAGCAACTTATGAATACGCACACAGATTAAAAAAACTTCAGGATACTTTCGCAAATAAACTTCTGATTATTATGCGTACGTATTTTGAAAAGCCGCGTACGACTTTGGGTTGGAAAGGTATGCTCTACGACCCCGGCCTTGACGGCTCTTATGAGATCGAGGAAGGTATTTTCAGGGCACGTGAAATCCTTCTCGAAATCGAAAAAATCGGTTTGCCTTGTGCAACTGAATTTCTCGACCCGATCGTGCCGCAGTATTTCGCGGATATGATTTCCTGGGCTGCAATCGGAGCAAGAACCGCTGAATCGCAAATACATCGTCAAATGGCAAGCGGTTTATCGATGCCGATCGGTTTTAAAAATTCGACGGACGGCAATCTTTCGCCCGCCGTTGATGCGGTAAAAGCAGCCGCTAGTCCTCATTCGTTTTTGGGTATCGGCAGAAACGGACAGGTTATAATCGCTGAAACCACCGGCAATAAATTCGGCCATATCGTAATGCGAGGCGGAAGCGAGGGCCCGAATTATTCCGCGGAGTATGTCGCGTTCGCAGGCGTAATGCTGCAAAAAGCCGGAATTTCCAATGGCGTTATCATCGATTGCAGCCACGCTAACTCGAATAAAGATTACCGTCTCCAGCGCAACGCTTTAATCGATGTCGCGATGCAGGTCAAAGCCGGAGCAAAAGTAATCAGCGGTGTAATGCTTGAAAGTTTCCTTGCGGAAGGAAATCAAAAGCCGGACAAACCTGAAAAACTCGCTTATGGCCGATCACTCACAGACGGCTGCATAGGCTGGGAAGAAACCGAAGAACTGGTCAGCATATTTGCAAATTCAGTAAAATAGTTTATAGGAATCAATATGCCGGAAGCAAAAAAATCTAAGACAGCCGATTCGATAGCCAATACTTTCGAATGGATAATCACCGCTTTTGTGCTTGCGTTTGTATTTCGCGCGTTTGTGCTCGAAGCGTTCCGCATCCCAACCGGAAGTATGGCCGATACGCTTATGGGCGATCATTTCCGCCTTCGCTGCACTCAATGCGGCTTTAAATACGAATATAATTTCGATCCGTATGTTGAACTGAATCCAAATAATAAAGCATATATCGGTAATGGTTATTACAAAATGCTGCCTTCACCGCGATGCCCTAGCTGTGGTTATTTTGAAAATCCGACTGTGGCGGCATCAAAATCCAATGGCGACAGAATCCTCGTTTTTAAAAGTCTTTATCAATTCACCGAACCCAAGAGATGGGACGTGTTCGTTTTTAAAAATCCCCCAGACCCCAAAATAAATTATATTAAGCGTCTTATCGGCAAGCCCGGCGAAACCATAGAAATAATCGACGGCGATGTTTACGTTGACGGTAAAATCGCACGCAAACCGCAAAAAGTCCAGGAAGAACTCTGGTTCCCGATTTACAATAATAATTTCCAGCCGATTCAGCCGCTTGAAGGCAGATTTAACGGACACGGCTGGCATCAGCCTTTTACAAATCAAGGCGATTCACAATGGAAATGGGATTCCGCAAGACCGTTAGAATTTACATTAACCGGCGATAACGACAAAATGCATACGCTGTCTTATGACACGAAAAAAGGAAATGATTTTCGCGCGACTTATGCTTACGGCAAACCCGTTGAATATCATTCGATTCCATATTGCAGTGATTTGATGTTAAAGTTGGCCGTTAAGAAAACTGATAAAAGCATTATCGGTATTTCGCTTTCCAAATATAAAACAACCTATAACGCTTCGTTTGACTCACAAGGCACAATGAAGATTGAAAAAATCTCCGATGGCAATACTGTTGAACTTGAGACAAAACAGATAACCGTAAAAAACGCCGATGAATTTATTCCGGTAAGTTTTTCAGATTCAGACCATCTATTGGTATTTGAAGTTGCCGGCCAGAAAATTTCTTATGATCTTGGAACAGAACCCAACGATGCCGGCGAACGCTTAGCAGAAATTTCTCCTTCAGCTTCAATATTTGGCAGCGGCCAATTAACCATTAACGATGTACAGCTTTACCGTGATATTTTCTATATGAATAATACCACGCGCGGTCTAAATGACAAAATTCTGCGAGCAGGTGATGGCGAACCATTTACACTCGGCGAAGATGAATTTTTCGCTTGCGGCGACAACAGCCCCGATAGTTACGATTCAAGACTTTGGCAAACAGAAGGAATTGGAAATAACGGCAAGACTTACAGAATGGGTATTGTGCCAAGAGACTATCTGGTGGGCAAAGCATTCTTCGTGTATTGGCCGGGTGGTTTCAGGCCGGGTAATTTCAAATTGGCTATCATTCCCAATGTAGGCCGAATGCGCTTTATCTACGGCGGCCGGTAATAACAGGTAATAAACTTACAGATTCCAACGCATTTCGTTGGCAATTGTAGGGGCAGACCTATGTTTCTGCCCAAAATCCTGTTTGCCTATCCGTCCTCAACTGCGAGCACAACCTTCTGTATTAACTTCCTCTGTCGTTTCCTGGTAAGTCTTTTTATGGCAAACATTCACTACGTCAGCAGGAATCAGGATCGTAAATGTCGAGCCTTTTCCTTCAGCGCTTGATAAACTTATATTCCCGCCCAGAAGTTTTACAAGCTGTTTTGTAACAGCCAAACCAAGCCCTGTTCCGCCGTACTTTCTCGTCATACTTCCATCAGCCTGAGTAAACGCTTCAAAAATTGTTTGATGTTTATCCGCTGGAATCCCTATGCCGGTATCACTTACCGTAAATTCGATAAACGGTTTATCGTCGGAAATCCGCGGCTCTGCTTTGAATTCGATTTTACCGTTTTCTGTAAATTTTATTGCGTTGCTGACAAGATTGATCAGGCATTGCCGCACTTTTATACTATCTGTTCGTATCATTTGCGGCATATCAGGCGAGCAAACAATATTAAATTCGAGATTCTTCTGCTGCGCCTCCGGTTTCATAAGCAATTCGATATTTGCCATAAGTTCCGGTACATCGCAATCAGTTTTTTCAACCTTCATCCTGCCAGCTTCAATTCTTGAGAAATCAAGAATATCATTTATCAATAATAATAGTCTTTTGCCGCTATCAAGGATAAGTTTGACATAACCTTTCTGCTCATCAGAAAGTTTTTCTTCCGAAAGTACTTCGCCAAATCCTATGATAGCGTTCATTGGAGTTCTGATTTCATGGCTCATATTTGCAAGGAACTGACTCTTTGCGACATTTGCTTTTTCTGCCTCTTGTGCCAGTTTGTTGGCTTTTATCGTTGTCTGCATCAGTCTGGCGTTAATTTGCTCAAGCTGATGTTTTGCTTCAACCAGACTGGCTTTGGATTTCTTTCGTTCAATCGCGTATCGGATGGTTTTAATTAGTGTGTATTCAAGACCGCTGCCTTTAACCAGATAATCTTCCGCACCTGCGCGAATCGCTTCCAAACCTGCGTCCTCATCGTCAAAGCCTGTCAGCACAACTATAGGAACATTCGGAACCGTCGCCGAGACTTTCTCCACTATCTCTGTCCCGCGGCAGTCGGACAAGTTAAGGTCCTGCAATACGATATCATAGCCGCCCGCAGGCAATTTTTGAATCGCTTCAGACAGCGAAGCAGCCGTATCGACGTTAAATCGAATATTGGGCTGCGACTGCACGAGGACTAGCTTTACAAGTCTGCGGTCAAGCTCGTCATCATCAACAAGCAAAACTTTTACTATATTCTCTGTTGGGGTCATGTACCACTCTCTTGCAAATTGTAAACCAATACTCGCTCAAAGTTTGAATTACTTCCTGGAAATCAGGAAGGTTTACAGGTTTCTTAATATAGCCTGCTGCCTGTAATCGGAAACTTTCCAGAATATCTCTATCTGCATCACTTGTCGTCAAAATAACAACCGGAATAATTTCCAGCGTGTTGTCCGCCTTTATCAATCGCAAAAATTCTCTGCCGCCCATACCCGGCATATTGAGATCAAGCAAAATCAAATCAGGCATTTGCCCTTGTGCAGCTTTTGTTTTCTGGAGATATTCCAACGCGTCCTCGCCACAGTTAAATACTAACGGCATGTTCGTTATTTTCTGCTCTTTTAGTGAAGTCTTGATGAGTTTCTGATCGCCAGGATCATCTTCGACTAACATAATTGTAACTGCTTTATAAATTTCCATGCTTTCTCCCATATTACTAATTTTAGTTATTTTTTTATTTAAATCACGGCTGAAACAGGATACCAATATCGCACCAGTTTCTTGAAGATCGTGTTATAATCTTCTAATGATGCGATTTTATGAATGTAACCTGCCGCATGCAGTTTATAACATTCGTCTATATCGCTTTGCTGATCAGACGATGAAAGCACCACAACCGGTATAGAATTAAAATCTTCGTTTCCTTTAATTTTCTTAAGAAAACCTTTGCCGCCTAATCCAATCATATTCAAATCTAAAAGTATCAAACCAGGCCTCGGAAATTTCTGCGGCTCACTC
>MHYA01000164.1:0-12886 GCA_001825675.1 Planctomycetes bacterium GWF2_42_9 | reverse complement strand
CTTGAATGCGTATTCCGCATTTGGCACTACCTTCAACTCAATCTTATGTTCGGTTACCATCAATGCGTTTCTGGTTAAAACCTGATCTGCCGCATCATTTTCAATTAATAAAACATTTATAACTTTTTCGTCCATATATTCCCCTTTCGAACGACTGCTTTTGCTTTTCTTTCGTCTCCTTATTTATTTTTTTCTGTAATAGGATCAATCGGCGTTTTTGACTTAACATATTTGTCAGATATATTTTCTCTGCCGGCATCAACGCTAACGGATAAAACGTCCGATTTTGATGTTTCCGTTGTTGGCTTAATTTTGTCCGCAGTCTTACATTCGTTCTCTTTGCATCTATTTTCGTTTGCTTCCATCATCGCTGCATAATATTGGACGTTCAAACCTGGCAAACCTGTCTGAATGCCATAAAATTGGTTATAGGGCCAAATCAATGGATTTGTATAATTCGTTAAATGCATAAATTTAAATTGTTTATTCATTTTTGATTTTTTATTGCCGCAAACATTATCGGTATTTGATGCCTTAACACTTACCGGTTCAACTTTAGCCATCAAATATAAACCGATGCCGAAAAGAACCAAAAGAACTGGTATCGTTGAAACTCTGCGTTTGAAATCTTTGCTGAAATTAGACATTCTTTCCTCCTATTGCGGTTATATTATTCTCTTCCACAAACTCTTGACGATTGCTTGCGGTTGCGGCCGGCAGTGTAAACCAAAATGTCGAACCTTTACCAAATTCTGACTCGACTCCAATTTTTCCGCCGTGTCGTTCTACTATTTTTTTGCAAACCGGCAGGCCAATGCCGACACCTTCATATTCATTTCGCATTTGCAGCCGTTTAAACATCACAAATATTGATGACAGAAATTCAGGTTTTATTCCAATTCCATTATCTGTTATTTCAATTCGCACCATTCCATCACTCGAAGGTTTGCTTCGAATAATAATTTTCGGCGTATTGCCCGGGTTTTGAAATTTAATTCCATTTGTGATTAAATTTTTTAATAATTGACAAATTTGCGCAGGATCGGCTTCTACATAAGGCAATGTT
The DNA here is from genome assembly GCA_001825675.1 of Planctomycetes bacterium GWF2_42_9. Taxonomy (GTDB): domain Bacteria; phylum Planctomycetota; class Phycisphaerae; order Sedimentisphaerales; family UBA12454; genus UBA12454. The sequence continues at coordinate 11,820 of MHYA01000164.1, read as the reverse complement.
TCAGGAATTTCAATTTGAGCCGGAAGTTCTAATTCACGAATTTGCGAAATAACATCATTAAGATTTACTGCCTCCGGCGGAAGCGTTTTCGTACTTAAACGCGAATAAACAAGCAATCCTTCGATCATATTGTTCATTCGTGTTGCGCCATCAATCATAAATTTCATATTTTCGGCGTCATCTTCGGTCAATTTATCTTTGAGAGATTTTTCCAGAATATTTCCGAACGCGGTAATTTTACGCAAAGGCTCTCGAAGATCGTGCGAAGCGACATAAACGAAGTTTTTCATTTCAGCGTTCGCTTCTTCCAGTTTGGCATTCAAACGCTTTATCTGTTCTGCGCAATTACAAGGCTTTGTTTTCGTTCTTCTAACGATTAACAATATAACCAAAAGAGATATTGCGATTAATGATGCAGACTGGGCTAGTGTTTGACTTTGAGCAAACATCAGCAAAATCATTACAGCCAATAAGATGTAAAATCCTGTTTTCATTATGGCTTTTAAATCGGCCAAAAATGGTCTAGTGTTGATGAAAACCCGTAAAAACACGTAATTTAGAGTTAAAATCGATATTTAGTCTGGATTTATAGGGCTTTGGAGGGTATTAAATAAAAAAACCGGATGCGTAAACACACCCGGTTTTTGGATAAATTCTTTTATATAATTTTTTAAAGATTAGTATCTGCTGGAGAATTTCGCTGATCTGGCAGCTTTGCGTCTTCTTCTGCGGTTCTTTTCAGATGGTTTTTCATAGTAGCTAATTCTCTTAATGTCGCGAATAATGCCTTCTTTTTCGCACATTTTCTTAAACCGCTTAACCATTTGTTCTACTGACTCGCCAGCGCGAGATTTGACTTTAATCATATTAAATTCACAACCTTTTTTTTTATAAAAAATCAATATTTAAAGCAACTTACAACGGAAGTAGAGAATATTAGTAAGTTCTTTGGTAATTTCAAGTTAAAAATTAAATAAAAATACCTTATTTTTCGGTCCCTGCCCAAAATCCAGATACCGCAAAGCCTTTAACATTCTCTTACCGCTTGAACTAATATCGTCAATTGACTGGATTTTAGATACTTTTCTTTTATTTAAAATATTTTCCACAGTATTCGGCCCTAAGCCTGGGACTCGTAAAAGTTTGTATCTATCGGCGGTATTTACATTTACAGGAAAAAACTCCGGGTGATTTTTTGCCCATAATTCTTTCGGGTCTAAATCTTTCGATAACAGACCATCGCGGTCGTATATAATATCGTCCTGTGAAAAATTATATTTCCTAAAAAGAAAGTCTACCTGATAAAGTCTGTGCTCACGAATAAAACCTTCCGAATTTTGCGTATCTTCGCTATTTTCACTATCATTCCGCTGGTAGGCTGAAAAATACACCCTATTGAGGCTGACTTTGTCATACAGTGCCGAAGTGTAGTTTACTATTTGCCGGTCGGTTTCGCCGGCGGCGCCGACGATGAACTGCGTGGTTTGTTTTATTCGTCTTTTCTGCTCGCTGCGCAGCTTGCTGATGAGTTTTATGGGTTCTACGATATCTTTTATGAAATCTTTTTTTGTTGAGAGTTTGCTCATAAATTCTTTGCCGGGCGTTTCGATATTTAGCGAAACCGCGGATGCAAGCGATAATGCTTTTTCAATCGCAGCAGGACTTGAGCCGGGGAGAATTTTCAGATGTATGTACCCTTTAAATTGATGTTTCTTGCGCAGAATTTCACAAGTTGTAATCAATTTTTCCATCGTGGCTTCGGCTGTACCGATGATTCCGCTTGACAGAAATAAGCCAAAGACTTCCCGGCGGTTATAATAATCCAGAAACGTATTTACGGTTTCTTCGCTATTGAGCGTACAACGCGGTATATCAGCGTTTCTTTGCAATGGGCAATATTTGCAATCGCTGGAACAGACATTGGAAATCAAGGTCTTGAACAGGACGCTTTTGCCGCCGTCTGGGAGCGTTATAGGATAAATCCACTTGCCGTGCGAGCCTCGTGTGCGGTGGCTGTCTTTGGTTGAGCCGCAAGCGCAGGCGAGGTCGTATTGGGAATCTCGGCTAAGAAGCTGGAGCTTTTCAAACGTGTCTGGTTTGGAATTGATCAACATCAAATCCATATATAGCTTTGAAATTTATTTTGGCAAGATTATTAAGTGAAAAACTAAAAGTGATAAGTGAAAAATTGTGGAATCGCTTCGCGATGATTTTTTACCAGCCCCTTCGAATTTTATTTTAAGGAATAAAATTCCTGAAGAATCGGGGACTTTCGCTTCGCTCCAGCCGCGTGGGCTGAAGCCCACCCTACGAACGAATTTCAGATTTGAAATTTGAGATTTCAGACGAGATCCTTCGCTGTGCTCAGGATGACAAAGGGGCACTTCGTTTCGTTCAGAATGACGAGTGGCCGTCCTCTCTGATTTTCGCTTTTTTAGGTGGCAAAAATCCTGAAGATTCGAGGATTAAAACTGCGGCCACGGCTAAACATAAATATGTGCAAGCTGATTTTTGCATAGACTTAAAAAAAATAACGCAAGGGATTTGCAAATTTGCGCAAGCGGGTCGAAAAATGGGGGTAAAATCGGGACTTTTTCAGAGTTTTTCGAGACTTTTTCATAGAAAAATCGGAAAAATTCCTGTTTTTTTATGGTTTTTCGGGATTTTTCGAAGCGAGTGCCTGCGCGTATTTTGAAAAAGCATAGTTTTCAGAAAAAAAATGAGGGGGCAATTTTTGACGGAAAATAAAAAATCAAATAACTTGCAACGATTTTTAAAAAAAGTGCGCGCAAATGAAAAAACGTGCGTACATTTTGAAAAGTGGGTTTTTTGAAATTGCGTTTTTTTTTACCACGAAGTTCACGAAGACCACGAAGTATTTTTTTAGACGCGGATTACGCTTTTGCTTTTCACCACGAAGAAAAGAAGGAGCACGAAGAAATTTTTATTAACCACGAATAAACACGAAACGACACGAAATTATTTAGACACGGATTGACACTGTACGTAAACTGTTTGGACGCTGATCTCCGCTTCGCTTCGACGCTGCTTTCTTTAAGGCGTTTTCTGCGAACACTCTAAAAAAATAAAAACAACCTCTCCCAAAGCGAGCTTTGTCCGAGGTTATTATTTTATTTGATTATTAAGTGAAAAACTAAAAGTGATAAGTTAAAAATTGTGGAATCGCTTCGCGATGATTTTTTACCACCCCCTTCGAATTTTATTTTAAGGAATAAAATTCCTGAAGAATCGGGGGCTTTCGCTTCGCTCCAGCCGCGTGGGCTAAAGCCCACCCTACAAACGAATTTCAGATTTGAAATTTGAGATTTCAGACGAGATCCTTCGTTGCGCTTTGCTACACTCAGGATGACAAAGGGTACGGTAATGACAGTTTGGGTGGCCGAAAAATTGAGATTGCTTCGTCATTTTTTGTGTCTAAAGCCACAATAAAATTCCTCGCAATGACATTTCTAGAGGTTTCTTTGAGACGATATTCTTCACTTCGTTCAGGATGACAAATGGGATGTTTAGGCATATCTGACTATTCGGACACGTCAGACGAATCGGACGAACGAATTTGAAATTTGAGATTTCAGGTGTTGAGACGAACCCCTCGGCAGGCCGAGGGGCTAATTCCCCTGCCACCCTATTGTCTTCGACGACTAGGGCAGGCAGGTGCGGGGGCTAAGGGATTTTTTTGATGATGGTGGAAAGCAGAGTAATTAATTCTTTTGGAGAATCGATAAAATATTCGGCGTTGGTTTGAACATTTCCATCGCCAACTTTTATTTTGAATAATCTCTCATCTTTTACTTTGAACATATTCTCATCTGTTACATCGTCGCCGGCGCAGAGGACGAAATCGTATTTGCTTTTTTTGCCGGCGAATTTCATAAGAGCGTTTCCTTTGTTTGCGTGCATCGATTTTACCTCGACAATTTTTTTGCCGTGATGGACTTCGACCGGCATATTCGACAGCATCTCAACGAACAACTGCATTAGCTGGCGCGCGTTGTATAAGCCAAATTCAGGGTCGGCCTTTCTGTAATGCCAGGTAAGGCTGGATTTTTTTTCTTCGATGAAACTGCCCTGCGTTGTCGCGACGTGCTGCTGGAAAATTTCCCGTACCGGTTTCTTCCATAATGTATCTATATGACGCGTAAAACGCTCCCACCGCCCTGTTTGATGCTTTCGATAGCTAAAGCCGTGTTCGGCAATCAATGTGATCTTAAATTTCGCAAACCATTTTTCCAAATCGGACTCTGTCCGGCCGCTGATTAGATACGTATCAATATTTTTCTTTTCGCCTAACTGTTCGAGCAGAGTTTTAAGCTGCTTATCGGGTGCTGCTTTATCTGGCTCATCCTGAATCGGGCAAAGAGTGCCATCGTAATCGAGAAAGAACGCGATCTTTTTTGCTTTTTTAATTTTTTTGGTCAGAGCGTTTAATACATTGATTTTCTTTTTCGCGGCCGGTCGGGTTATTTGTATCTTCGATAATTCATTGATAAAAGATTTTGCCCAGTATTTGGCATCAAACTGCACCACCCTTTCATACATACCTTTCATACGTCTTTTCATATCGTCGGGCGGTATGGTTAAGGCAAGTTCGAGGGTTTGCGTCATATTCTGAATGTCATAAGGATTGACGATGAGGGACTGGAACAGTTCGTTTGCGGCGCCGGCAAATTCACTTAAAATAAGTATGCCGTCGAAATTTGGTTTGCAGGCGACGTATTCTTTGGCGACGAGGTTCATACCGTCGATGAGCGGCGTAACCATCGCGATCTTTGCGATGTTGTATATGGCGCAAAGTTCGGTGAAATCGACGGATTGATGTATAAAATGGATCGGGGTGTTTTTTACGGTCGAATGTTTGCCGTTGAGACGGCCGACAAAACTCTCTATCTCTTGTCTTAAGTTTGAATATTCGGGGACCCTTTCTCTGCTGGGAATGTTGATGAAAATAAAAACAATGTTATCTTTGTTTTCACGCTTTTCGAGGAATTTATCGATGGCTTCCAGTCTTTGCATTACGCCTTTGGAATAATCGAGTCTTTCGACATTTAAGACAATGGTTTTATCTTTGTAAATTTTCAGGAATTCGGCGCGTTTGGTTCGGAAAGGCTCGGTTTGCATTTCATTTGTGAAGGATTGGACATCTGCGCCGATAGGGAAAACGCCAAGGGTACATTTTCGATTGTTGGTATTTATCACGGTTGTATCCGAATCGATATCGAGCAGACGCATTGACGCACTTCGGAAATGACGCAGGTAGCCGAAGGTATGGAAGCCTACCAAATCCGCGGCGAGAAGGCCTGTGAGCAGTTCTTTGCGTTGCGGATGGCAGCGGAAAATTTCATAGGACGGGAACGGCGTATGCAGGAAAAAACCGATTTTGAGGTTTGGTTTGATCTGGCGGAGCATTTGCGGAAGGAGCATCAGATGGTAATCGTGAATCCAGATAAGTTCGTTTTTTTGTGCGATTTTCACGATGGCCTGTGCGAATTTCCAGTTTACCTGTTGGTACATCTGCCACCAATCGGTTTGGTATTTTATAAAATACGGCCTATAGTGCAGAAGCGGCCAGAGGGTTGAGTTTGAAAAGCCGTAATAGAAGCCGTCGATTTCGGATTTATCAAGAAAGACTGGTGTGCAATGGTACTTATCGAGGAGGATTTGTTTTATTTGCTGCTGGTTTTTATGGCCTTCAATTAATTCGCCGGGCCAGCCGAGCCAAAGCATATTGTAGTCTTTTCGTATGCCTTCGATAGCGGAGACAATGCCGCCTGTGGAAAGCGTGATTTGCTCCCCTATTGTAACGGGCAATCTGTTTGCGACATTGATAATTTGGAACATTTTGAACAGAATAACTGATACATTGAAAAGATTGAATAAGGGGATGTTCTGATTTAATATTTAAAATTTAAGATTTAAAAACTAAAAGTTAAAAGTGAAAAATTTATTAAATTGGTTTGTGTAATTAATTGATTATAATAATAGCAAATGAGGATGGTTATATAAGGGTATAGATTCCCCACAGGGTTGTAACCGCTTTCGCGGGAATGACACAGGAGCGGTAGGACGACAGAAGGGTTGAGATTGCCGCGTCGATTGCGTTGCAATCTCCTCGCAATGACATTCAATGAACCCTGCCGTAGTGACGGCAGGGCTAAACTATTACCCCTCCCTTACCCTTGCGCAGGGTTTCCGCTTAGCTACAACGGTCAGGGCTCTGAAGTTCGAAAACAGATTTAATATTTTAGGGAGTAGATTGTCGAAAAATAATTTTAATCCGGTGTTGACAACCGCTTACGTTTTCAATAATATAATCGGGCAGTGTTAATGTAAATATGACTATATTATTAATTATCGCTGCGAAAAAATTGTGAAAATATTAGCTGTAATACCTGCCCGTTACGAATCAACCCGATTTCCAGGGAAAGTTCTCGCTAAACAAACCGGTAAATACCTTATCCAACATACCTGGGAACAGGTGCGTAAAGTTAGCGTAATAAAAGATATAATCATCGCGACCGATAGCGAAATTGTGTTAAAGGCCTGCGGTGAATTCGGGGCAAAATGCGTAATGACATCCCCTACTCATCAGAGCGGAACCGACCGAATCGCTGAAGCTGTATCGAAAATCGATGTGGATGTGGTGATAAATGTTCAGGGTGATGAGCCGGAGATCGAGCCGGGGAATGTTGAACTGCTGGCGAGACTTATGCTCGATAATCCCAAAACGAAAATGGCGACGCTTATCGCGAAATTCGAGAGCAAAGAACAGGTTGAAAATCCAAATATCGTCAAGGTCGTGCTTGATACTAATAATAACGCGATGTATTTTTCGCGGTCTGTGATCCCTTATTGCAGGAAAAGTCCTGCGGTTGGCGATTTTAATGATTATTACAGACATTTGGGGATTTACGCATATACCAAAGATTTTCTTTTACAAATAACAAAGCTGCCGATGGGTAAGCTTGAAAAGATTGAACAACTTGAACAGCTTCGTGTATTGGAAAACGGTTATCAGATACTCACGGGTCTTGTGTCGCACGTTGCGGCGGGAATTGATACGCCGGAGCAATATGAAGATTTTGTGAAACGAACTAATAACCACGAATAGTAACCTAGAACTCAGAATACAGAATACAGTAGACAGAATTTGGAACGCTGCGCGGAATTTTTTTTACAGCGTGGGCTAAAGACCACGGACGAACCTCTCGAATCCCCTGCGAGGACTGTCGTAAATCGAGGGGCTAACAAAATAAACATACATAACAAGAAGTTTATGGATAAAGTATAATATGATAGATAAAAATGAATTATTGGCAAAAGTAAGTGATACATCGACGGAAAGCGAATATTTTTCGCCGATTCCGAAAGGATATGTTAAGGGCAAAACCAAATATGTCATCGTAATGGGTACGGTGATGAGCGGGCTGGGAAAAGGGATTTTCTCATCCTGTCTGGCGAAGCTGATGCAGGATAAAGGGCTGAAAGTTACGCCAATCAAACTCGAAGGTTATTTGAATATTGATTCCGGGACGCTGAATCCGTTCAGGCACGGTGAGGTTTTTGTGCTTGACGATGGTATGGAAACGGATATGGACCTGGGTACTTATGAGCGTATGCTCGACCAGAATTTGAGTAAGGATAATTTTTCGACGAGCGGTCAGATTTACCGTTCGATTCTCGATAAAGAGCGGCACGGCGATTATCTCGGACGCGATGTGCAGATGATTCCGCACGTTACGGGTGAGGTGAAGTACAGGCTGCGGACACTTGCGCATAAGACGCAATCGGATATTGTTTTCGTGGAGATTGGCGGAACGGTTGGCGATTTGGAAAACGCGTTTTATATCGAGGCGATGCGCGAGCTTGCATACGAAGAAGGGCCGAATAGCTGCTGCTTTGTCGCACTGACATATATTTTAGAGCCGAAGATTCTTGGCGAACAAAAATCGAAGGCGGCACAGCTTGGTATTAAGCAACTGATGCAGAGCGGTATTCAGCCGGATATTATCGCGTGCAGAGCGGCGAACGAAGTGAATGAAAAGGCACGGCAGAAAATAAGCGTGTTTAGTAATGTGCCGATAAGCAGAGTTGTGAGTTTGGCGGATTCGGCGAGCATTTATCAGATTCCGGCGATGCTGCGCGAGTGCGGAATGGATTTTGAAGTTCTGCGGCTGCTGCACATCGAGGATAGAATCGATCTACGCAAAGAACGGCAGCAATGGGCGACGTGGTGCGATTTTACGGATAAGATGGGGAAGGAAAAATACGATATAACGATCGGCATCACGGGTAAATATACTTCGGTGCGCGATAGTTACGCTTCGATTATTAACGCGCTCGAACATTCGGGGATCGCGCTTGGGTGCAGAGTGAAAATAAGCTGGATAGACACGAGCGAAATTACGGATAAGAATGTCGGCGAACATTTGAAGGATGTTGACGGGATTATTGTGCCGGGCGGATTCGGGACACGCGGTACGGAAGGAAAAATTTCGTGTATAAAGCACGCGCGACTAAATAATATTCCATTCTTGGGGATTTGCCTGGGCTTTCAGATGGCGGTTATCGAATTCGCGAGGAATGTTTGCGGGCTGAAAAAGGCGAATAGTACGGAAATTGAGCCTGAATGCACACAGGCGGTGATCGATATTCTGCCGGAGCAGAAAAAAATTGAAAAACTCGGCGGTAATATGCGGCTGGGCGGACACGATATTGAAATTAAAACGGACAGTATCGCATTTAAACTTTTCGGGCATCACGAAACTATTCGGATGAGATTCAGGCACAGGTACGAAGTTGATCCCAAGTATATCGAGACGCTGGAGAATGGCGGATTGATATTTTCGGGTAAGGCGCCGAATCAGCCAATTATGCAAATACTGGAATTAAGCGGGCATCCATATTTTATGGCTACGCAATCGCATCCGTGTTTGACATCGCGGCCAATGCGTCCTCAACCAATGTTTACGGGGCTTGTCGCAGCGGCAAGGTCGGCGAAGTATCCTGATCAGAAAATTCCGCAGTTTTTGCAAGCGGTAGAGATTGCGTGTAAATAAAGCTTGACGAGATCCTTCTCCCTCAGAATTTTATTTCAAGGAATAAAATTCCAAAAGAATCGGGAGTCTGCGATTTACTCCGACGCTGCGCTCAGGATGACAAGCAGCAAATTATTTTCCAGCTTTTTCGAGTTCGGCGATTTTTGCTTTCAACTGCGCGTTTTCTTCGTTAAGGGCCTGTACTTCCTTCATAAGATCGTCTGGAACCGTATGGAGGAGGAACGTTGTGTTGTCATCGGCCTCTTTTTGGATGCGTTCGTTTTCTTTGCGGCATTCTTCTAATAATTTTTTCAGCTGATCTATTTTAGCTTTGCATAATGCGGGAGCGTCTTTGCTTTCAAGCATATCCTGCGAAGCGGTGAGCTGCTTTTTAATTTCGGCAAGGCTTTTATTGCATTCCTCATACTTTGTCTGCCAAGCAGATAAATTAGTGTTTTCGGTTTTCAGCTTTTCATTGTCCTGCTTCATTTGAGCGATGGATTTATTGAGATTATCCATTTCCTTTTTGTTTTTTTCAATTTCGGCCTTGAGGCTGATGTTTTCGGCGGCCATAAGTTTTTCCTTTTTATCTGATGCAACGGGATTTTGAGGAGATTTTTGGGATTGCTGGCAGCCTGCTGAAAAGAGAATTGAAATAACAGTGAACAGAACAATTGGATTTCTCATAATGTATCCTTTTTTAAAAGTCGTTAGTCATTAGTATTAGTCGTTAGTAGCGGAATCCCGACTTTGTCGGGATGATTTTTAATTATAACAGCGTAAAAAAATGTGTAAAGGCATAAAAAAACGGAAGATCCTGCCGTGGCGTCAGAATCTTCCGTTACTTTTGTGAGCTAAAAATCAAAATTTTGAGTTACGGCCCACGGTTCTGTATGTCGTCGGTTAGTTTTGCCGTGGCGTATAATCACGACGACTCACTTCACAGAACTATTTTTTCTTTTTCGCAACTTTCTTTTTAGCTACTTTCTTCTTTGCTGCTTTTTTCTTTGCCATTCTAATTCACCTCCTTTCGGAAATTAGGTTATTGAATGACAGTGTACTCTACATTTTTGCGAATCAAAGTCAATTAATTTTCATCGTAAGTACATCTCTATAACAAGTTTATCGACAAATATATTTAAATTTCTTTATTTTTTTTCTAAAATCAGGCCGTGTTGAATCAAATGATCTGAAAAAAATCGCTCAAAATTTTTTTGAATTAGAAAATTTGCGCAGCGCAGATTTTTATTTTCGCAGAAGAGACATACTGCAAAAAACGTGAATATTTTAACAAAATCAAGGTTTTTTTTGATTTGAGTTTATGATTTGGAAAAATAAAAAATCGAAAATGCAAATAGATGTTTGTCAATAATCAGGTTACAATTGTCATTGTAAAATTTTTTGCTAAAATATAAAAAAAATAAATCAAAATTCATTTTTCAAAAATATTTTTTTTGATTTTATAAAATAATTTTCAACAGTTTGATTGTGAAATATTATATGTTAGAAAAAATAATTCTATTCGGCGGGACATTTGACCCAATACATAAAGGTCATATCGAAGTTGCGATTTGCGCAGCGAAAAAAGTTGGTGCAAGTAAAATCATAATCATTCCTGCGAGACGCTCGCCACACAAACACAAGCAGCCTGTGGCACACGATACCGACAGAATCGCAATGCTTCAATTAGCTATCAAAGGGCTGGAAGGCGTTGAAATAAGCAATGTTGAGCTAAATCGCGGCGAACCGAGCTACACAATCGATACGGTCAGGCAATTACGGGAAAAATTCGGAGAATTTTGCGAATTTTATTGGCTTATCGGGGCGGATATGTTGCCTAGTTTACCTTTATGGCACAAAATTATTGAACTATTAGACGAGTGCAATGTCTGCGTGATGAACAGAGGCGGATATGAAAAGCCTGACTTCGATGGCTTGAGAGGGAAATTAAAACCTGAACTCATTGAGAATCTGCGGAATAATATGATAGAAACGCCGTTGATAGAAATGAGCAGTACCGAAATACGGCAAGGGATAATTGACGGAAAAGATGTGAGCGCGTTTCTGCAACCAGAGGTTTGGGATTATATCAAGAGACGGAAAATTTATTTGCCGGTGGATTTTGAATAGATTACGCTTAATTTAGCCACAAAGACATCCTCTCTGATTTTTGCTTCCAGGAACAAAAATCCTGAAGATTCGAGGACTTTCGCTTCGCTCCAGCTAAGACACTAATTTTTAATTCTTAATTACAAAATAAATTAATCACTGATTACACGATTTCACTTTTAACGAGATCCTTCGCTGCCCCCTACGGGGGTTTCCGCTTCGCTCCAACGCTCAGGATGACAAAGGGTACGGTAATGACAGTTTTGGTGGCCGAAGGATTGAGATTGCTTCGTTGTTCCTGCACGGCAATTGCCGTTTGGAACGCCTCGCAATGACATTGTTAGAGGTTGCCTTAATGTTCAACGCTGCTAATGCGAACGTACACAGTTATATAACAGGATAGATTCCCGCCTTCGCGGGAATGACACTTGGGCTAAAGCCCACGGACGAACCCATCGGCAGGCCGATGGGCTAAATGCACGTCGCCGAATCGGCGACGGCTAAACAGTTACCCGATTAGGGGAAAATCATGGCGTTGGCGAATTCGTTTTGGAAATCAAAATCGGCGGACAATTCAATATGTTCTGTTTGTTTGGCTAAATCTTCGGTTTTTTGGCGGGCATTTAGTGAAAGCAGAGCTAGTTTTGCGCCGGCA
>MHYA01000163.1:15658-21986 GCA_001825675.1 Planctomycetes bacterium GWF2_42_9 | reverse complement strand
TAAAATGATCTTTTCTGGAAAGTGAATACCCTCCCATTGTTGTAATATTTAACCCTCTTACATACTGATAATCAGTAATCCATTTCATCTGCTCCAGTGTTAAACCACTTCCATAAACTGCAAAGGATTCGGTTATAGCGTAAGGTTTATTTTCCTGATGAGCTACCGAAGATGCGAATTTGGGAATAAGTGAGTAGCCAGGCAGACTTAGAAGACCACCTTTACCTACACCTAAATCTGAATAGACGACTTCTTTGCCTCCAGGAAAGATTTGACGCCAAATTGTATCTGCTCCAGGAATATCGAATTTTCGCAAAACCCGCATCAAATGACCATAGCCACAGGTAACTGAACCAAGCTTTTCTTCTTCACCGCCAAGATGCCCAGCGAAGAAAACGTTGTTGTTGGAGCACCATTGCTGAATTTGTCCGAAAAATGCTTCTGCAAGGCGATGGGACCACCAATCGTAGTAGTCTACGCGTGTTTGTTCACCTTGCGTTGAATTATAATCAAAAATAGAAGGCAGATGTTCTGTAATATCATAACCCTTAACTTTTTTAAAACTATCAATCAAATCATTAGTCCAGGGCAAATTGCTGACACCTGCTTCGTCACAGAAAATTAGAGGAATTGTGTTCCCAAAGTAATCTGCCAGTAATGATCTATACTGCTCATGAGACAAACTAATGAATGTTCTTGCTGTTTCGGGATTTAACAAATCAGGATAGGACGGCCGCAAAACAGAGCGTTTGCCGAACTCAACTGAAAAAACATGCACTTGAGTATTGTTATCTTTTATCTTGACACTTTGACCGGGACGCAATATTTGCGGTTTTTCTCTGCTGGAAAATACGAAAGCACAGATGCAATTGGACGGAGCTTCAAAATTTTCATTTGCGCAAAATTCTTTTCTCGAACAAAGCAACGATTGCTTAATAAGATTTGGATTTTTTCTAACGACGTCTCCGCATGCACCACCGGAAGGCCATCCACCTTCATCATAAAGCCAGACTTGCATACCCAACCGTTTGGCCTCCTGAACCATCTGCTTGTACACGTTCAGGAACTCGGGTGTCATATAATCGGGTTCTGTTAAAACTGGCATTGAATCGGGTCTGAAAGTTTTCGGAACAACTAAAGGCCAAACACTTTTGGCTTGATGGTCGGCCATATCTTTGAGTTGAGCTAAGAGAATATCGACCGATAATTTATTATTCCAAATCCAAATATATCCTGGGTAAAAAAACGCATCTGGTGTTAGAAGTTTGTAGTAATCAAGTTTATCATTATCTTTGTACATTATTACCTCGGGATTCATTACTTAATGTTATAAGGCCAAAACGGCTGGGACTATAATGGTTGTAGCATAATAGAGACCAAGCACTATCAACCAGGCCTTGGTCGGCATAACGATTCCTATAAATATTTACTGCAAATGTTTTATCTTGAGCAGGTGCAATTCCTAAATCCTTGAAAGGAATACTAACTTCAAGAGTCCATTCTGCACGGCCTATTAGCGTGGCAGATTTTATATCACTGTTCCATGCCAGATCAAATTCCTTGTGACCGCCATAAACGCCATCCCAAACTACCCCTTTTGTGTTAATAATAAATTGATAACACAAATTACTTCTGTTGTTGGGATCAGGTGAGATAAAGATTTCAACAGAGTCGTCTTCCCACATAGCGGGGGAGTAGTTTTGGTCTCGTTTTGTGGCATAACTATTCAGTTTGGAAATATTTGGCTCAGTGTTTTTAAAAGCAAAATAGATGTTGTTGCTATCCCATGCAGTATATGCCTCGGTTTGATATGATGCTTTATCGCCATTGATGGCTCTAAGATTTAGTGCGGATGATGTATTCCATATACCCTCATCCAAAACGCCATCGATTTTGATTGGGGCGCTTGCTTTGGAACAGGACGAACTGGGAATCGAAGCTTTTGAAATTGTCTTTTTGGCAATTTCAAATTCACTTGAAACCAGTTCTATTCTCTTAGAGTAGATCGGCTGAGTTTTGCTTAATTGACGTGCCTGTTCCAAGTGTTCGGTCAATGTTTTCATGTCCTCGGCAGTGAAGATATCAAACGGCAGAGCAATAGTATCTGCTCCGATTTCACCGATAGGGAGACTGTGATGTTTATGAGACATCCAGATTTGTTCTGATTTGGTCCAAAAGTTTTTCATTTGATCGGCAGCAGGGCCGTAAAATTTTTCATAGTATTCTGCAAGCAATTCATCTACATCGAGATTGGCATTCCAATAGAGCTTTGCGGTTACATACAAATTAAGGTGTCGCATGCCGGAATAATAGAATCTGGAAAATGCAGCGGGGGCATTGTTTGTTCCCATGGCGGCCGAATCTGTCATAATCTCAGCTTGTATGAATTCACCTTTGATTCTACCTTTCAACGATTCCAAATCTTGAGAAATATTATGAGCGAAATTGATCGGAAACCCTTTCCATGGCGGGTCGGAATAAAGGTAATATTCCCAGGTATATACATTCGATGCTATAGTTCTCCATTTGCTGAGTTTTTCATTCATTAACTTTTTATATTGTTCGTCTGAATAAGCTGCTCTAACCTTACACACAAATACCGCCACATTTAGAGACAACTTTTCGATTGATGTTGGCGGGGCATTATACCCCTCATAAGCTATGCAACAGACTTTCTTTTCTGGGTATTTCTTAGCTAGCTTTTCCGCGACTTTATTGATAAAAGACCATATGTAATTAGAAAATTTGCCATCTATACCCATATTAGGATCGATTTGTGATTGGCACCGCTGGCATTCACAGATTCTTTTCATTCCATCGCCGGGTGCTAATGGAAAATAAGAGTGTGAGGGATTCTCATCAAAATATTTAATTATATCTTCTGCCCACTGTTCAGCAACGGAAGGATTAGACAAACATAAATTGCCGCCGCCCATGATAACACTCAAATTAGAAAAATCTCTCTGACCGTCAATTAATGCAAAGTATTCTGGATGCGAATCTTTGTATTTCAGAAATTGTTCAAATGAATGCATGGCCTGCACAGGGCAGGCGGCTCCGAATCCAGCCCGCTTGTACCACATCGCACCTTCGTTTGAATCTGCAAAATTGCAGAACCATGCATAACGATATTCAAAATCCGGGCATATGGTGTAATTAATTAAAGGTATTTTTAAGACATTAGTTTTTGGAATGACTGTCCCTATCTCATCCGGCATGTACCAACGGATTCCAAGATATTTTTCAAGAAAATGATAAACACCGTTAAGAGTGCCTGTGCTTCCAAATGCCCCAAGTTTTAGATGTGGATTGTAAACTTCATTATATTGCCAAGGATTACACAGCCCGTAAATAGGTGGACCATTGTAATCTTTTCCAATGATTCCCAATATGTTATTTTTACATACTATTTTGAACCCATCATCTTTCAAGCTGCTTGTACTAATATTTGCAGCTTGCGTATACGAACTGACACCCAATAATATAGTTATGGACTTATTGCCTGGCTCAATTTCGTTGCATATGGGCAGACTAGCTCCTGTGCTCTTTTCTATGTAGTATTTAAGTTCAGATGCAGCAAGTTGCACAGAACTTGGGGCATTTTGATCAACTACAATCTTTGCATCAGAAATGCCATTCCTTGCAATGATAAGTTTTGAAGCAAAAGATATTTGGACTGAACTAACAAAAAAGATGATAGTCAGCACTATGTCATAAACAAATCTATAGTTTCTCATAAATATATAGTCAAAGCTGAAATACTAGCTCATTAATAAGTGCATAGCGGCCACGAGCCGCTATGCACTTATTTAAACATTTTCTAAAAACTAATCAACTAATTCTCAAACTGATTAAGGCTTTAACGATATAGTCATATGCCCATCAACACTTGATGTTACCGTAGCCGTACTTGGGCCGATGGCATCAGCAGTTGCTTTTATACCTGTAGCTACCCCAATGCCTCCACCGTTTCCCTGTGTGGTTCCTTCGTCCAACCGTTCTGTTAGGCTTGTGAGATTTGCATTAGTCCAACTTGACCACGCCGCTGATGATGAGTCGTTATCTCTTGACGTCGCAAGCACAACCATAGTATTGGGAACAGCGGTGTTCACCGTTCCGAATGTTGTACTGGTTGAGGCTGTTGCTTTTACTCCACCTGCCGTCACGTCCCATGGATTGCCAGTTGTGGTAACACCACGGAAAGTAAGTATCCTTCCGTAAACGTGGTCGCCAGGGTCAGTAACAACCGGCGAACTCATTGAAGACGACGTCGCTCGACACCAGTACACGGTTAGACGTGTCCCAGCCGTTCCGGTTCCTGTTAATTGCGGGCTGTTGGTTACAGCTGCGAAACCTGCTGGCGTACCAAGGTTTGCTGCCTGACCTCCGCATGACTCAATAAAGAGAAGAGCAACATCACCTGTCTGATGCGTAGGCCATGGAACCGTAATATTCCCTGTGCTGGACTGAGCAGTTCCGGCTGCCTGATAAGTTGGCGGAGCTTTAACAGTAGTAAAGTTCCAAACAGTGCCTGTTGTAGTGCCGCCATTTCCGACTTCATCGATTCGCCAATAGTAGCTTGTATTATTAGCCAGAGTACCTGGGCTATAGTTTGTGCCGGCCTGATTGCCTTTAAACTCACCTGAAAGATGTGTAGCATTAGTAACATTCGTTTGGTTCGTGCTGAAATATACGTCGTGCGAAGTCGTACTACTTCCAGCCGTCCAACTCAATGTTGGATTAATGCTCACGCTAGTTGCGCTGTTTGTAGGACTAGGACTGCTTGCCTGCCCCGGAGCAGCAGCAGTTGTAAAACTCCAAACAGTGCCGGTTGTGATACCGTCATAACTTACTTCGTCAATACGCCAATAATAAGTGGTGCTTGCTGTCAATGTAGGAGAATACGTTGTACCGGTTTGCCCCTGACTTACTAGAACACCAAGCTGGTTGGTTCGTGTAGCATTTGTGACATTTGCCTGGTTTGTACCAAAGTATACATCATGTGAAGTGGCATGTGACCCGGATGTCCAGCTAAGAGTTGGTTCGATGTTCACACCTGTCGCGCTATTAGCAGGATCAGGAGCAGCAGCGCTAACCGCAAGCTCCGCCATGAAAATATCGTCAAAGTAAACTGTTCCCGTTGAAGAAGTAGCTAAGTAAAGATTAACATAAGTACAGCCCGCTGTGGAAAATTCCGGTACAACAATCTGTTTCCATTCATCATTAGTTTCCATCCAATCTATCGCTACATATTTTGAGGCATAAAGTTCGCAATGTCCACCAGAGCCACTACTGCCACGAACCCAAAAACGCAGCGCGTACTTTTTGTCTGGAGTTACTGGAATATACAATTGGTACCAACGTGCAAGGCCATTCGTGCCAAAACACTGTATCTTTAATGATTTATTACCGTTTGGATCATGACTAGTTGTTGAATCTCTAGTCAAAACATAATTACCAGTATAATGTGGTTTCCAATTGGGGTCATTGAGGTCTTCTGTGTTAGAATCCCTGACAACATTAGTTCCTATACCCGGAAGCTTAGCAGGATCTACTGTGGTCAATTTAAATTTTTGGAAAAGTTTCCATTGCTCTTGAACAGCATTAACATCATTGATGTCCGTACTTGCCGCAGCAGCGGTGGTGGCGCTGGCAAGGTAACCTTCTAACGTAGTCAACTCACCAGAAGTAAATGCTGCAGAGAACTGTTGTAAAGGCCCCCCAATGTAGGGCACATGTTCTAATAAGGTATTCTCATAAAGCAAATGATACGACTTCATATCAGATGCTGCCGGTCCATACGCTTCATAGCAATAGTCGCTAAGTATATCGTTATAGTCCAGCGAAGTGTCCCATCCAGCACGAGCGGTAGTATAGGTTAATACGCGCATACCAGGCCAGTCCTTTGGATATGTTTCACTGCTGACACCTGTAACGCCAATCGCCAGAAGATCAGGATATTCTTCGCATATTCTACGGGCATAAGGCGAAGGACAACAATCCATATTTGAGTAGAAATAATAATCGTAGAAGTGAACATCATTTGCTCTGTCCAGCCATCCATAAAGGTCATCCAGAGCCGCTGCATTAAAAGAATCGGTGGGGTCAGTGAACTTTTTCATATAATTACGTCCAATCGGTGCGAAAGTAACAGCTACATTATCAGCAAGATCCACATCAGGCGGCTGGCGAGTTTCAGAGTAGCCGAACATCCCAAGCTTTTTGCCTAAATTTCCAGGGCCGATTTCGGTCGCGAGCAAGTTGACAAAATGCGCTACCCGATTGCTATAATTGCCTGTGTCAAGCTGGTCGCCATCCCATGCTCTAC
>MHYA01000163.1:13105-15600 GCA_001825675.1 Planctomycetes bacterium GWF2_42_9 | reverse complement strand
AAGTTCGGGATAATATTGAAAGGCATCATTAATCTTGGTAACAAAAATATCAAATACATCAGGATTGGAGAGACATAGTTGTATATTGAAACTATTATTATCCACTGGTTCCTTACGAACATTATCTATGAAAGGGAAATATTCAGGATGTGTTGTCCAATATACGCTCTTAGGTATAAACCAGTTAAAGCTGTGTGTAGTAGTTTCAGGTGCAATGCCATGAGAGAGATACACCGGATAAGCAGAACTGCCGCCTGTTGAGTAGCCTAAATGTTCCATTGGGCAGTAAAGCGTGGATTGGCGGTTATGCATCATCCAGTCACCGAATGAATTGTCCCAACAGAACGCGTCTTCATTGAATGCGATAATCCAGCCACGATACTCAAAATCAGGCGTTTCCTTTATACAGAACTGGTCAAAAGCAAATAACGACTGCTCTTTTCCAAGTGTCATGCCATAGCCATCAATAGGCCAATATACTTGTAATGCCTTTTTACAGAAGTCGCCCACAGCCCACATTACTGCTGCTTCGGAATTGCCGATAATATCAATGTTGTCATCAAGAGTTCTGCGGATAACATAAGCTTGGTCGTCGTCAATTCCTGTACTATTAGGATCTACGCTAAGAGTAATTTGGATATCACACGGCTCGGTTGGGTTTATTGGTGGGGGCGGATAACGCTTTATGGCAAAAAGTAAAGCATCCTGGAGTTCATCGGCAGCAGACTGTAACATTGGTGGTGCATTAGAATCTGTGTGTATACTAATCCATTCTGTGGCGTTAGTACCCAAAATCAGCGGTTCAACAGTGAGAGCAAGATAAGGTCTTGAACCTGAACTCCAGCCCTTATTGATGGCCATGTAGCAATATTCAGGAGTATTATCTAATGGCGTTCCACTAGGATCTTTAACGGCTGTGAGCAGGAAAGAACTATAAGTTTTTCCCGCATTAACATCAGCTTGCACGCCAGCGGTCACATCAAGGCTAAACCAATCGCTATCCACTTTCACTATCCCAACATTTACAAGAGAGGCAGAACTCGGATGATCGGCAGAACCCAAAGCTGTTGTGTTGTCGTTTGTATATCTCTGAATTTTGATGTAAAAAGTAGAAGGATTTCTATAACAATAACCATTGATACGCGCGCTATTAATGATGTATGAACTGCCGATATTTGCAGGTAATTCAAACTTGGCGACTCCAAGGCACCAGCCTAACCCTGTATATATATCACCGGCGCAGGAGACATAATCGGATGTAGGTGTACTAAAACTCACACCGTTATATCCATATCGGGCATCAAGCAGGGCACCAAATCTATCGGGCCTTGGATAAACCTTTAACTGTGTCCCAGATGCGGGAGTGTAATCTATATCAAGATGAGGAGTTGAATCATCGCTCCAGCCATTATTTATAGCCATATAGTAGTATTCCGGGCTACTAGCATCTAATGGCGTTCCACTGGCATCCTTAACCGGTGTGATGAGAAATGAACTATAACTCTTTCCGGCAGCGACATCTGCTTGCACTCCAGATGTTACATCGAGGCTGAACCAGTCGCTATTGACCTGTACAATTTTAACATCTTCTACAGAAGCATTATTCGGATGATCAGCAGATCCTAAAACTGTTGTGTTGTCATTCAGATATCTTTGTATTTTGAGATAGAGAGTTCCAGGGTTCCTGTAGCAATACCCATCAATATGCGCATTGTTAATAATATAAGTACTGCTGATATTGGTAGGTAATTCAAACTTGGCAACGCCCAGACACCAAGTTAAGCCCACATATATGTCACCGGTACAGGCAATATAATCGGATGTAGGAGTATTAAAACTAACCCCATTATATCCGTACCGGGCATTCAGCAGTGTCCCGATTTTGTCTGTTTCTGCGTAAACTCTTGTTTGGCGCGCGGAAGAAATTGGAGAATAATCAATATCAAGCTGAGGTTTTCGGCTAGGACTCCAGCCATTATATATACCAAAGTAGAAATTGTCTGGAAGATTATCTAATGGTGTACCATTTGCATCCTTAACTGGTGTGAGCAAAAATGAACTGTAACTTTTCCCGTCGCTGATATCCTCTGTTACAGCATCTGTTACATTAATGTTAATCCAGTCGCTATCAATTTTAGCAATGCCAACATCTATAAGAGAAGCTGAATTAGGGTGATCAGCGGAACCCAACGGGGTTGTGTTGTCATTTGCATATCTTTGAATTTTTAAATAAAACGTCGTTCCCGGAGTTCTGGCACAAAAGCCTTTTATCCTTGCACTATTAATAACATGAGTAGAACTATTTACATCTGTTGGTAATTCAAATTTCGCGACCCCAAGATCCCAATTTAACCCAGCATATCTATCTCCAACATAGCAGATATAACCATAGCTGTCGCTAGTATCATGCATATCCCCATTGTACCCATATCGGGCATTCAAGAGACAGCCAAATCTCTCAGGCCCAGGCTTAATGACGACCATAACAGCGAAGG
>MHYA01000163.1:0-13092 GCA_001825675.1 Planctomycetes bacterium GWF2_42_9 | reverse complement strand
ACCAAATTTAACTTCTTCATACAACACTCCTTTCCTTCACTAAGAAAAAGCAAGAAAAGTTTTGAGCAACACACTCATAACTTTTCATACATCCGTTTTTATGGGTTGATCACAGCTTCCAAAAGTTATACTCCCTTTTTTGTTTGCGATACTATTTAGAAGAGATTTGGTCACTGGATACTTCATTATAAATATTAGGGCTATCATTGAGATAAATGGGCCAGCAAGAAGAGTCAGTGCACATAATCGCCAGACGACATAAGAACTCTGTGGTTGTGTTCCGCCTGCCATAAAACCAATCATTGTAAGTGCATATCCTGAAAAAAGAGCGCCAACAGAGCCCCCGAGACCTGATACAAAACTGTATACCGCAGAATAACTACCGTCTTTATTTATTCCCGTTCTTGCTTCGTTGATCTCAGAAACGTCAGCCATCATAGACAAAGAAATAGGCAGCATAATGCCATTACCAAACCAATATGCACTATGAAAAAAAACAAAAGCTATAAAAACTATAGGAATTATAATTCCAGAGAAGATAAATGTGTGGTTTGGCTTAAGCCAACCAGGTAAGAGCAAAACTGCAAGTACAACATTACAGAAAACGCTCCAGATTACGGCAATAACTATGGATTTTTTTTTGTCAAACAATTTTGTCAATCTTGCTGCTGCGGCTGCGCCTAATGCCATTCCGATCATGGTTCCACCATGGGCAAAAGTTTTCTGCATTCCTTCCAATTTCATATAATGCTCATAAAGATACATTTGAAGTGTGCTGGTCAAAGTTATGCCCAGGACAACAAAAAATAAGAATGCAAAAACCCCTCGTGGAAACTTATCCAAAGCAATTTCCTTCATATCCATATAAAAGGCTTTTAATCCCTTACCCGATGTATTAAGTTCCCTTGAATCCATCATGTAGCGGAAAGTACTAATACAGACTATTAAAATGAATAAAAAAGCAAATATCGAGAAAGCTGTTCCCATGTGAATAAAATTGTCAGAGTTATTAGTAGCTCGAAAACCTTCATTGTTATTTCGGAAAAATATGGACCATGATAATGCAGGACCGAAAAAATTAGCAAGCATCCCTATTGCAGTTCTAACCCCCTGAAGTTTTGTTCTGCCAATATAATCAGTGCACATTTCAAAGCCTAAAGCAGTGAATGGAACCGAAAATATTGTGCAGAAAGTTCTTAGTAAAAGGTTCATTACTACTAAGTACCAGAAGAGAACGGTCATGCTTTCCTTGAATGGGGACGGAACTACCCATACAAAATAAAAGCAAACAATCATTCCAATGCCGCCCAACAGAATAAAAGGGTGTCTCCTACCGAAACGAGAACGAGTGTTATCTGTAATATGTCCCATGATAGGAGCTGAAACAGCATCCCAAAGAGATGCTATGAACATTGCAAATCCAGCAAGTGATGGCTTTAAGCCCAAAGCGTCCGTGTAATACAGCATTGCGAAGCCAAAGACAGAATTCATCACGAGGGAAACTGCGCAATCGCCTGTTGCATAAGAAATCATTGTTCTGAGTGGACATAGCTTATTATAGGTCGTGTTTAATTTATGCATTTTTTTCACCATTGTAGGATGATGCAAGTTAAATAAAAGTAATCATATGTAAGTTAATATAGTCTTATTTTGGTCCTAGTCAATTGAATTTTTTTTGTCTCTTGCGAGATTGTTTCTGTTCTTAGTTTGCGGTATTGCGGTAACTGAATGAAAAACAAGGGTTTATGATTGTGTACTTGGTTTGTGGCATGTTTTTATGTGGATTATGTCCCAGCCTGTATTTTTGGGAAATTTCGTAATATTATGAACTCTTGATGATAATTTTCTTGACAAGTAAAGTAAAGCGAGTAAGATAATATAAGTTTAATGTAGCATACTTTTATGTTTGTGTGTTGTATCATTTTATCTGAGTTTATTAGGAACGGTTTTTATGCCTATTTTTGAAAAACCAAAAGGTCTTGCCAAAAGAATTCAACATGATTTTTTAGAGTCTGGCAGGTTCGTTCCTGGTTCCAAGTTGCCTACCGTGGCACAATTGGCTACAAAATATAAGGTCAGTTCTACTACAATACGTAAAGCTGCAGAGGAACTAGTGGATAACGGTTGTCTATCAACTCGCCGCGGTAGCGGAATGTATATTGAGGCATTGCCACGTGTACAAATAGGTTATGTTGCAGTTGATTTACACTCGCCGCTTCCGAGTAATATCCTTAATGGGATTAACCGTGTGGCAAAGAGTCGTGGGTGTGATTTGGTTGTCAGTGGGTCTACTTCAAGTGCTCAAGAGGAGCGAAGTCATATTAGCACAATGATAAATCAGGGTGTCAAAGGTGTTGTTGTTTATTGCGTTAATGCTGTGGGTCGCGACAGTCGAGATGATTATCTTGCCAAAGAATTTCGTGATTTCCCAATAGTTGTAGTTGATATATATTCGCCAGTAATGCGTCGGCCACATGTCATAATGGATAATGAGTACGCCGGGTACGATATGGCACAATATCTTTTAGGGCAAAATCGTCGGAAAATTGCATTTCTTAAGTTTGACAAGATTTTCAGTAGGGCTACCCAAGATCGTTTAACAGGTTACAAGAAAGCCTTAGAAGAGGCCAATCTGCCTTTAAATCCTGATTACTTAGTTAATTGCGATTCACTTAATAGCATTGCTGATATTCAGGAAATGCTGAAAAATCTTGTTTACGTTCAGCCTCGTCCTGATGCGATAATTGCTCTAATGGATGAGATGGTACCGCTGGCAATTAAAAGTCTGAGGAATTTAGGTCTATCAGTTCCGGAGGATATAGTAGTTGCTGGTTTTGACAATCTGCATAATAACTTTACTAACGATATCTGGCCTACTACGAAATCTGATTTTACCTTAATGGGTGAACGCGCAGCAGAAATGCTTCTAGAGCGAATTGCATCAGGAGACCTTACTCCTAGCGGCATTGTTTTGCCATGTTCAATGTTGCCTCCTGAGCAACAACGCACATGTGATGTAAAGATGCGTTTTGGCCCGAAGTGTTTGGTTTTGTAGTTTAGGAAAGCGAAATTATTAAGCTTAGTTATTTATCATGGTTTTGTAATATGACAAATGAACTGTGTAAAAGAATTATTTCGGAGGAATCATTATGAAGAAGTTGGTTTATGTTGCAATTTGTGTTTTCATGTCAAATATTGTTCTTGCTAATTCGTTCCCTACTTACTCTGTTGGGGTTGCTCCAGAGGCTGAGAAATTTGGTGCGTTGTGGATCAATATGGACCCCCATCCGCATCATACAAATCCTCCCGGTGTCCCCGTTGGAGGCTTTCTAAGAACCGAAACTAATCTGTCGGAAGATTTTATCTGCAATATTGGTGATGTCTATGCTTCAACCGGGTGGTGGGATGAAGGATTTCTTAACATTGGTGTTGCCAAATTCCAATTACCAACTGAGATAAGTAGTTCTGATTTAGTTACTAGCGCATCGATCAAAGGATATTGTTATGTAAACCCAACAACGGTGTATTTTAAAGTTCAGAGATACATCAACAACAATACAACTGTTTTAGGCCCAAATGATAATCCGAATACCGCCTCCCTTGTTGATGTCGGAATTTTTCAAGTCGATAGTGGAGGTCAGAATTGGGCATGGTTCAGTTTTGATGTAACAGCTGGTGTAGCTGCCGATATCGCCGCAGGGAAGACTTACAGTTATTATGTGATCACCGCAGTTTATGATGCCTTAGGAACACCGATGGATAACGATGAGGAAGATGGCGACCCCACTTACTATTATATGGCTGTAGCCAAGGGCTGGAGCAATGTGTCAAGGCCTCATCTTGAAATAGAATATATCGACATGCCCGAAAATTGCAGTGATGTTATTGAAGGTAGTTTCGGGCTTACTGGTGATATGAATGTAGATTGTGTCGTTGATATGAAAGACTTGAAGATAACAGCTGACGAATGGCTCAGCTGCACAACTCCTGGTGGTGTTGGTTGCGTAACGGGCAGTCAGATAGAACCTACTGGTACTATTGCACGTGGCACTGCTGTTGTTGATGGCGATCTGTCAGAATGGGATGTCGCTGAATGGATTCCGATTGACGTTAATATCTATGGTAATACGTCTGATGTGACCAGTGCCAAAATGGCGCTCCGCTGGAACGAAAATACAGACAAAATATACGCTGCAGTCATCGTTAAAGACACTGTTCAATTCTTTACTGACGAATATGAAGATTGGTCAAACAGTGACCGTTTGGAGATATTCAGTCAAGGCAGTGGAGCTGGTGGTCAATATGATACAAGTCATAGTGATATAGCTCAACAATATTTCTTAGGTATCAACACTGCCGGAAATGGTTATTGGGCTTGTTGGTGGCCGGGTGATCCCTTGATCGATACAAATTTAGAAGCAGCTGTTTCAATTAATGGTCAAGATATGATTTATGAGCTTGGTGTTCAAATGTTCGATAACTTTGGTGGACGTGGTTATGGAGAGACAGTAGTAAGTCAGCTTATTACTGGCAAGCATGTAAGATTCGATATCGTAATAGACACCAGATCGGGATTTGATATTGAGCAATTTGGTGTACTTGCCACAACTGAAGCGCAGAATAGATATGATAATGCAGACAACATATTGGAATATGAGCTCGTCGAAAGTATACCTTGTGGCGGATGGGGTTATCAGAATGGCGATTTAAATGCTGATTGCCTGGTAAATTTTAAAGATTTGGCTATGGTTGCCAGCGACTGGATGGTTTGTAATGATCCTCTTATAGAAAGCTGCATTGAAAATTGGTAAGAGAATTTAATTTAAATTATTTTTCTATTGGTGAGTTAGGTCGGTAGATAAACGTTGGACTAAATTGATGTTGTTGCGTTGCTTATCAGGCGGCTTGCCTTATAAGCGGAAAACTAAATTTATTTTTTGGGAAGGAAGTAATTATGAAGAAGACTGTAACTGTACTTGTAGCTGTAGCGTGTTTATCGAGCATTGTACTTGCGGATATGGTAACGATCGTGCCGCCTCAAACATCGCCAGGAAAAATAGGTGATCTCTGCCAAGTCCAGTATGGATGGAGACCTTATAGTAGCGTCCATACAGGATCGTATCCTGGTACTGAACTCATGCAAATAGGTGATGTCTATGCCGGATGGGCTGCAAATGTTAGCGTAGTGAAATTTGATCTGGGATCAGCAGGAATTGATTCATCGAAAACGATTAGCAGCGCTTTGTTCAAAGGTTATATGTATTCATCTGCTGGAGGAACGTGGATTAAAATTCAAAAATATACCGCCAATAATTCAACAGATCTTAGCGGCGATGATATGACAGCCAGCGTTGAAGACGTAGCCATTGTATATGGCATTAGGGACGGAAATTTCAGTTACGATTTGACTTCTGCCGTCGCTGCTGATGCTGCTGCTGGTAAGACCTATAGTTCATTTCGACTTTCGATTGTAAAAGACGAAACAGGCTTCCCATGGGATAGCTGGGTTGGGGCTCCTGAATACTATTATTCAGCCATTTTTGATGGCTGGGGCGAGGCTCAATATCTGCCAAGGCTAGAAGTTACTTATGTACCAGAACCTGCAACAATGGCGTTGCTATTGATTGGTGGTGCTTTCCTTAGGAAAAGAGTTTAACATTCTTTGATTTAAATGCATGGGCTGTGTTTATGTCACAGCCCATGCCTAATTACTTGCGATGGATTGAAATTTAAATGATTAAGTCAACTCTTAAAATGTTGTTGGTTTGTACATTGCTGGCTGCTCCAGCATTGAGTGATTGCATAAACAATCAAATGTCAGGGCTCGAACAGTTTGCAAATAATTGGCTTAATAGCAATTGTGCCATGCCTAATTGGTGCTATGGTTCAGATTTCAATCAGAGTCAAAAAGTTGATTTTATTGACTATGCGTTTATTTTTGGATCACGTGAACCATTATTATTAGTTGATAACGGAGTTTGTAATGTGAGTATCCGCAATGTAGTTATTGGTTCACCATCAACAATTGAGTCATATGCGGCTCAACAGCTTCAGTCAGCATTTCAAGAGGCTGCTGGAGTAACTCCATTAATTAATCCTGCAACACCGTCAGCAGTTGAAATCCGACTGGGAGTTGCAAATCGTTTTAGTGCCGGTGTTGGCAACAGCAGTGACCAGGCATATGCTATCAGACGCACTTATGATAATAAAATAGAGCTTGTAGGAAATTCTGCTGCTGCGGTAATGTGGGCAGTTGATGATTTTTGCAATGAAATACTACATATATCATGGCCAATTGCCAATGATACCCCAATACTCGATGGGGGAATGCAAAGTACAATAGCAATAGCTAACTTGTGTAAAGTTAAAGTACCAGATTTTTATTATCGTGGTTGGATAATCGGAGACAACAGCAACGGGTTCGGTTATACTGACTTAATTGGCAATTGGATGGCGCATAACCGACAGAGTACATTATATTGTCCAGTTGAGCAACTGGGGTCTATTGGCGGAAATCCGTACTTAAAACATCTTGCGCGTGGAATAACAACCGAAACTACGTACCACAATTTTGCTTGGCTTGTTCCTGCCAGCATCTATTATGATAACATTAATCATCCCGAATCATATCATCCTGAGTATTTTCCACTAATTGATGGCATTCGTGTAAAACCTAGGGACTCAGCAAGTTTCTATGTACAGCTTTGCTTATCAAATCCAGATATATTAAATATTGTAAAAAGTAAAATAACTGAAACTTTTAGCAGTAATTTTCCAAAACTTAAAATTTTCGGAATTGCACAAAATGACGGAAGCGGTGGATTCTGTCAGTGTACCAATTGTCTTGCATGGGATGGTAATCAGATTGGAACGGGTAACTATAGCAACAGAGTTGCGCATTTTTTTAATTTGTTATCGCCCTGGGTTGCCCAACGTTATCCCGGTCGATTATTAGGCATGTACGGTTATGCCGAAACGCAGGAAGCACCTGAATTCAATGTTGCTGATAACGTAGCGATCACATTTGCTCCATGCGGCCGCAATTACCACAAAAAACTTACCGATCCCACTGATTTATACAATGCTGAAATCATACGCAAGCTTATCGGATGGCTGTCGAAATCAAAAGATGTGCATTTCTGGGAATATTATTTCTACCCCAATATGGACTGTTGCCCAGTGCCATTTTCACGAAGAATCTGCGAAGAGTATGCGGATCTTAAGCAGCTCGGAGTCAAGGGTGTGTGTAGTCAGACGTATCCCGTAGATTGGCCTTCAATGCGTGTGCTGGCCTATACCGTTTCGCAATGTGCATGGGATACCTCACTAGATTACGATGCTATACTAAGCAATTATTGTTCACTGGCTTATGGTCCCGCGGCTGATACCATGAAAGCGTACCATTTACTTTATGAAAATACTATTTTGGAACGAGTACCTGAATTTGGTTCAGCGTTGCAGCAATTTCCAGGAGCATTCAATTTATCAGAAATGAATCAAATGGATTCATACTTAAGCAGTGCCAATGCAATAGCTGTCGCAAATAGCAACCAAGCTAACAAAAGTGCTGTTCAAGAGCAATATTCAATTTTTCAAAAATTTAAAACTATAGCCATTGATCCAGCTACAATTCCAGGTATAGGACCAAATGTTATTAGAGATCCGGGGGCAGAGATTAATGACCCAAGCTGGTTTACTGATACTATGTCAAATATTGGTGACTATAGTTTCAGCAGGTCTTCAAATTTCAAGCATTCTGGAAATAAATCCTTTGAGATCAAATGCGAAGGTATGACAGGCGTAGCCCGATGGGTTCAATTGTATGTTCCAGTTAATCCTGGTAAAAGGTTTGCGTACCGTTTTTGGGTAAATTCAACAGAGGGTTCCGGCGGTAATTGCGAAATTTACGTGGGGGGCTCATCAGTGCCAATTACAGTAGCATGGACTAATACTGAAGGAAACTGGGTACAAATAGTTGTGCCTGAAATACTTACTCTGGATAATACTTACATTAATCTTTATTTGCATTCTCTTGGAGAAGGTACCGTTTACTTTGATGATTTATTTTTGGCAAAGTTGCCGGATTAGAAGCCTATATTTATTTATGGAAGGGTATGAATATGACTACAGATCAAATATGCAAAGTGAAATGTGCAGTTTTAGAACATAGGCATAAAGGGTTCACTCTTGTTGAACTTCTGGTAGTAATTGCGATTATTGCACTATTGTTATCTATATTAATGCCTGCACTTAATAAAGCCCGAATCCAAAGTTATCGAGTTGTCTGTAGGTCTCAAATGCATCAAATCGGGATAGCTATTGTGGCATTTGCTCAAGATAATAAGAACAAGTTTCCAAATGGTTGTTTTTACAATTATCCTGTCAGCAATAACCGGTCAACTGGATTCGTTGGTACTGATATTCAACCGTATTTGGGCGCAAAAGATAATACCATTTTTATTTGCCCGGCTAATCAAACTGTCGCCAAAATGCCTGCGTTTCATTCAGAAAAGCAACCTAAAAATATATCCACATATCAATGGTATAAAAAAGGCGAATTCAATTACGAGAATCAGAATAATGGATATTGGATTTACTTTTTTTACTTCGGAAATTATCCTACTACGACTGAAACGACGTTTTTGACCTATTCCGAAAAACAGCAAAAAGCAAAAGGATTAATTTATCCCTCAACATCTACCGGGCCACGGGCCAAGCTCTTTCAGGATCTTGCGGCATATAGCACGCCTTATCCTGAATTCAAAGATAATCATCCTTATCCTAATGCACTCTTCACTGATGGCAGTGTAGAATCGCAGGATAAAAATAAGTTGAAGATGCAGCGAAGGGATGCCGTGAAGACAATTCATCTTTGGTAGTATATTTTGTTACAAGTATTAAGTTGCTTTGGCATTATAAAGATTAGTTAAATTATAACTTCTGAATTGTAAGATTCAGTTCAGGTATAGTTACATATCTCACAAAATTGCTACAAAGGAATATGCAAGGTCTTGGGGCATTGTAAAATAAAGTCCGTATTGCTGGTTATCCAATAATATAATAATCTGCAGTTACTATCTACAAATCAGAGGTACTAATTGAGTATAAAAGTAGATGAAAATGCTATTACTATAAACAAAACAGATGGTGTTTCCCTATATTCAGTGGGCACGCTGGTCTATAGTCGCGCTAGTTTGTTTACCCTTTTCGCTTGGCTGCTCTGGGGGAATTTTATTTTTACTATCATGAGTTCGGTCATGCCGTATCTTTTGCCTATACTTCTTAAGGGGCATGGCGCGAGCAATAAGCAAATCGCATTTTTGGGTTCCACTATCTATATGTTGACCAATATGATTTTAAATCCAATTCTTGGTTATCGTTCAGACAGATACAGGTCACGGTGGGGGCGCAGACGGCCATTTATCTTATGGACAACTCCGTTTGTAACAGTATTTATGGCATTGATACCGTTTGCTCCAGAGATACTGGCTTTTTTTTCAAAAAATTCTGCCATAGCTCAACTTCTTAGTTATAGCCCAATTACACCTTTAATACTTGTCTTTGGCTTATTTATTATCTCTTTCCAGTTTTTTGAAATGTTTGTGGCTTCCGTTTACTACTACCTGATCCCCGATGTAGTCCCTAAATCGTTGCTGGGCCGTTTTTATGGATTGTTTCAGTTATTCTCTGCCTTGGGATCTCTTATCTTCAATTATTTTCTCTATGGACTCGCAACCAATTATATGAACTTGCTGTTTGTAGGAATTGCGGTGGTATATGGCCTTACGATGATGGTGGTATGTTGGAGAGTTAAAGAAGGTGAGTACCCGCCACCGCCGCAGGAGAAACAGGGACGTTTCTGGAGCGGCATAAATAATTACGTTCGAGAATGTTTTGGCACAAGCTATTTTTGGTGGGTTCACTTGGCTAAGGCCTGTGTTGTTTGGTTTGGCATTTCCGGAATATTTATGGTATTTTTCTATCGTAACGAAATGGGTTTTTCTCTTGATGGTTTCGGTAAATTAATGGCACTTGGAAATGTTCTCAGTTTTCTTATTGTCTTTCCCGCCGGTCTATTTCTCGATAAATTAGGCAGTCATAAAATGCTTATTTTCACTCAGCTACTTTGCACCATCATTTGTGTTCTTGCTTTTTTTACAATAAATACAAAGTGGTTAGCTGGATTTTGGCTTATAGCTTTTTCGTGTATCTGTTTAACTCTGCCACAACTAGTAACACGAAAATGGTCTGCTGATATTTATCCTCCAGAACTTTATGGCCAATTCGCGTCTGCAAGTGCCATATTCTCTTCTGTCGGATCAGTGGGTCTGAGTTTACTTTGTGGAGTCATAATGGACTGGCTTAATGCCTATCGTTTTTTCTGGCTCTGGAGCGCGTTTTTTGCATTCTTAGGTGCGGTGTTAGGATTGGTAGTTTATTTGAAAGCTGAAAAATAAAATATGCAAAGTCTCAATACAATAATAGTCGGTGCTGGTGCAAGATCAATTGCTTTCTGTAAGTACATTAAAAATAATCCCGATATTACCTGCCTATCTGCCGTAGTCGATACGAATCTTGAAAAAGCCCAAGCTTTGATAAATCATTTCGATATCAACTGCCTTGTTACAGCAGATTTGGATTTGGCTCTGACTAAAGCAGATGTGCTATTAATAGCTACGCCGGATTTTGCTCATGTCCAGCCAACAATTACCGCCATTAAAGCTGGAAAGCATGTATACATTGAAAAACCGCTTGCAACCACAGTTGAGGATTGCAATTTGATAATAAATGCTGCAAAGAACTGCAATACTGTTTGTTATCTTGGTTTCAACATGCGACATAGCGCAATTCATGAAAGAATTCATGAGCTGGTGCATTCCGGGGCTCTTGGAAAAGTTACCACCATTGAAGCTAATGAATGGTATTATGGTGGTCGAACATATTTTCGGCGATGGAACAGGCTTCGTAAATTCGGT
Source organism: Planctomycetes bacterium GWF2_42_9 (assembly GCA_001825675.1). Classification (GTDB taxonomy): domain Bacteria; phylum Planctomycetota; class Phycisphaerae; order Sedimentisphaerales; family UBA12454; genus UBA12454. The sequence continues at coordinate 2,116 of MHYA01000163.1, read as the reverse complement.
GGGGGGTTATGGCTCACAAAAGCATGCCACGATTTTGATCTGCTTATGTGGATTGCGGGCCAAAAACCAGTTTCAATCTATGCAAATTCCGGGCTATCACATTATAAGAAAAAGACAGGTGTAGGCCCGCGATGCAGAGATTGTGTTTTAAAGTCATCATGTCATGACTATTACGATATCAACAAACCAATCGAACATTGGTTTGATGAAGCATGGCGAAAGCTTCAACTAAAGATGGACCAATCTGGTTCAATGTCTCCAGATATTTGTCTTTACAATTCTGACAAAGACACCTTTGATAATGGTATCGCAGTTATTGAATTTGAAAATGATATTCGCGCAACTTACACTGTCAACGTGCTTTCGGCTAAAACTACTCGCCAGATTCGTGTAATTGGTACAGATGCCGTGGTTGAAGGTGCGACTGAATCTGGCCTTATCACTCTCACTGAACGGCACAGCTGCCGAAAGACTTTGATAGATGTAAATAACGCAAATTCTGGCACGCATAATGGTGCGGATCAGAAAATCCTTACAGACTTTTTTACTATATGTAGAAATGGTGGTAACCCTAGGTCAAGTCTAATTGATGGGAAAATGGCTGTCCAACTATCATTGGCTGCAACTCTATCGGACGATGAAAAAAGAGTGGTTACTTTTGATGATTTAAAGGTATTGAGTAAGTTTGAAGCTCAATTGTAAAATTAAATAAATTGATTAAAAAGGAATCAACAATGGGATATCTTGGAAAACAGGAACGAGATGCTCGTCTAGCAAAAGTCAAGCAGGTGATGAATGCCAATGATCTTGATATTATGTTTGTTTACTTCGATGAATTCAATATTGGAAACGGCTGGTATTTAACGGGTTGGTGCCCACAATTTGAAAGTGGAGCAGTACTGATTCCGAGGAATGGCGAACCGATGATTCTTGGTGGTCCGGAGAGTGAACCTTTTGCCAAGCTAGATAGTGCTATAACAGAGACTCGAAATTTCCCTGTGTTTATGGTGCCGAATGAGGAATACCCGAACGCAACTATAATTGATTTTCCCAAACTTTTCGCTGAACTAAATTCAAAGCTGGACAAAATTAAACGTATCGGGCTCATCGGTGCAGGCAGGATGCCAGCTGATTGTTATATACAAATCAAAAATGGCTTTGAAGGAGTTGAGCTTGTTGATCTTACAGAAGCTTATATAAAGCTGCGCTACATCAAGAGTAAATGGGAAATTGAACAGATTAGAAAATCTTTTATTACGGCAGACCATTGTTATGAGGCTATGAAGGCGGCCATAAAACCAGATGTTACTGAGATCGAGGTAGCGGTGGCTGGAGAGTATGCTGCCAGAAGCAGGGGAGCCAGTGGTTTCGGTTTCAGTGCTATTGTGGGCAGCGGTAAGCGTGCCAATGCAGTAGTGCCTACAGCTAGTCTCAAAAAGCTTGAAGCTGGCGAGCTTGTTATGCTTGGACTTGCTCCCAAAATAGCTGGTTATGCTGGGGTATATGGGCATACAGTGCCGGTTTCAGGCAATTTGACTGCAAGTCAGCAAGAATGCCTCAGACACTTGGGTGAAACATTCAGGCTGACAAAGGAGCAACTTGTCGTAGGGAAAAGAGGTACTGAGATAGATAAGCCTGGCCGCGAATATTATAAAAAGCATAATCTGCTTAAATACATGGTCTGTCCGTTTGCGCATACGATTGGCCTACATGAAGCTGAATCGCCGTTTTTTGGGCCAAATAGCACGGATGTACTCCAGGTCGGCATGACGGTATGCGTAGATGTAAGTTTCTTTGGTCACCCGGAATGGAATGGATGCAGAATTGAAACTGGTTATGAAATCACGGAAAAAGGTGCCGTTCCATTCAGCCCTAAGATGGATCAGTTGCTCTCTAGTTTATAAATTAGATGTTGATTGTATTAGGTTAAGGTTTTGAGTAGATAATATGTGCAATTTTGAAGAACTCGTTAATTTGAAAAGGCGGAAAAGCTTTTTGCACCAAGAGGAACATTGCAGAGCTATATTTGTACCTGAGCTTGGGGCAAGAGTATTCTGCGAACTTAACGGATTGTCATTGCATCGAATTGACATTGATACAGTGAAGAGTCCTAACA
>MHYA01000162.1:3244-16437 GCA_001825675.1 Planctomycetes bacterium GWF2_42_9 | reverse complement strand
GATAACCACATCTCCATTGGACATATTCAGATACATATTACGCGGTGAATGTCCTCCTACGTCTTCTCCATCGATGAACAATCCGTGTTTCCACATAATTTTTCTTATCGCCAGGTAATTTCGTTTTCCAATATCAAAGCCTTTTGGGCCTGTCGCCATTTCCGCACCGCCTGCGATCTTGACGTTCATTCTTTTTGTGTTGGCGCCCATAGAAGCTAATTTCGCAATCAAAATCATCATACCGGTATCGGCAAACATAAACGGTTTTTCTTTTGCTCGCTGCAGATCAACTTTCGAATCTGGCAGTTGATAATGCAGCATCCCACCGATGTGTGATGCGGGGTCATAAAGGCTAACGGCAATGCAAGACCCTAATGAATAGGTTATAAGCATATCGTCGGGGCATTGCGAAACCTTCGCATCAGAGACGTGAACTATAGTTTTGGTTTCCAACATATTTTATCCTGCATTAGGGTTTCATATAAATTGTGGGCTGGACATATTTAAATTTGTGTTCGATGCCAGTCAATGATTCCGAATGGCCGGTAAACAAAATACCGCCGGAATCGAGCAAATCCCAGAACCTGTTTATCAAAACAGATTGTGTGGGTTTATCAAAATATATCATTACATTTCTGCAAAATATAAAATCTAGCGGCCCTTTGATCGGCCAATCTTTCATAAGGTTCAAGTAATTGAAAATCACCATACTTCTTAAAGCAGCACTGACTTCATATACTTTCTGGCCTTTGGCTTTATGGCAAGTCAGATATTTCTGTTTTTGCGCAGGCGGAACAGGAGCGATCCTCTCTTCGCTGTAAAAACCTTTTTTCGCGATTTGAAGAATTGTTGTAGAAATATCAGTTGCTAATATTTTCATATCCCATTTGCCTTGCCCCTTTAGAGCATCATTTAAAACGATCGAAATCGTATATGGCTCTTCGCCTGACGAACATCCCGCGCTCCAGGCTCTTATTTTAAAATTCCTCTGCGATCTTTTTTTCTCAAACAGAGCAGGCAGGAATGTATTTTCCATATATTTAAAATGTGTTTCCTCACGGAAGAAACTTGTCAAATTAGTGCTAAGAGAATCGATAAGAACGGAGAATTCCATTCCCGTTTTATCTGAAAGGGCATAGTCGATATACTCCGGGAAAGTTCTAAAATTACCCGCGCGGAGTCTTTTTGCCAAACGTGCACGTACAAGCTCCTTCTTGCCGTGATGCAGATTAATTCCGCAGTGGTCGTAAACCAGTTGGCTTATTTTCTGGAAATCCTTTTCCGTTAATACTAATTCGTTTAGTGTTAACGTTTCCATTTTGATCCCAAATTAACTTTGTGCTAATGCCATTATTCCCGGTATATCTAGAATCAGGCTTACCATACCATCGCCCATAATTGCGCCGCCTGATACTCCTTGTACTTTTCCCATTCCATCACCAAGACTCTTTATCACAATCTGCTGCTGACCGAGCAATTCATCTACAAGCAGGCAGCATCTCTTGCCTTCCTCTTCTACGATCACAACTAATGCCTTTGTCGGATCCTCGGTAACAGGAGTTACGTTGAATAATTTATAAAGGCGAATCATCGGAAGAAGTTGGCCGCGTACCATCACCATCTCGCCCCTGTTTTGAACAGACGACAGGCTGGACTTATCGGGTTTTTGAGTATTTTCAATCGCGTTGATTGGTACTATATAACGTTCGCTGCCGATTTTGATTATCTGGCCGTCGATTATGGCAAGTGTTAACGGCAAGCGGATCGTAAATATTGTTCCTTTTCCCAGCGTGGTTGAGATATCGATTTTACCTCTCAATGCTTCAACATTTTTCTTCACAACATCCATTCCGACACCTCTGCCGGAAATACTTGTAACTTTTTCAGCGGTCGAAAGACCTGCGTGGAAAATCAATTTATAAATTTCATCATCGGTCAACTGCTGGTTTGCGTCAACAATTCCGTTATCGATAGCTTTTTTCAGGATACGTTCTTTGTTAAGCCCTTTGCCATCGTCTTCGATTTCTATAACGATATTTCCTGCCTGGTGGAATGCTCGTAATTCGATTTTACCAGCAGGATTTTTGCCGTTCTTTACACGTTCTTCAGATGTTTCAACTCCGTGGTCAACGGAATTTCTCACCATGTGAACAAGCGGGTCTGCAATTTTATCAACGATGTTTCTATCGAGTTCTGTTTCTTCGCCGCGAGTTATGAAATTAATTTTCTTGCCTGCTTTGTGCGAAAGGTCACGGACAAGTCTTGCCATTTTCTGGAAGACTCCTTCGATCGGAACCATTCGCATCGACATTGAAAGCTCCTGCAGCTCACGTATGATTTTACCCTGATGAGCGACTTTACGGTTCAATTCGTATTCGCCGCATAACTTAGTATTCGCTTCTTCTTTAATCATTAATTGCGCGATTACCAATTCACCAGTCATATTGATTAGGTTATCAAGGCGGTTTGTGCTGACCTTAATTTTTTCATCTGCTGACGCTTCCGTCCTTCGTTCTTCTCCGCTTCTGCGAGGAATTGAATCACGTTTTTCTTCAAGGCCCGGAGCGTATTCCATTTTGGGCGCGGCAGCTTCTTCTTTAACTGGTTCGGCTTCTTGTTTAGCCGGTTCTTCAGCAACCAGAACATCTTCAAGTTTTTGATCTCGCTTTTGGCCTTCGGGAGTGTTTAAAACTTTTTCAAGAGTTTGACCCTGTGCCAGCTTTTTCAATTTATCAAGCAGAACAGGCATATTTTCCTGTTTTGCAACGGGCTTCTTAGTGTCAACCGCTTCTTTCAAATCCGCGATCATTTTCTTGAGCATATCAATCGATTCGAAAACCGCATCTGTATTCTGGCCTGCTAAAACCAGTTCGCCTTTACGTGCGAGATCAAGCAGATTTTCAGCGGAATGAGCGAGCGAACCTAAATCTGTTAAATTTAAAAATCCGGCCATTCCTTTTATCGTGTGGAATGCGCGGAAAATCATATTGAGCACTTCCTTATCATCCGGCTTGGATTCCAGTTGCAGCAATCCAGCTTCGGCTGATTCGATGTGCTCTTTTGATTCTGTTATAAAATCCAAAACCAAACCAACATCTTCATCGGAGATAACAGTTTGTTTTGCTTCTGCTTCCGATTTTTTCTCTTCTGTTTTAGCTTCAATTTTGGTTTCTGCTTGAGGAGCATCTTTAGGCATATTCTCAATCTGATCAATCAGACTTTGCAGAACCGAAATCGAATCAGAAATCGCCTTTATGGATTTATCAGTATCTTCAACCTGATTTTGCAGGATTTTTTGTAAAACATCTCCTGCATTTGATGAAGAAACTTTAGCCTGTTCGAGGATTTGAGCGGGCAGGTCATTAGTCGCCTCAACATTCTTTTTGATGTCATCTATGATCGTTTGCAGCTTGTTAAGTTCTGCTGAATCAGTAGCATTCAACATATTCGTACTGCAAGCCGCCTGCTCTATTAGTTCAATCAGTTTTAAATTGTTTTCATCCATAAATCATCTCGATAATCAAACTGAATATCAAAAACCTATATTACCTTATAGTTTTCTTCGACAATTAAGAGGCTTAAATCAACTACGGAAAGTACTAGATTTGAAAAAAATAAAATAAAGAGGCTTTTATATGTCCTATTGTGCTGATGATGTGGGCTCTAAAGGCTTGTTTGTGGGTTGATTTTCAGATTCGGCTTGGAGCAACGCCTGGAAAATATCAAAAACAGTTATCAGACCTTCGACTTTGCCGTGGGCACCAACGACAGGCAAACATCTAACACCTGTTTGGCAAATAGTTTCCATCACGGCTGATACTTGGGTGTCAGATTTTACAGTTCTGACAGGCCGTGTCATAATCCATTTTAATTTAATTTGAAGAGTGGCATCATCTGTTGGGCGACGCCATTTTGCGAATACAGGTTTGAGATAAATGCTGATAGCGGATGTCAAATCATAAGTTGTAATTATACCCTCCGGCAAATTATCTTTGCCTATTATCATACAATTACATTGTGCCTGCTGCATTTTTGTCAGTGCCTGCTGAACACTGTCTTCGGCAGTGCCAAAAAGCACCTGCGTTTGCATTATATCTTTTGCAGACAGCTTCAACGCAGCCAAACTGCTCACAGCTTGCGGCGTAGATTTTATCATTTGTTTAATTGTTTCCGATACAGGCCCTAAGTCTGGTTCTTTATTTTCAATGATTATAGGCTTGTCTTCAACAATAGCTTTTTCAGGCTGCGGAGGCGGCACCTGTTCAGTCTTTGCTGCTTCTGTTACTTCAACAACAGGAGGCGGCTGCGGTATCACCGGCTTAACGAAAACAGCTTCCGGGAAAAACGCGCCGCAATTAAATACAGGATAATCCTCAATTGTCATTTGAAAAGATACATATTGAAATTCTTCAGTATCTGTGATTCCAATTTTTTCAACGGGTTTATCCCAGGGATTGCCAATGTATGTGCCGCCTTGAAGAAAATGGCCGTGGCCTTCCAACTCTTCGCGGAAAATTCTGTCCCAACTTCCGACAAACAAATTGCCAGCTTCTTTGATAGTATCCGCGATTGCTTCGGCATCTTTAACTGTGCCGCGTTTAATATCATCGATTATTTTTTGTTTTGGCAGCATAATAATAATGCCGGCCAATGTAAACAATCCCGCCTGATCAAAAACTGTATGGAAAGTACCATTGAGGCTTCCTTCAGATTTGATGAGAGTGATCGATGCTAGCTTTTTATATTTCTGACTTAGACTTTTTGTAGTTTCAGTGGAAATACCCGTTTTAACGCATTTCATCGATATTCCGAACATGCCGGAAATATCATCACAAAAAGCGTCAAAAGCGTTTGCTGTAAGCTCTATGGTTTTATTTTTTATTTCTATTTGCGAATCTGGCATTTAACAGACCATTAAAATTTCTATCATTTTTTCTCGCGATAAATCAAAAGCAGCTCGCTTGTATACTTATCATCGATATTAATTTTAACGGATATTTTTTGAGTTTGATCACCCAAAGTATTTTTGAGTTCGTGTCCGCTGACTACTGACGGAATAGAAACTTCCAAAGAACCAACTAATTTAAGGATTCTTGATTTCAAACCGCCCATAATCATATTTGATATTTCACCAATCGCATCGCAAGTGCCTGCTTCAGTTAATTCGGCAGGTGAATCAAGTGCGAGCATATTAACTGCTATGGCTTCGGCACATTCTTTTGTGCAGCAAACCGCGAGACATCCTTCAATACCGCCTTTAAATGTGATAGAACCAAGCATATCCCAACTTGCGATATTTGTGTCAGTTTCAGTTACTTCGTTGATATCCATAAATATCATAGTGCTGAAAATTTCTTTAGCACTATCAAGTAATACATCATTAAGACTGATTTGCTCTATCATTAGTGCAACCTCACTTTCGTTTTGAAGATTACCATTTAATTCATAAACGGCGTTAATTTTTCATTGAAGTTTTCAGGAGTAAACGGCTTTGTAATGAAACCATTTGCGCCATCCTTTATTACACCATCAATCAGCTCTTGTGAGCTCTCGGTGGAAACCATAATTATCTTTGTGTTATCACAGGATTTTAATTCGGTGCGAATTTTTTTGACCATTTCAAGCCCGTTCATTTCAGGCATATTAACATCACACAGAACCAAATCTACCGGCGCAGTTTTGAGCTTTTCAATGGCTTCAGCGCCATTTCCTGCTTCTTCAGTACGCTCAAATTCCAGGCCAGACATTCTTACTGTGCGCATAATAATTTTACGCATTGTGGCCGAATCATCAACTATCATAAGCGACTTAGACATATAACAACCTCCGAAATGTAGAGTTATGTTCTATTTACCAACCAAATATACCATATTCTCATTTTCGGTATTTTTCTTAAATAGATTAAGTAATAAACTAAAAAATCCTGCCAATTGGAGTCAAAAAGCACAACAAACCCCACTTTCCTACTATGATTAGCGGGTTTTTCATTAACCAAGCCTAATAAATTGCCGAAAACTGAAATAAGATAATCATATTCAAGTATCCTATGATATTGAAAAGGGAATAAAAATGAAGAACGTTAAACTTAGTACAAAATTAGTGTTAACAGGCATCTTGGCCACAATCACACCTTTGATAATCGTCTCGGCAGTTACTTTTTATGGCAATCAGAAGATGGTTAAGATCACAGAACAATCGGCAACCGATTTATCGTATGCTGATCTTGACCATATAGCTGACAATGTCTATGGAATGTGTGCCAACCAAGACGAATTTTTGAAACAATACCTCGATCAAAGCATTTCAGCAGCAAGTGAGATTGTGCAAAAATTAAATTTGCATTCCGACACAAACGATTGTATAGAATGGAAAGCTGTTAACCAGTTCAGCAAAGCTGTTACAAGCGTAAACCTCAAAAAAGTTTTCGCGAATAATAATTGGATCGGACAAAATACAGATACTGCAAAAGAATCGCCGATAGTTGACGAGGTTTTCAGAATGACGGGCGCAACTTGTACGATCTTCCAGAAAATGAATGAACAAGGCGATATGCTCCGTGTTTGCACAAATGTTAAAAATTCGGAAGGTAAACGCGCTATAGGTACATTCATTCCAAAGAATAATCCTGACGGCAAGCCAAATCCTGTGATTGCAAACATCCTTGAAGGAAAAAATTATACCGGAAGAGCTTTCGTTGTTAATAAATGGTATCTCACAGAATACAAACCTATTCTAAGCAGCGATAACAAGGTTTTAGGTATGCTTTATGTTGGTATTCCGCAGGAAAATACAACCACGCTCCGTAAAGCAATATCGAAAATCAAAGTTGGAAAAACAGGTTATGTTTATGTGATTGACTCGGCCGGAAATTATATCATCTCTATGAACGGTAAGAGAGATGGTGAAAGTATCTGGGGAGCAAAAGACGCTGATGGTAAATTATTTATCCAGGATATTTGTAAAACTGCCTGCGGTTTGAAGCCAGAGGAAATCGGAGAGCAGCGTTATCAATGGAAAAATGATACTGATACAACAGCCCGCGAGAAAGTGGTGCGATTAAAATACTATGCCGAATGGGACTGGATCATTGGCGTAGGTTCATATACAGATGAATTTTATGAAGCAAAAGAAAAGGCTTCAGCAATCGGCAAATACAATAGAGTTTCATTGTATATAGTATCGGCCGTTTCATTTTTGATGTCGATTCTGGTGTGGTGGATGATTTCAAGCGGCTTATCCAAAAAACTCACACAGATTATAAATGACCTTGTTATTGGTTCAGAGCAGGTTTCATCGTCTTCGAGCCAGGTATCGGACGCATCACAAGCATTAGCTGAAGGCGCAACCGAACAGGCTGCAAGTCTTGAAGAGACATCGTCGAGTCTTGAAGAAATGTCTTCAATGACAAAGCAAAATGCCGACAATGCTCAACAGGCTAATACATTGGCAACTGAAGCACGGAAAGCGGCCAACAACGGTACTGAAGCAATGGGCAGAATGACATCTGCTATTAAAGACATACAAAAATCTTCTAATGAAACAGCAAAAATTATAAAGGTTATCGACGAGATAGCTTTCCAGACAAACCTTCTTGCATTGAACGCCGCTGTTGAAGCAGCACGTGCAGGTGAAGCAGGTAAAGGCTTTGCAGTTGTCGCAGCAGAAGTTCGCAATCTGGCGATTCGTTCGGCCGATGCGGCAAAGAATACCACTAATATGATCGAGGAATCAGTTAAAAATTCCAAGAATGGTGTTGATATAGCTAATGAAGTTAATAAAGTTCTTTCAGAAATCGTTCAAAGCGTAGGGAAGACTACCGATCTGGTTAGTGAGATAGCTGCGGCATCATCTGAACAGGCAAAAGGTATTGAACAGGTAAATGATGCAGTCGCTCAAATGGACAAAGTAACACAGCAAAACGCGGCAAGCGCTGAACAATCAGCAAGTGCCTCTGAAGAATTAAACGCGCAGGCTGAACAAATGAACACGATTGTGCAGCAGTTGGCGGCTCTTGTAGGCGGTACAAATATGAGTCAGACTTTCAGCGGTAGTAAAAATACTGCAAAGAAAGACAATGGACATAAATTGACGCAGCTTGACCATACGATTCATAGTATGGCGAAAAGCGCAGACCTTAAGCTTGAAAAACAGATTTAAAAGGCTAGACTAATAGGCTGTTAACTATTACTTTACAATATTTCGGGCGATGTAAGTCCCAGGGCAATAGCTGCTTTTGTCAGTTCTGCCGGGCTGCTGACATTCAATTTGCGCATAAGAAAGTATCTGTGTCTTTCGACTGTTCGTATTGACCGGTGCAAATATGCAGCCATTTCCGAATTGCTTTTGCCTTCCGCAATAAGCTTTAATATTTCTCTTTCGGAATTTGTTATCGGCGTTCCTGCTATTTTGCCGGCTTTTAGACCTCGCTGTAAAGCAGATGCTACCAAAGGAAATAAAATATCTGTATCAATAGGTTTTTCAATAAAATCAAATGCTCCCGATTTGAGAGCTTTAACGGCCAATGGTACATTTCCATGGGCTGAAAGAATCAAAACCGAAAGCCAGGGACGAAGTTGTTTGGCCTCTTGCAATAAAGCGACACCGTCCATTTGCGGCATTCTGACATCAGTAATCAAAAGATCACATTCTCTTTGCGGATTTTTTAATGCTTCAACGCAGGCACTTCCGTTATCGAAACATTTTACATAACAGTTAAATTTATCTTCCAGCGTTATCCGAACAATTTTTCTAATATCTGCCTCGTCATCAACAAAAAATATACTCGCTTCTTTTGTATATGTCCCCATATAAATGCCAAAACCTTGTTGTTAATCATTAGTTAGACAATTAGTACTTCTTCCGCAAGTATATAAATTATATCAAGTTGAACAGATTTATATAAGAGATTTTCTCTATAGCCGATTGCCAGCGATGAATCAATCAAAATAGCCTTTGTTATTTTGAATATTTTAAAAATTTTTACCAAATTACCAATTTACCCGCTTGTATACGTAGTTCCCGCCATCAGCACATAGAACTGTCCGCCATTCAGATTACGTAGTAGCCGTCCTTAATTCAGTTTTAGGCCAGGTCGATTATGTTTATTGAGTTGATGAAGTTCTTTAAAAAACACATAACGTTCTCCTTTAAATAAGGGAAGGATCATGACAGGTATCCTTCCCTCTCCCTAAAAAAAAACAATACAAAAGAGATCAAGCAAAATAATTAAATCGTTGCCCTGTTCAAGCAAATGTTTGATGAAAAAGTATTGTTACGTTCATAGTTTGAAAAGTGAAAAGTTAAGTTGAAAGGAATTTGGTATGGCTCAAAACGCAATTCAGACAGAGTCAAAAAATACATTAAGAGATAAAGAGGGGAAGTATCTTACTTTCGCTTTAGGCTCGGAAGAGTATGGTTTGGAAATTTTGAAAGTCCGTGAAATAATTGGGTATATGGAAATCACGGCTGTTCCTCAAACACCAGCGTATGTGAAGGGCGTTATCAACCTTCGGGGACAGGTTATTCCTGTTATAGATTTGAGAGCAAAGTTCGGAATGGAAACCGCAAAAGTTACAGAAGAAACTTGTATCATCGTTGTTGAAATAAACCAGGAAGGCAGAAAATTCAGCACAGGAATCGTAGTAGATCATGTGCAGGAAGTTCTCGATATCGAGGGTGAAAACATCGAAGAAGCACCTCAATTTGGTTCAACTGTAAATACCGATTTTATACTTGGGATGGGCAAAGTCGGAGAGTCTGTCAAGATATTACTTGATATTGACAAAGTGCTGGGGAATTGTGAATTAGGAACAATTCTAAACTAAAACAAGTTAAATTTTTTAAATTGGAGATAAGAAAATGTTTAAGAATATGACAGTAGGAAAGAAAATCGTTTTGGGTTTTTCATCAGTTTTGATCATTCTCGCTATTGTGGCATCACTAAGCTTTAATGCTTTAAAAACAGCAGCACAGGGCTTTAAAACATATCGCGAAACAGCGAGAGACAATATTTTAAGCGCTGAGCTTCAAGCTGATATACTCATGTCTCGCATGAATGTTAAAGAATTTATTATTTCAGGCAATGAAAAAAACAAGAATGAATTTAACAATTTTGCAAAAACAATTGATGAACTCCTCAAAGAAGCCAAAACATCTATGCAAAACAAGGAAAGAGCTGCAAATGTCGAACTGATTGACAACAGGATGAAGAATTATAATGAAGGCTTTGCACAAATAACAGTTTTAAGTGCACAACAAGACTCTATTTTCAATGATACTCTTAATGTTAAAGGCGCTTTGCTGGAAAATAACTTTAGTGATATGATCACTTTAGCACAAAAAGAAGGACAGACAAATGTCAGTCTTTGCGCATTTACTTCTTTAAAACATTTACTTCTTGCTCGCATACATGTTTTAAAATATTTGCAGACAAATGAAGATTCAGAAATAGCAATGACAAAAGATGAATTTTCAAAAATGAAAACACAAATCGATCTGTTGAGCAAGGAAACTCTAAGTGCTGAAAACCAGAAACTCTTCATGGCTATATCTGAAGCTGAAAAAACTTATACGGATGGTTTTGATAAAATTGTAAGCACTGTGGTAACAAAAAACAAAGTTCTTGATACATTAAATGCTATGGGTCCGGAAGTAGCAAATGCTATTGAAAACATTAAAAAATCCCTCACCGAAGAACAGGGTGTATTGGGACCAAAAGTTGACGCCGCAAATTCATTAGCTGTTACACTTATATTATCGGCAAGCTGCATTGGTCTCCTCCTTGGCATAACTCTGGCATTCTTTATCACACGCGGAATTCTCAATGCTCTGAAAACAATTATAAACAATCTGACAGACGGTTCAGAACAGGTTGCTTCAGCAGCGGGTCAGGTATCGAGTGCATCGCAGTCATTGGCTGAAGGAGCCACTGAACAGGCTGCTGGTTTGGAAGAAACATCTTCAAGTCTTGAAGAAATGTCTTCTATGACAAAACAGAATGCTGACAACGCTCACCAAGCCAGCACTCTTGCTGCAGAAGCGAAGAAAGCAGCAAATAACGGATCTGAAGCCATGAGCAGAATGAGCACAGCAATCAGAGATATACAGAAATCTTCTGATGAGACAGCAAAGATCATTAAAGTTATCGATGAGATAGCTTTCCAGACGAATCTGCTTGCATTGAACGCGGCTGTTGAAGCGGCACGTGCAGGTGAAGCTGGTAAGGGATTTGCAGTTGTAGCTGAAGAAGTTCGTAACCTTGCTATGAGATCAGCAGAAGCTGCGAAGAACACAGCTAATATGATCGAAGAATCAGTTAAGAATTCAAAGAACGGCGTTGACATCGCAACAGAAGTCGGCAAAGTTCTGGAAGAAATAGTACAGAGCATCGGCAAGACAACTGATCTTGTTGGTGAAATAGCCGCCGCTTCATCTGAACAGGCACAGGGTATAGATCAGGTTAACACGGCAGTTGGACAGATGGACAAAGTAACCCAGCAGAATGCCGCGAATGCTGAAGAATCAGCAAGTGCATCTGAAGAGTTAAGTGCACAAGCTGAACAGATGAACCATATAGTGCAGGAATTAGTGAAATTAGTGGGCGGCAGCAGCTCGGACAATGAACATAGTCATACTGTTATGGGAACCCATAAATCAGTTAAAAAAATACACGAGCTGGTTGCTAAAAATCACGAACAAAAACTGACAAAAGTTGATCATGTTATTCATCATATCGCGGCAGGTACCAAAGCTGAAAAGAAAACAACAGCGGTATCGAAAGCTAAGGCTGCGAAAATGATTCCTATGGAAAATGATGATAACGGCTTTAAGGATTTCAATAATTAAACGTTCTAGTTCCCCTTCAATTCCAGGCAGGGTAAAAATATCCTGCCTGGTTTTTTTTATCTTTTTATATGCAACTGTCTTTTTTGAGGAAGTCTAAGACTTCTTCAATTTTGCAGAACGCAAGGCACGTTACAGTATCTGCGCCACCGTAATATAACGCTATTTTACCGGTGGGCTTATCGTATAAAGCCGCGCACGGGAATGTTACATTCGGCACATCACCAACACATTCGTAAATTTCCTGCGGTGAAAGCAGATACGAACTGCTGCGCAAACGAACTTTCCACGGCTCGTCCAAATCCAGTAAGGCCGCCCCCATACTATATACAAAACCATTGCAACTATTCAGAACGCCGTGGTAGAACAAAAGCCAGCCTTGTGGCGTTTCGATAGGTATTGGTCCTGCACCAACTTTAGTTCCCTGCCATCCCATTGTTTTGCCCATAACGAAACGATGGCGACCCCAATGAATCATATTCGGGCTTTGGCTGTAATATATGTCGCCGAAAGGCGTATGGCCGTTATCGCTTGGACGCGAAAGCATAGCGTATTCGCCGTTGATTTTGCGTGGGAACAAAACGCCGTTGCGGTTGAACGGAAGAAACGCGTTTTCCATTTGGTGGAAGTCGACAAAATCTTTTGTGTACGCGACGCCAATTGTCGGGCCGTGATAACCATTGCACCAGGTAACATAATAGCGATCTTCAATCCAGCAAACGCGAGGGTCGTAGCCGTATTCCCATTGGCCGATATTTTCATCTTCACATTTGAATTTCAAACGCTGTGGTTCGATATACCAATTCAGGCCGTCATCGCTTGTACCGACGTGAAGCTGCATATTTCTAACTTTATCATCGCAGCGGAAAACGCCCGCAAAGCCATTTCCAAAGCGTACGACCGCACTGTTAAAAATGCTGTTCGATATTGGAATATGATTTCGGCGGATGATCGGGTTCAGCTTAGAACGCCAGACGACATCGCTGCACCCTGCAGGCCGATTTTCCCACGGTATCGATTTAATTATCGCTTCATTTTTTTTCTTAAGATTGTTTATTGTATTTGCAAGTCCATCAGTCATAAAAAAACCTCGCTTATGCAGAACAAGTGCGTAAATAATCGAGTAATTCATTTAAATTGCAGCTCGCCATACCGACATATTTATCGGCGCCGCCATAATATACAAATAATGTTCCGTCAATGACAACGTTTCCGCAGGGGAAAACCACGCCATTGTAAAAACCTACTTTCTCATATTCTTCTTCCGGCTCAAGCAGGAAACTTGGGCTTCGATGAAGGATTTTGAGCGGATTTTTCAAATCCAGCAGCATCGCGCCGATTCGATAAAATTT
>MHYA01000162.1:0-3203 GCA_001825675.1 Planctomycetes bacterium GWF2_42_9 | reverse complement strand
GCCGCCGATTTTCTGTTCCCATGAATGTTTGCCTTTTGCTAGCAGTTGTAAATTTTTCCAGCCGAGCAAATCATCAGACATCGCGATCCACATCGCAGGGTAATCTGTGCCGTGATTTCCGCCGCACCATTCCATTGGCCTGTGAAGCGTTACATATTTGCCTTCGACTTTCTCCGGGAAAATGATCACGTCTCTATCATCAAATTCAGGATTTGTCAGCATACCAGCATACATAAACTTCTTTAAATCAGGTGAAACAAGCAAACCGGTAGCGGAAAGATTTTCACGCAAGAAACGCGGGTAAGCGGCATCCAGCTTTGGTGCATTGTATTTTCGCTTGTCGTTTGGTATCCAATATTTACCAGGCGCAAAAGGACGATACGCAAAAGTAATGTAATATTGCCCGTCCATTTTGATAATACGCGGATCTTCGATCCCGCCGATATTATTTTCCGGCATTGGTGAAACAAGCGGCTGATCGCTGCATCGCTGGAAATCAACGCCGTTTTTGCTGGTCGCAAGGCCAAGATAAATATAATGTTCATCATCATCGCCTGCCGCGCGATAAACGAGCTTAACTTCTTTAGCCTGCTCATCGTACCAAGCGGTCGGGTTTGTAGTAATCAGACTTTCCCATTTATTTTTTGGGTTTGGTGACAAAATCGGATTCTTTTTACATCTGGTTAGTTTCATCTATTTCTTTCCATAAAAAATGTTACAGGCTGACCTTCAAGCAATTTAATTTTGATTGTTCCATTGGTATTTAAAAAGGAATCATAGCTGCCTGATAAAGTATAATATTCTTCGCGGGTAAAACCGAATTGCGTCATATCAATTTCAACTTCGGCATCGTCTGTCGCCATAACTTTTAATTTATCAGCATTCCAGGTAATCATTACGTTAATCGGTTTTTCACAGGAAAATTTTAATTGGCTGGAATTATATTTCGTATTTCCAACAAACAGCGCATCTTTATCCGTAAAGACGTACCCTGCCTGCATCGGAGTGTCAGCGTGAACTAAATCGAATTTGCCTCGGCCGGTTTCGTGCGTATCGATATACTCTCTGAAAAATTTTGTGGCGTACGCAATCGGCTTTGGATGGCCATACTCTGTTCCATCATAATAATACATTCCAAACTGCGATTCATATACCTGCTTCTCCGGCCCAATCCACCACGCATTATATTTCATATTCGCAAGCGGCCATTCCGAAATCATCCATAAATACGCGCCGGAATAATCATTCGCGAAAGAATATAAATATACCATCATCTCGAGAACGCCGGCCGCATCGTAGCCGAGATAACTGCCATTTGGCATTTCTGTGCCGCCTGTAAAACCGAATTCACCGATAGTGATTGGTTTCTTCGGCCAAAGCGCCCGCAGTCGATCGAAAGTCGTAACGCTCTTCTTCACATCTTCATAAGTGAATGGTTTTTGATAAATATGATGAGATGTAAAATCAAGCAGAGCATTGCACGGCAAAGCCGCAAGCGATGTATTATAGCCAACGGTAAAGAAATGCTTTTTATCGATCTGCCGAATCGCCTGCTGGTGAGAATAAATCCAATAAGCGAAAGTATCATCGACAGCCTGGAAGAATTCCTTGTAATCAGGCTCAATCGGCAGCGGGCCATTTATGCCGTAAAGACAGGAATAGTCCGAAGCGGGATTGAATTTCTCAATATATTGTTTCGCCATCGAATGAGCCGCGTAAAGATTTTTCGCGTCGATACCTTTTATCCATTTGCCAAGCTCCGGCCAATCACGATGCTTGTATGCGTATTCGACCCAATTCTTATCAAAATATTTGTCCGAATATCTTTCGTAAACTTTGTGCTGCAATATCGCACTTGGCTTTCCGTTCATTTTCATAGAGCCTATCATTGTAATGTAAGGCTCGTTCATAAAATCATATCCCAATACGATAGTTTCATTTGCCGCGACAGAAGCATTTCTCTCAAAAACATCAATTAATGCCTCGTTGGTCTGTAAAGGATGTTCTTTAGGCAGCAAAATCAAATAAATCTGATATTTTCTGGCAAGTTCGATGATAGTTTTGAATCTTTCTGTATCCTGGTCGATTCGAACATTCCAAAATCTAAAAGCGTTAATGCCCGCTTCTTTTGCTTTTTTAAAATCCTGCTCCAATCTTTTTACATTATAATAACGTTCGCCATATTCGGTTTTTCTTTCGAACGAACCGATATAATTGCAGCCTAACGCAAAAAACTTTTTGCCGTTGGGTAAAATAAAATGTTTTCCATCTGAACTCAATTTTACAAAATCTTCAGGAGCGGACGAAGTTATTGGCAGACATTTTTTCTCATCAGCGATATCCTGCTGTTTTAATTTTGCAGCAAGGTCTTTATTCTTCATCGTATTTATAACATTTTTTATAATATCCGCGAAATCACTGCTGGTGTAAAATTCAGGTGTTTCCACGCCGCACAAAAACCAGTTACTGCCTTTAAATTCGCCGGCATAATTAACTAACAAGCCGCACGCAAAGCCAATGTTTCTTGAATATTTATCTTCAACGGCCAGCAAAGGAATGTAACGCGACACTTCAGGATATTCAAAGGCAATAGAGGAAAGGCCGCTGAATGAGCCTTTGATATTTATTTGCGATGTCAAAACATCCTGCTTATAAGTTTTTATAACTTTTGCATCCTCGTAGCGATAAATATCTCGCCGTTCAAACATCGGCAGTTCCGGCATATTCATATCATTTGCGCCGAGCAGAACCAAATCTTTACCCGATTTAAGAAAATTCAACAAATCTTTTCGTTGAACATCCGTAAGCTTTATCTCATCAGAAATAATCAAACAATCATATTTACTTATTTCGCTGAATTTATCGTAACTGATCGAACGAACTTTGAAATTCGATTTAATCACTGAAAGTGAATTTGTTTTAACACTCTTCATAACAGCGACGGAGTATCGGCCCGCCGCAAATGATGAAGCAGTTAAGAAAAAGAGCGTTATATAAATTATTAATCTAATTCTTCGCACAAGCAATTTCTTGAGGTTTATTATTCTGATTTTCCAAATGCTTTTCTGTTATTTTCACATCCTCATCTGTTGGAAGATTTTTATACCAGAAAAAGTACATACCAAACACGCATACGATAAATAACGCGAAAGTAATATAAAATGATTTAAACTGTCGTATAACAAGCTGCATCGGCATAAGGA
>MHYA01000161.1:13326-16506 GCA_001825675.1 Planctomycetes bacterium GWF2_42_9 | reverse complement strand
TAAACATCAACAACATCAAAGGCGATATCGTCGCTTCGTGTGATGTCGGCAATATAACTTGTGCAAACGTCAGCGGAAAACTCGACCTAAAAACCGATGTCGGCAATATTAACACCAACTATACGCCGGATGCCACAATCACAGTCGCTAAATTATCCACAGACGTCGGCAGTATCCATTTTAAAGGGCCGGAAAATATGTCCGCAAGAATTGATGCTTCGACAGATGTCGGCAAGATCAATTCGACCCAACCAGGCGTTAAGAAAAAAGATTGCTGTCAGCAGTCATTTACCGGAACCACCGGCCAAGGCGAAGGAAATATCACACTAAAAACCGATGTCGGCTCAATAGATATTAAGTGATTGCAACCACGAATAAACACGAATTGATTTAAGCACATTCAGCAGAAAGGATAACTATGGGAAAATGTCCATATTGCCGAAAAGACGTTGCCCTTGAATCCAAAGAAAGAGAAAATCATCAGGTCATAAGATATATCAAAGGTTTTATCAAAAAAGAGGTAATGTACGTCTGCCCTCATTGTGAAAGCATTCTAGGATTCAGTTTCTTTCTAGGCGGCCTTCTAACAGGCAGACCAAAATAAATCATCTAAATTACTTATTAAATAGTAGTGTTTATTCGTGTCCATTCGTGGTTAATGTTTTTTACACCGCCGCACTACTCCAAACTATCCGGTTCGACTCTTTCTTCTTCGGGCAGATGTTTGCCGGTAATATGAATAATCACACCCGGAATTGAAGTCAATAGCCAGATAATTCTCTGCGCAAGAGCAAGGCCAAGCCCCTGTTTGGTAGTAACACGTGCGACCTGACTGAACATACCTTTAAGCCCAAGTTCCATAACACCCGCCCCGCCGACGCTTATCGGTATAACGCCAATCACCCACGACAGCGGGAAGAAAACATAATAATATTTGATATGCGCATCGATGCCGAGTTCCCTGCCGATCAAATACAAACCAAACACCGGCAGCGCCTGACACGTAAAACTCAAAACAACCGCAAGCAGAAGCGTAAGCGGTTTGCTGCAATACAGCTTTATCGCTGTTTTAAATCTGCTGCTCCACATCTTCCATTTCATCATAAAAATGAAGCCGTACATAAAAAGTTTCGGCCGAAGTTTTCTGCTCTTAAACATAATAAACAATGCTAATGCCGCCAAAAAAATAAGCGCAAAACCGGCAATCACAAGTTTGATGAAAATCGAAACAATATCAAATTGAAATTCAAGATGCGTTCCGCTGCCGCCTGCCGGTATGAGCCAGTACGCAAGAAAAATCATTGCGAACGTACACGCCATTCCGACTATCCTGTCAACCAGCACACTCAACGCCGCCTCAAGTTTTTTATCCGTATGTTTTGTTACATACCACGCCCGCAGCGCATCGCCGCCAACGGAACTCGGCAGACAATTATTATAAAACAGTCCGAGGAAATGAAGTTTCAGCGCCTGCTTATATTTGATTTTGACATCTTGAGTCCGCAGCAAAAGCAGCCATCGGCCGACAAAAATAAATTGCCCCGCGAGGTTGAGTGCTATCGCCGCGATAATCACAAAAACGCTTAGCTTGCTGAAATTATTGATAAGTTCTTTAAGACTCTCGCCCTTAAATGCAAAAAATAATGCCGCCGCCGCTATCAACAATCGTATCAGATGCGCAACGTGTTTATTCTTTTTCTTTTCCTTTGCCAAAAACTTTTCCTTAAAAAACTTGAATTTCAAAATGATAACGTGTAAAAGGTTATCTGGCAAGAAGATAAACAGTAATAACAGATAGTTTTTAGTAGTAGTTTTTGGAGTAAAAACATTGTCAGCAAGCAAAGAAATCGAACTCGGAAGCAATTTTGTGCCTAAATTTGACTCAAACGGACTCATAACAGCCATCTCACAAGACGCAAACACCGGCCAAATCCTTATGGTCGCGTATATGAATGACGAGGCTTTGGAACTCACCATCAAAACCGGCAACGCCGTTTTTTACAGCAGAAGCCGAAAAAAATTATGGAAAAAAGGCGAAGAAAGCGGCCACGTCCAAAAAGTGAAACAAATCTTAGCCGATTGCGACCAGGACTGCCTAATCTTGAAAGTCGAAGTTGATCAGGGCCAATGCCACTGCGGCTATCAGTCCTGTTTTTACAGAGCGTTGAAACCCGGCACTACTTCGCAGCTCGAATTCGTCGCAGAAAAAGTCTACGATCCCGAAGCCGCTTATAAGAAAAAGTAATGTACTTTACTATTTACGGCGAAAGATCTTGCAGACGCTGTACCACATATAATCCAGAAGAAGCAAAAATGACACAAAGGCAATTTTCGTCATTTGCCAGCAAGTGAGAAGGCCGCCCTGGTGTATGGTCTTAAATACCTTAACAACTTGTGCCGGTCTATACCAAAAACGACGGCGAATCCGATTGCGAATCTGTTTTAGTCTCTTTCTGTCAAACTCTTTAGAATAGATGTTTCCCTTTTCGTTGATCCGGTAACCGGGCGTACTTTCCACCAACTCTCGCAGCGGAGTGAACTTATCCACCCGAAGTTTGCTCAAGTTAATCATATGCACGCCAAGCTCTTTAGCGAAGTCGGGTATAGCCATCATTTCTTCTTCAGTCTCACCAACATTGCCATAGATGAAGTAGGCATGGTAAAGGAATGGGAAATTTCGAAATACTTTAAAAGCATCCCGAATCTGCTGTGTATTAAAACCTTTGTTCATCTGTTCAAGAATCCTGTCGCTTGCCGATTCGATACCCATCAGCAGTACACGAAATCCCGCTTTGTACGCCTTTTCCAGCATAAGCGGGTGTTTGGATGCTTCGATCCTTGCATTGGCAAAGTATAGTTTCTTGATTCCCCGCTCGATAATTAGATCGCATATACGCTCTGCACGAGCTGAATTGACGAAGAAATTATCGTCCGCAAAAATAATCATATCGCCCTTACTCGCTTCGATTTCATCTACCACCGACTCCGGCGTTCGAGCCACATAATCTCGCTTCTGCCCCAGAGGATTCATACTGAATGTACAAAATTTGCATTTATAAGGGCATCCTCGTGAACCAAGAATAGTATCAAACTCTATCGGCAGCAGCTTTAAGCCGTGCAGGACAGGAAAATAACTGCTCTGTCGCAAACTTCTATCCGGCGGGGTAATACTTTCTATCG
>MHYA01000161.1:0-13286 GCA_001825675.1 Planctomycetes bacterium GWF2_42_9 | reverse complement strand
AAACCAAGAATCTGCTCCCATGGTAGTCCATCCGCAAGTTCCTGAATGGTCTGCTCGCCTTCCCCACGAACAACAACATCGACATTACTGCATCGCTGAAAAATATCCTCAACTCTATCGGTTGCCTCACGCCCGCCGACAATGGTCGTTGGACCAGATGGCAATTGGTTTATATAATTACAAACTTTGTCGTATTGTGCCCTCCAGCCGATACTGATACAAATCATATCGATATTATTCGTGATGAACTCGAACATCTTTTGGGGTGGTTGCAAAGAACGCTTATGCCGAAGATCTATTAAGCTGATTTCGCCTACGTGCCCCTTCAATGCGGTCGCAATATATTCCAACCCTGTCGGAGGGAAAAAATCCAGACCTGTACCCTTGTCCCTGGGAAAATAAGGGTAAAGGCATAGTGCATGGCGATATTTATGATGATCTGCTATATTATCTCTCTGAATTAAAAATCAGCAAATTATTTATTTGCTTATTCACCAGTTTTTGATTCTATCCGATTCGAGCCGCAAAAGCAACTTTTTATTTTAACGACCTTACCGTCGGCAAAATTTGAAGTTTCGTAATTCCAAATTCGCGTACAAACTGCGCAACTATCTGCTCGATACGCTCATTGCTTTTTTCGTGAATCATCGCATAAATATTGTAAGGCCAGTTCGCCAGCGTCTGCCGTTCATAACAATGACTAACCTGCGGCAGTTGACACAAATATTCCGCCGCCGCCCCACCCGCGCGAAAACACAACAGCGCATTAAAATTTTCAGGCGGATTATGTTTCTTTATCGCCTTGGAATCCAGCTTATACCGCACTGTCGACGGAAACGAATAAAACTCCGTCTTGAATTTTCCAGATAGATCCGCAAGCACCTTCTCAACATTCGCCGATTTTAGCGTAAACCACAAATTATAATGATGCTTCCGCAAATAATTATGCGAAACGTTCGGCAGCGCATTCACCGCATCAGCCGCCTCGTCAATTTTATCATCTTCAATATGCGCCGCCACAATCGTGCTCGTCTGCGAATTATACGAACACAGCGGATCGGATTTGAGATAATCGCCCGTCTGCGCAAAAGCCCTCGCTCTGCATCCGCCGCAAATCTGCACATATTCGCATCCGCCGCATTTGCCTGCAAATCTTTTTTCACGTATTGTATTAAGCAGCTTTGAATGCTGCCAAATTTCGCCGAAATTACCGATTTCCAAAACATTGCCAGCCGAAATTTTCAAAAATCCGCACGTCTGCACATCGCCCGTATGACTTACAAACGCAAAATCATTTGCTGCCAGACATCCGAAAACTTTTTTCTTCGCATCGGGATAATTTTCCTTAAAAACCGCCGCAAATCTCGGCGCACAGGTAAACCGCACATCGATTTCACTCTCCGCCTTCATATCACCGACAATCCGCAGAGCCTTTTCATATTCCTTCGATGAAATCGCGATATCGCCAAGCTCTTTCCCTCTCCCGGCAGGCACAAGCATAAACGGATTAAAACAATACGCTCCCGCCTTTTCCGCAATTTGCAGAATCGCAGGCAATTTATCAATATTCAATTTCGTAACCGTTGAGTTAATCTGAAATTTCAGTCCGACCTGTTTGGCGATCTCCATCGCAGCCAAAGTTCTCTCAAACGCGCCCGCCGTCTGCCTGAAATTATCGTGCACCTTCGCGTCGTCAGAATCCAGCGAGAAAGACAAAGTCAAAACCCCCGCTTTCTTGAGCCTCTCTGCTTTTTGCAAATCAAAATCATATCCGCACGTTGCGACCGAAGTTACAAGTCCGCAAGATTGCGCATAATCTATCAGTTCAAAAATATCCGAACGCTCGAACGGTTCGCCGCCTGTAAAAATAAAAACACATCGATTATAATCAGCGACAGCCTTTATGATTTGTTTGCATTGAGCCGTTGAAAGGTCATTGGCGAAATCCGCATCCGCATTTGCCCTGCAATGCACGCATTTCATTTTGCATTTCCGCGTTACTTCAAACGCAACAACCCGCGGTTTCCTTAACATGCAATCCATTTAACCGCCTCTTTCGCAAAATATGAAATAATTATATCCGCACCCGCTCTCTTGATCGCGACAAGCGATTCCATTATCGCAGCCTTGCGGTCAAACACGCCTATTTTTGCCGCCGCGTTTATCATCATAAACTCTCCGCTCACCTGATACGCCGCTATCGGAACATCGAACCGTCTGCTCGCCTCGCTTATAATATCAAGATACGCCATCGCGGGCTTAACCATCACAATATCCGCACCCTCGGCAATATCCAATTCAATCTCACGCATAGCTTGCTTGGCCGAAGAAGCGACATCCATCTGATAAGTTTTCCGGTCTCCAAACGCCGGCGCCGAATCCGCCGCACCCCTGAAAGGCCCGTAAAACGCCGAAGCATATTTCGCCGAGTAAGACATTATCGCAGTATCGACAAAACCTTTTTCGTCAAGTGCGTTCCGAATCGCCGCGATTCTGCCGTCCATCATATCCGATGGCGCAACCATATCCGCCCCCGCCTTTGCGTGCGAAACCGCTGCCCTTGCCAGAATTTCACACGAAGCATCATTATCAATTTTTTTATTTTTAATTATCCCGCAGTGTCCGCTGTTGGTATACGCACACAAACAAACATCCGTTATCACCAGCAACCCCGGCACAGCCTTTTTAATTTTTCGTATCGCCTGCTGAACCGCAGCGTTATCGTCAAACGCTTCGGACGCTTTTGAATCTTTCTTCTTTGGCAAACCAAAAAGCAAAACCGCGGGTATCCCCATCTCATAAATTCCCTTCGCTTCCTGGGCCGCCATATCAGGCGAAAAATGAAAACAATCCGCCATCGATTCTATCGGTTTTTTTATCCCCTTACCGGGACAAACAAACAAAGGATATACAAAATTATCCGCCGACAGACTCACACCCCTTACGAGCCTTCGCATTGCATCACTGCTTCTCAATCGTCTCATTCTAATTTGCATATTCATTTCCGTTATCACTTTTAGCCCTGCCAACATTATAATCCCCCTTGCGGGGACTTTGGCAGGGTTCGTGTTCGTAGGGGCAGACCTATGTGTCTGCCCATCAGAGCCCTAAGCGTTGGAGCGTAGCGCAAACCTCTGAGTCTGCAGGATTTTTGCTCCTTGAAAGCAAAAATCAGAAGGGGTAAGCGCAGGGTAATAAGTTTAGCCGTCGCCGTTGAAGCGAAGCGTCGGAGCAAAGCGGAAACCCCCGTAGGGGGCAACTGCGACGCGTTATATAAAAATATTAAAATTTCCGTTTCTTCGTGCCTTAGTGCCTTTGTGGCCATAAGTCGTAGGGTGGCTTTTACCCACGCTGAAAAAAACTCAAATTTCTTCATCATCCAAATAACACTCCGGCTCAAGTTTTCCATTCCGCATATTAGTGCCGCATATCTTCAGCCATTTGCACTCTTTGCATTTCACGCCTTCTTCCAAAAATTTCATCTTATCATTAAATATATCAAAATATTTCCCTAAAATCTCGCGTAAATTCTGCCGCACGATATTTCCCATCGTAAAATCACGCCAAAACTGGTCAGGGTGAACATTACCTTCCGCATCGACAGCAAAAATTTTCGTGCCTATCTTATTGCCGCCGAATTTTTGCAAAAGATCATAAGTTTTCTCATACAAATCCGATCCTTCCTGCCTAAGCCGATTCAAAATAAAAGCACCATCAGCATGATTGCCGACCGTTAAAACTTCCGTTACGCCTTTAGACGAAAATTGTTTCGCGTTTGTTAAAATATCATTTAAAGCACTCCGAACCTGCTCTTCACTGCATTTTAAATCATTATCAACCGCTCTGCCCGCCGAGATCAAATGATAAAAACAAACTCGTGCAATCCCAAGTTCCTCTGCGATTGAAAAAATTTCATTGATTTGATTGAAATTTCGGTTCGTCATCGTAAATCGGATTCCCGCCTTTACTCCAATATCTTTACACGCTTTGATCCCGCTAATAGCACCATCGAAACTGCCCGCAATACCTCTGAACTTGTCGTGCGTTTCGCGCATTCCGTCAATCGAAATGCCGACATAACTTACGCCCGCATCGGCTATTTTTTTCGCCATACTGGCCGTTATCAAATTTCCATTACTCGAAATTGCCGTCCGCAATCCGATGTGATTTGTGTATTTGAGAAGCTCGAAAATATCAGCTCGTTCCATCGGCTCGCCGCCGCTGAAAAGAACAACACCGCATTTAATTTCCGCTAAATTATCCAAAAGTCGCTTAGCCTGGTTCGTATCAAGTTCACCTGGTATATCGCCTGCCCTGCTGTAACAATGCAAACATTTCTGCCCGCACTTATTCGTGCAGTTATAAACAGCGATTGCCCCCATCGGCCTATCGGCTTGATACCGAAATCTGTCCGATGAATTTTCAATCCCGCAATATAATCGTGAAACATTAATCATTTAAGTTTCTTTATCTTTTAATGTCTTGCGCTGCGAATTAGACGACTTACGTTTTTCGCAACCGAAACGAGCCTCGCAACCGCAACCGTTTTACGTAAAATTTTATTCGTGTTCATTCGTGATTTCCATATTTTTCCATCGCTTCGACCAATCCATCGATCGTATGTTCTTTCGCTTCGACCGTCGGCTCGATGCCCAATTTTCTCAAGCTCTCCGTAGTTACTGGCCCGATTGACGCTATTTTTACATTCTCAATCAGTCGCAAATCAAATTTCTCAAAAAAACACTTCACCGCAAAACTGCTCGCGAATGTTATCCAGTCTATCTCTTCATCAAGATTAGAAATACCGCCACTCGTCTTCACCGCCGTATACATAGAAACATTTTCCGTTTTCGCGCCTTTAATTTCCATCTTTTCAGCAAGTGCAGAACGCAAAAGCAAAATCTTCTTACCCCGCGGCCTATATTTTTTGACAAACTCATTCATCAAATCCGCGGAAGTATAATGCACCGGCACAAAATCCGCATTTATCCCATATTCTTCAATCGCCCTTGCTGTCTCGCTGCCTATACATCCGATTTTCGTATCCCCGAAAACGCGAACATCTTTCCGCAACTTTTTAATCCCCTTGAAAAATATCCGCACGCCATTCGGGCTTGTGAAAAATACCCAATCGAAATTTTTTATTTTTTCAACCGCCTGCCTGAACTCCTTTTTATCCGTCCATTCCTGAATTTCAAAGCAATGCATATCAATCGCCTCTGCACCTCGCGGCGCAAGTTTGCACGCAAATTCCGCATTGCCCTCTGCATCGCGCGTCATTACAATTTTTTTTCCGAACAACGGTTTACCCTGCAAAAGGCTCACGCATTTTTTCCCGATTATCATTACCGCCGGCGGCTGCAAATTCGCTTGTTTGCATTTATCAGCGATATTGGAAATTGAGCCAATGATTATTCTCTGATTCGGCAGCGATGCGTTCGCGACAACAATCGCTGGCGTCTCCGCGTCAAGTCCGCCCTTCATCAGCTTTTGGCAAATCTGCCTCATATTCCCCACAGTCATATAAAAAACGATTGTGCCTTTAACTCGCACCAAACCTGCATAATCAATTCGTGTCGTTTGCCCCTGCGCATTCTGCCCCGTAACAATCGAAAGCGACGATGCCGTATTCCTATCCGTCAGCGTAACAGCACTGCACGCCGCCGCCGCCGTTATCGCCGTTATGCCCGGTATAATTTCAAAATCAATACCATTCTCGATGAGCGTCCTTATCTCCTCTGTCGCCCTGCCGAAAATCATCGGATCTCCGCCCTTTAATCGCACTATAATTTTATGATTGTTTGCCGCGCGAATAAGCAGCTCATTAATGGATTCCTGTTTCGCTTTATCCTTGCCGACATAAATTACTTCAGCATCCGCCGAAACATAATCCAGCAAATCCTTGCCGATAAGTTTATCATACAGAACGCAATCAGCCTGCCGCAAAATCTCCACACCTTTGATGCTGATCAATTTCGAACACCCCGGCCCCGCCCCTACCAAATAAACTCTGCATTTTTTTATTTTATCCATTCTTCAAAAGCTCCGCCGCGCCAGACTTTAAAAGTTCACTCGCCATTTCATCCGCTAATTTGACCGCCGCCTTTAACTGCCCTTTTATTTTTTTCCTTATCACGTTCTTCCCGTTTTCATCCGCTACAAATGCGTAAATCTCCAAAAATTCGCCTTCAATCTTCGCATACACCCCCACAGGCGTATGACAGCCCGCTTTGATCTTATGCAGAACAAGCCGCTCCGTATCAGATGAAACCCGCGATTTCGCATCGTCGATTGCCGAAAGCAGTTTCAACACCTCATGATCGTTTGCCCTTGCCTGCACCGCCAACGCCCCCTGCGCAGGCGAAGGCAAAAATTCCGTCGGCTTAAATTCAAACGAAACCGTATCTGTCAATTCAAGCCGTTCAATTCCCGCGTAAGCAAGCACCGTCGCGTCAAACTCCCCCTTTTCAACCTGATTTATTCTCGTATGCACATTGCCCCTTATCGGCTCACATCTCAAATCAGGCCGAAAACTCAAAAGCTGTGCCTTTCTCCGCAAACTCGACGTCCCAACCTTCCCGCCTTTAGGCAATTCATCCAGCGATTTAATTTTATTTTTGCATATCAGACAATCCTGACAGTATCTCCTGTCCAGAACCGCGCCAACCACAAGCCCGTTCGCCGCTTCTATCGGCAAATCTTTATAACTGTGAACCGCTATATCCGCCTGATTCTCACGCAGAGCAGCTTCTATCGCGGAAGTAAAAAATCCCGCCTCCGATAATTTCCACAAAGGCTTTTTCTTATCAATATCGCCCTGACTTTTTATTTCGATTATTTCAAATTCTGTTTTGCGATTGCGTTTGGAAATTGCCTCCACGACAGTCTGTGTCTGAATCAGAGCAAGACTGCTCGAACGTGTCGCTATGCGAATCATATCCATTAATCCACCATTGTAACTGCGTGTTTATTTTCCAGCCATTCGGAAATACCCGTCAAATGCTGATTTACTATCGCCTGTGCTTTTGGAATTTCATTTTTGCGTTTATTGTTATTAGTTTCGATAATTTCGTTCAAACTTTCAATATTAAAATACTTCACATTCGCATTCTCCCCCGCGTCAACATTCGGCGGAACACAAACATCGATCAACACCAGCGGCCTGCTTCGCTCCTTGATCATTTCTTCTCGAAT
The DNA here is from genome assembly GCA_001825675.1 of Planctomycetes bacterium GWF2_42_9. Taxonomy (GTDB): domain Bacteria; phylum Planctomycetota; class Phycisphaerae; order Sedimentisphaerales; family UBA12454; genus UBA12454. The sequence goes on along the minus strand of MHYA01000161.1, from coordinate 6,092 downwards.
CAATGGCGATTTTGAAGATGTCGCGGTAAAAACAACATCCGCCTGCAAAATATTTTCCGCAAGTCCGTCAATTTCCATAAATTTCCCACTCGTTTTCCCAATCAGCCGCATAGCCGAACAGTGATTTCTCGCGACAACCGTAACATCTTTAACTTTTCTCTTGGCAAGATGCTTTACCAATAGTTCAGCGTTTGCGCCGGAGCCTACAACAAAAACTTTCGCCTTTTCGATCTCGCAGTTTATCTGCGCCATTGCAATCGCCGCTCCCGCTATCGAAAGAGCCCCGCTGCTTATATCCGTCTGGCTCCTTACAGCCTTTGCGACCCGAAACGCCGAATGAAACAAATGATGAAATGCCGTTTTTATTGTCCCGCAATCCAATGCAAAACTATACGCCGCTTTCAACTGCGCAAAAATCTCATTCTCACCGATTATTTGCGATTCCAGCCCCGCCGCCACTCTGAACAAATGCCTCGCCGCTTCAATCCCCTCAAAGTTCTGCGCACATTCAGCCCATTCACTTCCGACAGTGTCCGCGATAAACTGCAACACATCAAAATTTTCCCTGGCATAAAAATAAAATTCCAGACGATTGCACGTGTTGAGTATTAAGCATTCGCCAATCTCCTGCATTTTTTCGCAAGCACTAAGAAAATTCTCCTGCTGGCATTTATCGAGTACAAAATTTATAGCCTCTCCGCTGCATTCGCTAAAATTCACGCTTTGACAAGTTAAGATCATTCTATCCCGTATAACTATGAAGGCCTGCGAAAATTTTTGAAAAATTCACAACAGTAACGCCAAGTATTATCATTAAAAATCCGATGATAACCCAAAAGCAATTCAAACGCAAAAATCTTTGTCCGCAGAAATTCCTGAAAATCAGATAAGCGGCCAAAACAAACCACACCGCAAGCGAAAAAGTCTCTTTCGGATCCCAGCTCCACCAGCTCGACCACGCCGACTTCGCCCAGATACTGCCGATTATTATTCCCGCAGTTAACAAAGGAAATCCCAGACAAACCAACCTGAATGAATCTTTCTCGGTTTCACAGGATTTGTCCATCAGGCATTTAGCCGAAAAAAAAGCCGCCTTAAGAATGCAGACATAAGACAGCAGACACGTGAAAATATGCGGCACAAAATAGATGCTTTTCAAATTATGCGATTGCACCGACAACACTCTGGAATAAAAAATGAATATCAGCACCCCCAAAAGCAAAACCGCGATTAATATATCGCTTTTTCTCCATTTAAACCACATTCGGATCGTTAAACGCACCTTACCGCCGTTCCAAAACTCCAGCACCATCGCCGCCGCCAACAAACCTATACTAATTAATAGGCTCTCCCCAGGTATCGCCCCGAAGAACCCCCTTGTCCATCCTGCCCCCATTACCGCTCCAATAACACAAACTATTGCTGCGAAAAGCATTAGAACAATATTGGCCGCTATACAAATCGTTTTTAATCTATCCATCGATTTACCATATAATTAGATACAGCTTACCAGACATATCAGGTCAGTTTAACACATTAAAATGCTATTGCATTAATTTTAATTGTTACTATAATACCTTTTTTCCCGAACTAATAATAAAACTTTATCGCACAATAGGAGCAAAAACACAATGACAGTAGTAAGTCAGCCGAAAATCGATCTATTAAGCGCTGAAAATATCACGTTTGAAGATATTATTGCAACAGCAGATTATGTAAACTCTAGCGAAAAGAACAAACTCGTTTTCGCCGAAAAATTAGAGCAGGAACTTGCAAAGTCCGGCAAAAAGAACTTTTTAATTCTCGGCTCTGCCCAGGCTATTCTCGGCAAATACGCAAAAGCTGTCGAATTGCTCGAAAAAGCAGATGAAAGCAAAGAAAAATATCTGGAGTTGGCTTTTTGCCTTCGCAAGATCGGCCAATTCGATAAAACTATTGAAGCATTGGATAAAGCCGCCAAAGCAGGCGAGGATGCTTTAGCTGTTAATTGCGCAAAAGTCTGCGTTTACCGCCTTAAAGGCGATTTAGATAATGCCGCCAAAATCCTCAAAGGCTGCGAAAATTACGCAAACGCCAGCGCGTTGTATCACTACACACTCGGTAGATTTCTTCAGGCAAAAGGCGATTACGATAATGCTATCGCAAATCTCGAAACTGCCGCAGAAATTAACCCCAGCTACGCAAAGGCTTTATTCCATCTCGCTTTCCTTCTCGACCTTCGCGGCGATGAAGAATTAGCTCTGGATTATTACCAACAGCTTGCGAATAACTGCACACCTTACGTAAATGCTCTGCTCAATATGGCTGTGCTTTACGAAGATAACGGCGAATTTGAAAAAGCAATATACGCAGTCAATCAGGTACTTAAATATCATCCGAACAATCTTAGAGCGATCCTTTTCAAAAAGGACATCGAAAGCTCCAAGACAATGTTCTTTGATGAAGAAATAGAGAAAAGCAAAGATCAGCAGACAAAAATCCTCGAAACCCCTATTTCAGATTTTGAGCTTTCAGTCCGCAGCAGAAACTGCCTAAAGAAAATGAATATCAACTCCATCGGCGACCTGCTAAAGATCACAGAAACAGAACTCCTGGCATACAAGAACTTCGGCGAAACTTCGCTTACTGAAATTAAGGCAATGCTCGAATCAAGAGGCCTGCGTCTCGGTATGGCTTCAGAAGGAAAATTCCCGGAAGATTTCTCCAAATTGAATCTCGAAGACGATGACGACGATATGGAAGACGAGATTATGACTAAATCTGTCGAGGAATTCGGCCTGTCTGTCCGCGCTAAAAATTGCCTTGCTCAATTAAATATCAGAACTATGGGCGATTTATGCTCAAAGACAGAAGCTGAACTTATGGGCGTGAAAAACTTTGGCGCTACGAGCCTTTCTGAAATTCGTCAGATGCTCGACAGCCTCGGTTTGGATCTTAGAAAAATAGAGTAACTTTCATAGAAAAAATGTAAACAGGATGTTTAAGCATTACGTAATTAGTTTTGTCGTTATAGCGGCATTTATCCTCGCGGTTTGCTGCTATTCACCAAGCGGGCCCATAACGAATCTTAGTGCACAAACTCCAGAGATGTTTGCAGTCAAGGTGCTCCTCAATGAAAGTGTTACTAAGATCAGCTTTAACGCTCGCGGCGATTACCGCGTCGCAGACCCAGAAAAACTGACCGTCATTAATGAAATTCAAAAACCGGATTTCATTACGATCGTCGTCGACGGAAACTGCATCAAAGCGGGATTCAAAAAATACAACAGCAGGCATTTAGTCTTTCAGCCCGCTGTAGATACTCCTTTTGCGATTAACGATAATCAGCAATTCCACGGCAACCTTGAGCTTATCGTAAACCCGGACAACAAAACGCTGATGGTCATCAATAGTCTTTCACTCGAAGATTACCTCGCAGGCGTTGTCGCTTCCGAAATGCCAAGCTACTGGGAAACAGAAGCATTAAAAGCACAAGCAATCGCCGCCAGAACTTATGTCTTATATATCAAATCAAAGCACGGCAAAAATCGTCCGTGGGATGTAAAAGCAACGCAGGCAAATCAGGTTTATAAAGGTATGCGTGCCGAAACAATGCGAACCAACGACGCTATCACCGCAACCGCAGGTCTGGTTTTGAATTGCCAGATCGAAAATTGGGATATCTTCCCGACTTATTACAGTTCCGTTTGCGGCGGCCACACTGAAGACACCGTAAACGTATTCGGCGACGAGTTCTTCCCGCTCCAGGGCGTCGATTGTCCGTGGTGCAGATACAACACAAAACCAAGTTTATTCTATTGGCCCGATGCCGCATTCGACAAACAAACGGTCAATGATAATATTTTTGCACGTTATCCTTCGCTTAGAGAACTCGGCACGATCAACAAGATCGAACCCGCCAAAGAAAGCAAGTATGCAGGCGGCCTTTCAAGAATCATTAGTGTAAAATTAATAGGCTCAACCGGCAAAGTCGGCTATCTCCGCGGCGAAGATTTACGCCTCGCTGTCGATCCGACCGGTGCAAAAATCCAGAGCACCATCTGCACTATCATAAGTATGAAAGATGAATTTCTCTTCATCGCAGGAAAAGGTTTTGGCCACGGCGTGGGAATGTGCCAATACGGCGCTCGTGAAATGGCTCGCCAAGGCAAAACATATAAAGAAATCCTGGATTTCTATTACCCCGGCACAAGATTCAAAAAATTATACTAACATTTATCCTCTTGCTGTTTAGCCGTGGCCGCAGCGGCCACGCGTCATTGGGATCACAGCGTCGTAGGTAAGGCTTTAGCCAACGCGGAATAGAAATTATCGCGAAGCGATTCAATAACTTTTCACTTTTCACTTTTAGCTTTTCACTTTCTGAAATCTCAAATCTCAAATTTGAAATTGCGATTTGTTCCTATACTTTGTTTAATAAATTAGGCAAACTTTAAAAATGTCATCGCGAAGCGATTCAACAACTTTTCACTTTTCACTTTTAGTTTTTCACTTATAATTAGAAAATGTCTCAAAATAGAAAAATGTCCTTCGGCCGTTACGATTACGCCGCTTTTACTTCGTTCATCAGTTACGCTGCCGGTTCAGTCGCGATCCCCGTCGCTCTCGTCGCACTCGCCAACGAACTCGGCTTTTCGCTACAGGCAGGCGGTCTTTCCGCAGGCGGCGCACTTCAGGTCGGCCGTTCAATCCCAATGGTACTGGCAATGCTGGTTTGCGGTTTTGCAGCTGGCCGATGGGGAAAACGAAAAACCATGGGCATCTCTGTTCTGTTTATGGGCATCGGCATCGGCCTTTGTGCTATTGCCCCCGCTTATGGCATTCTATTCTTCGGCCTTATGATTGCCGGCATAGGTGAAGGCGTCATCGAAGGACTCGCGACACCGTTCATTCAGGATTTGCACCTCGATCAGCCCGGCCGATATATCAACTTCACGCATTCATTTTGGTCCGTAGGTGTTTTGGCAACTGTTTTGATTTCAGGTTTACTGCTCACCCTCGGCGTTTCCTGGCGATTGATTATCGGCGCGGTTTCATTATCAGCTTTGATTCCCGCCCTGCTCCTTCTGCTGCCTTCGCGCAATAAATATCCCGAACATACCGAACCTATTCACTGGTCTGTTGTTCGTAATCATTCTCTTTCCATTATCAAAGTTCCGCGTTTCTGGCTTTTCTTCGCCGCGATGTTCGTCGCTGGCGGAGGCGAATTCTGCCTGACATTCTGGACTGCAAGTTACATTCAGTTAAATTTTTCCGCCGCCGCTTGGGCCGCTGGCGCAGGCACTGCTTTCTTCGCTGCCGGTATGGTTCTTGGCCGATCAGGCTGGGGCTACCTCCTCCATCAGCACCATTTAAAACAGTTGATTGTCTATTCCGCGATTGCCGGAACTATGATAACCCTCTTTTTCCCCGTGATAACAAATCTTTGGTTGTTCTTTGGTTTGCTCTTTTTGAGCGGCGTCGCAACCGCGCCATTCTGGCCAAGCGTCCAAAGTTTCTGCTCCGATTGTATGCCCGAATCCGATACGACAATGTTATTCATTTTGCTTTCGTGCGCGGGCGTACCCGGCTGCGGATTCTTCACTTGGCTTATGGGCTTCGTTGGCAATCATAGCTCAAACGGCCTTGCGAACGCTTTTTATATAGTCCCTGCGTGCTTCATCATCCTCGCAGTAATCATCGGCCTGTGTTGGAATATGAATCATAAATCAAATTAATTCATTTAGTCATTTAGCCCATCGTTGGAGCGCAGCATAAACCGATGGGTTCATCTCTGAACTTTCAAATCTCAAATTTTACATTCGTCCGTACACTGTCATTCTGAACAGAGCGCAGCGTCGGAGCCCCTTTGGGGGCGTAGACTCCCGAGTCTTTAGGAATTTTGTTGCTTAAAAAAACAAAATTCAGAGGGAGAAGAATCTCGTCTTTCAAATTTCAAATCTGAAATTAATTCGTAGTGTAGTCTTTAGCCCACGCGGTTTATTTGCTTTAAGGCAAAATCGCGAAGCGATATAATTTCAAAAGATATATTTGCAGCAAGCTCGTTTGCGGAAGAATATATTTTTGAAATTATACAATCACTGTAAAGGGAT
>MHYA01000160.1 GCA_001825675.1 Planctomycetes bacterium GWF2_42_9 | reverse complement strand
GCTTTTGAGCGATGCACTAAGGACAATGGTTTGATTGGCAAGGTGCCGGGGGTTGGTAATATGCCGGGCTGGGCATTTGTCGATTGGGCAGATTTAAATAAATCCTCCGCAGATGCCGGCTGGAAAAATGGTGAACCTCCAGCAGCTTCGCAGGGCAACAGCTTTTTGGTTAGTTTTTTCTATTTATATGCGCTCCAGCAGGCGGCTAATATTTACGATATTACCGGTGATAAAAAAAGTGCAGATCAGATTCGCCAAAAAGCAGCGAATGTCCAAAATGTATTGTGCCAAGTTGCATTTGATACCAAGCGGCAGATATTTATCGATGATCCCAGTGGTTTATACTTGAGCCAACATACGAACATATTCGCAATACTCACGGATACATACCTTGGAGTAGTGGATGGTAAAGTCTTACTGGAAAATATTCTTAATGATGTGAGCGTTGCCAAGGCTACTGTTTATTTTAAATTTTATCTATTTGAAGCCATGTATCATCTTGGACGTGCTGATTTGATCTGGCCGGATCTTAAGTTATGGCATGATATGCTTGATAATGGTCTTACAACTTTCGCCGAGAAGCCGGCGCCAAGCCGAAGCGATTGTCATGCGTGGTCTTCTCATCCTCTTTATCATTTTATAGCATCGATATTAGGCGTAAGGCCGAGTGCTCCGGGATGTTCCGTTCTTTCGATCAAGCCGATATCGAGAACAAAATCCGTTGTGCAAATACCAGAATCGTTAGGTGCTAAATTTAATACTGTTAAGGGTGAATGTTACATTGGTCTTACGGCCTATAACGATAAATGGAAGATTAAAGCAAAAGTTCCATCTGGTGTTGAGTTAGCTACTCCTGAAACGTTGGATTAATCGAAATCGGATAAATCATGAATTTGAATTCTCTAGATTGGTGTATAGTAATAGGATTTGTGGCGTTTTTGCTGTTCATGGCAAATTATACCAAGCGTTTTGTTCGCAGCGTAGCTGATTTCCTCGCGGCTAATCGATGCGCTGGCAGGTATATGCTCGCCGTTTCAGGTGCTATGTCGAGTTCTATTGCGGTCATTGCCTGGTTTGAAATGTACTACAAGGGAGGCTTCAGTTCAGTGTGGTGGGCCATGTTGATGGTCCCTGTTCCAATCATAATAGGGCTTTCTGGCTGGTTGATATATCGCTATAGGCAAACTCGCGCAATGACATTGGCGCAGTTTTTCGAAGTCCGGTACAGCAAACGATTTCGAATTTTTACCGGGATTATTGGATTCCTCTCCGGCGTCATAAATTTCGGAATTTTTCCTGCCATTGGAACACGCTTCCTGATCTACTTTATTGGTTTGCCTGAGTACTGCAATATCGCCGGATTGCTCGTGCCAACTTATCCGCTTTTGATGGCAATACTTTTGTCCTTGGCCTTATATTTCACATTCGCCGGCGGTCAGATCGCCATCATGATCACGGATTTTCTGCAGGGTGCGTTTTGTAATATCGTTTTTATAATAATCATAGTGGTGCTGGCGTTTAAATTCGATTGGTCGCAGCTTTCCGAATCTTTGTCTAAAGCTCCCGCTAATGCATCGTTGATAAATCCGTTCCATGCTGGCGATGTGCCTGATTTCAATATGTGGTACTTTATTATAGGCATGGTCTCTGTATTTTACAATTACATGTCCTGGCAGGGATCGTCTGGATTTAATTGTGCTGCCATCAATGCACATGAGCAGAAAATGGGACGCGCCCTCGGTAATCTCAGGGATGTCACTTCTACATTCTTTTATCTCCTGATCCCGATATGCGCATATGCGGTAATGACCCACCCTGATTTCAGTGCTCAGGCCCGGCATGCTGAAGCCGTGCTCAGCGGTGTTGAAAGTGAGACTATCAGGGCGCAAGCGATTGTTCCTGTTGCTGCTGCGACGTTTTTAGGTCATGGACTGCTTGGCTGCATGTGCGCGGTGATCCTGGCCGCGTTTATCGGCACGCATACGGCATATATGCATTCGTGGGGAACCATCTTGGTTCAGGATGTGATTCTGCCATTCCGAAAAACACCGTTTGCCCCCAAGCAGCATTTGCTGATATTGCGAATAGCAATTTTAGCAGTAACGCTGTTTGTGTTCTTCTGGAGTTGTCTGTTCAAGCAAAACGAAAGCATTTTCATGTACTTTGCTATTACCGGCGCAGTTTACCTTGGTGGTGCTGGTGCCGTAATCGCCGGAGGATTGTACTGGAAACGTGGTACAACGACGGCTGCATGGTGGACAATGATTATCGGTTCGGTCCTTGCGGTGAGCGGCATACTGATTCGGCAATTCAATCCTCACTTTCCCATCAACAGTCAATGGATTTATCTGATAACAATGGTTATTTCGTGTACATTATATATTGGCATCAGCTTGCTTGGAACTAAGCAGAACTTTGACTTGGACCGGATGCTTCACAAGGGTAAGTACGCCGATGAGATGTCGGAGGTACAGGATCACAGTTCATGGCTGGCAAAACTGGGTATAAGCAACCAATTGTCGATGCAGGATAAACTAACTTACATATTGTGCATCGGCTGGACAGTGCTGTGTTTTGGAATATTTCTGGTCGGAACGATATATAACACATTTTTTAACAAAAACGTTTCTGATGCGTCCTGGCTTGCGTTCTGGCGAATATGGCTCGTGGCTTCCTGTCTTATCGGCTTACTCGTGACAATCTGGCTTACAACTGGTGGAATAAAAGACATGATCCTCATGTTCAAGCGGTTATCGGCTCTGGATCGTAATTATGCCGACGATGGCACTGTTGAAAACAAGGGTATTGGCGAAAATAGTGAAAGCAAAAAACAGATGATCGATAATATGAAATGATTAGTTCATAGTCGTTTTGTTTGGCTGATACTTATGTCGCGCAAAAAATAATACTGCTGAAGATCATCTTAATATCATCAAAATTAATTCCTGGCAGTGAGTTACAGTTAGATGAGCTTTTCATAGCATTTTTACGGTTTACGGAGAGGCAATGTTTTTGAAAAAAGATTTGTTGCAAGATATAGTACATTTTTGTCCAATTGGGACACATAGGGTACTTGATATTGTGGCAATTATATTATGGATATCCGTACTAGCTTTGGCTCAAACCGTTAAGTCTGATTCTAAAACATCCACATGGCAGATTCCACTTGATTCAGAAAATTTCAAATCTGTTGTGAAAGGAACAAAAGATAGAGCATCAGATAATATAAACGCGACAATGGGAGTTGTTGTCTCGAATCGAGCAATTGACCAGGGTGGTTCAAATCTAGTGCGCAAATGTGGCACAGGTTCCTTGTTCGAAGTTTCCGGCCAAGTGCCGAATAGAATAACTAAGAAGTGGCAACTTAGCTTTACGCCCCAAAACACAAAGCAATTCCGATATTACCTGTTACGCTACAAAGCTAAAGGCATTTGCCGTGACGACAGTAAATTCAGTGTTGTTTCATTGTCAGGAAATGATGACTCTGGAACGCGTGTTTGTGAAAAATTGATTGACTGCACGCAGATTGTAAATGATGATAAATGGCATGTAGCGATCGGAACAAAGAAGTTTAATTTTACAGCTGAAGCGGTAGAATTCGAAGTCAGCACGATTGATTCTAGTGCTTCGTTTGCACTTGATTCCCTCATCTTTTCTGATCAAATTCCGCAAGAGCCACAAGCTTTTGTACATAATGCGGGTTGGGATGAAGTAAAAAATACACAAAATTTCAGCCAGCTTGATCTTGAAGGAGCATTCAATGATAATTATAGCAATGTTGTAAATCGTGGATTACAAAAATATGCCATGATCATTGATGGTGGTAATGTCTTTAAATCAGAACTTTTATCCGTTAATGGAATACCATTTAAAATTAAAGAAGAAGGCAATAATATTATAACATCGCCGGAAGATATGTCGGTAAACCAGCAACAGGTAGATTTCCTCGGCAGTAAAGTAACCAGAAAATTCTTCTTCCCGATCAGTCGTGACGATGTAATTAATATTAACATTGATAGGAATGCAAGCGAAGCGTTTTTTATTCTGGTTTCAGAATTTCCAGCCACGACGAGCCGTTATGGCGGTATTCCTGATGTGCCTTTTTATTTTAATGACATTGAAATGTTTTCAGTAGAGCTTGTATATGCAGACGGAGATTCCGATGTCGAATTTCCGTATTCAATTGCAGATCAAGGTTATGTCATTAGAAGATCTGCCGGGGCTTATGCGGTGCCGGTTGATGAAAGCCGAAAACTCAAATCAATTGTTTTCCACAATCGTTTTTTTGGTGGAACAGTTGACATAGCTGCTGTGACACTTAATACCTCCAGCGGCAGAGTTGTCCCCAAGTTGGTCGAAGATCCGGAGATATCGCGTGTGCCCATGCTGCCCCAGCCGCCATACCGTACAGCGTACATACAAAAAGATGGCGATGTAATTAATTGCGGGAATTCATACTATGAGATGATTATCAATTGCAGCAACGGTTTTGTGATAGAAAAACTGGTGAACCGTTGGTCTATTGGTACCGAACAAGCATTGGATGCGAATTCCGGTTTGCAGGTTACAGTAGGCGATCAAATATTGACAGGCCGAGATTTTATTGCCGAAACGGTTAGCGTCGGAGCCTCAAAAGCAATCATCGAACTGCAAAGCAAAATAGCATCGGTACCGCTCAAGCTTACTGTTTTTTGCACGGCAGACGACACACCTCAGGTTAAAATGCGCCTTTCTGTAAAAAATACTTCCCGAGATCCGGTGAGTCCGGAAATTAAGTTTCCTGTGCTTAAAGGTATCAAAATTGACAATACCGCTGATACCTGGGTTTTCTTTCCTCAATACCGAAATGTCATCAGTAATCAGGAAGGATTCCATATAGCTGCTAACGACCATACCTTTCCAATGCAGTTCTATGATATTTACAATCCCAAGGCTGGGCTTGGTTTGGCAGTTATAACTCATAACCTCAATTATGCTCCGATTGTTTATTCTTTGAGTAAAAATAATAGTGGAGTCTCTGGATTCATACAGTACTCCAAAGAGCTCTATACTATTGAACCTAATCAGTTGATGGAGTTTACGGAAACAGCCCTTGTCTTCCACAATGGTGATTGGCAGGAAGCAATGACCGCCTATAAGGATTGGATAAAAACCTGGTACAATGCTAAGAGACCGGCAAGCAGAGATTGGTTCAATAAAATATCTCTTCTTAAAGATTATTTTCTATCTGAAAAAGTATCCTGGCAGGATTTAAAAACGCCTCCAATGTTCAACAGAAAAACCAGGCAGTTCCAGATCAATGAGTATTTGAAAAAGGATAAGGAATATTGGGGTGGTTTATCAGCAGACGCGATCCATTTCTACCGTTGGTTTCACATTGACAGTACGGAAGACAATGAAAAAAGTTATGGTGTAGGCGATACAGCCTATGGCCAATATTCCTATGATAATTTTGGCGGCCTTGAACCATTCAGGTCAGCCATAAGCAAATTCCAAAAGCAATATAATATGCCTGTATCCTTATATTTGGTCCCGGACCGCTGCAGTTCGGGCACTGAAATTGGCAAACGTGTGGGTGAAAAAGCTGTTATAGTCCGTGCTGATGGCAGCAAGTTGGCAGGGCCCAATGTATTTTACGTATGCCCTCAGCAAAAAGACTGGCAGGATTTTTTAGTTGAAACTGCAAAAAGAGTTCAAAGTGATACAAACGCCGACTGTATATATCTTGATGTTTTCGGATTATGGCATACCAGCGCCTGTTACTCCAGGGAGCATGGTCATCGAAGTCCAAGTTGGTATAACCTGGCTGCCCATGACCTTATTAAGCGGCTTCGTGAAGCACTGCCTGATCATGTAGCGATTTGGACTGAATTTCCGTTAACAGATTTGAACACGCAGTTCGTCGATGGAAATATTCAATATTATTACTTATCTCTTCACGAAACATTTGTGAAATCGCATGATATTTTAGATGAGCAGGCGGGCATGTATTCAGACCCCCCAATGACTGTATACAGATATATATTCCCTGACGTTAAACAAGTTGATCTGACATCTGGAAATGAACGCTCCGTGAATGGTATTAACAGGTATAAATTTGTTTTCTTCAATGGTGACGCATTCTATGATAATGGCTGGTTCGTTTTTGATGAAAGAACAAGAAATGAACTTATGATCAAAACAATGAGTATTCAGAAAAAATTCAGCGACTGTTTTTACTCGAATGATATAACTCCGTTGGTTGTAACGGAACGAGCGCATATTTACGCTAACAAGTTTGCAGGCACAGACAAAACTGTTTGGACATTATACAATAGTCGGTTCACAACGGTAAGAGGGCCAGTTTTAGCAATTGAGCACAGAGAAGGGGCTAAGTATTACGATGCCTGGAATGATAAAATTATTTCTCCGCAGATCGTAAATGGCAGAGCAATAATAAGCCAAAAGCTTGGCCCTCAATCACTGGGTTGTATTGTGCAGTATAGAAATTAGAAGGATCGATAATGGTTTACTCAGATAAATTAAATTTTGCTGTTATTGGTTGTGGTATGCTTGCGCAATCGCAGCATATACCAAATATTGCTCATTCCAAGAAGATGGTGTTGCATACCTGCTGTGATCTCTCAGACGACTCCTTACGAACATGCAAGGATAAGTTTGGCCCGTTGAAGACAAGCAAGGATTTCAATGCGGTTATAAATGATACCGAGGTGGATGCGATTTGTGTGGCTACAACCGAGAAGCTTCGGCTGCCCATTATCGCTGCCGCGGCCAAGGCTAATAAGCCTGTATATTGTGAAAAGCCTCTCGCTCGCACTCTCGAAGAGATGTACGAGATACAGAGTATTGTCCGTGAAGCCAAAATACCGTTTTGCGTTGGACACAATCGTCGCAGTTCGCCTGCAATGCGTGAGGCTCATACTATTTTCAGATCGCACATGGATAATCCCAAGCCATGTCCATGGCGTTTTGATCGCGAGGGTTCCAAACGACCTTTACTGGCGGATAATGGCAAAGCGGCCATATCCGTGCGTATAAATGATGATTGGTATAGTTGGAAATCCTGGGTATTTGATAAGCAGCAGGCGCCTTTTGGGCCAATGCTGTTTGAAATGACCCATTTTACGGATATCTGTAATTGGTTTCTTGCGGCTGAGCCTGTTGAGGTGGTTGCGATGGAGCAGGGTCTGCTCAATCACGCGGTCATCGTACGGTACAAGACGGGCGAATTGGCGTCACTGGTTATGTGTGCCAATGGTACGTTTGGGTATCCCAAGGAGCTATATGAAGCATTCGGAAACGGCGGTGCTGTTGTCGTTGACCACATGCTGGAAATTCGCACTGCTGGAATTGAAGACGTGCCTGCCAGAAAAGTATATCCGATGCTTACTGATCGTCATCCAACTATAGGTACTGAGGCCGGATTATTAGGCTGGCTTGCAAAGAAACAGGCTGCCTGCAAAGAGGCCGCAGAGTCTAATGACCCAATGCGTATTTTTACAGCCGAACCCGATAAAGGTCACGCACACGCGTTGGAGCTTTTTGTTAATGAAATACTTGGCGATGGGCCGATAGTATGCGGTGTTGATGATGCGGTAATGGCAACGCGTGTTGCATTTGCGGCGATAAAGTCTGCGGCGGAACATAGGGTAGTAAAATTATCTGAGATATAAAAAAATGGCAATGAACAAGATAAAAATTGGTTTTGTTGGTGCCGGCTGGATGGGTTCTGTTCAGCTCAAGCGTCTCACTGAACGCGATGATGTGGAAGTGCTGGCGTTATTTGAGGTCAATAAGGAACGCGGCGCAGAAGTTTTAAAAAGCGTAGGTCTTTCTCCGTCGCTATTGGTAACAGATTACAACCATATCGTAAATAATCCTGATATAGATGCAGTCTGGCTTGTAAGTCCAAACAGCTTCCACGCCCCACAAGCAATAGCCGCTATGAAGGCCGGCAAACATGTATTCAGCGAAAAACCAGCGGCTACTACATTTGCTGATTTCTGCACAGAGATAAAGCTTGAAAAAGCAAACCCAAAGCTCATTACGTTCGTCGACTACATATTATACTTCGACTCAATGGAGCAGCGGCTCCGTGATATGGTCGCTGCCGGCGATTTTGGCGATATCACCCAAATACAGATAAACTATCGTCACCCGGTCAATATCGCAGGCGACAAGGTCTGGAAGCTCAATAAGAACATTATGGGTGACGCGATCGGCATGGGAATTAATCACGCTATTTCGGTAATGATATTTGCAATGGCAAGTCAGGCAAAGCCTATCGGTGTATATGCTACCAGTATGCCCGCCAAAGTCCGAGGCTTTGAGGCCGACCCGATTTGGAATATTATGATCCATTTCGATAACGGCTCAACAGGCTTCTGCTTTGGCAATATAGATAATGGCAATGGCTACGACGCATTCCATAGTCTCTATGGTACTGATGGCGCATTTGCATTTGATTCACAGCAGCCCCGTCCCAATAAAGTACGTTACTGGTCATCATCATTGACCCAAGGCAAATGGATATTCCCTCTGGATCGCAAGCAGTGCGAAGAACAGGGGCTGGAAAACTGTATCTGGCCAGATGACACTACCACACCCGACAGCGGCAACGTAGTTGAACATCAGACCGGTTCTGCGGTGGGGCACTTTATCGACTGTATCAAAAACAATGCAAAATCACCGCTGAGCTTTGTAAATTCTCAGGTAATCGGCGAGATCGGCTGGGCAGCGCAAATATCTGCCGCGGTAAAACAACCGGTGGCGTTGCCGCTGGATTGGACTAATGCCGAAAGATTCTTTGAGAATCACTAAAATGAGAATCGTGAAAAGCAACTGCAATTTTGAACGCGAGCCATTAATAAGCCCCTTTGGCTTCAAAGGCGGCTATTTGAGCGAACTATGGCAGTCTGTCGTCATACTTGAAGATGATAACGGCAATAAAGGAATTGGTCTGGGTGTACAAAGTACGCTCTGGTCAGATGCATCTATTTTTACCAGCTATAGTGAATCTGCCGGCAACAGTATAATGTTCCTTATGACTGCTTTTGCCGCCCAACAGGCAAAACATCTCAGTTGGCAAAGCCCGATAGACCTGCTCGACCAACTTTTGCCAATAACGTATGATTGTGGCAAAAAGATCACCGGCAATCCTCATCTGCGTTTAACGTTTGCTCTCAATGCCCTTGTACCTGTTGATAATGCTGCTTGGGTGGTGTACTGCAAGGCGAATGGCATGACAAGTTTCGACCAAATGATCCCTGACCAACTAAAAGCATCTTTGCCGTGCCACCATGATAAACTTGGCGCAATCCCTCTATTGACCTATGGCGTACCGCTTGAGCAGATCAAGACCATTCTGGAAGACGGCTATTTTTTCCTTAAAATTAAGATAGGTTCAGACCCCAACAAAGATGATAACCTAGACACCATGCTTGAATGGGACACCAACCGTCTCAAGGATATTCACAGTCTTGCGTCACAATATTCAACTCCATATACCAGTAACGGCAAGCTCGCGTATTACCTTGATGCTAATGGCCGGTACAATAAAGAGCACCTCCTCAAATTGCTCCGCTACGCCGAAAAGATCGGGGCCTTGGAGCAGATAATTTTGGTTGAAGAACCATACCCTGAAGAATGCCTGATCGATGTTTCAGATATTCCGGTGTGCGTCGCTGCTGATGAAAGCGCACATTCAACAAGAGAATCTCTTGAGCGGATTAAGTTGGGTTATAAGGCCATCGCGTTGAAACCGATTGCCAAAACAATGAGCATGAGCCTGCAAATAGCTCAGGCCGCGTACGATAAAAACATCGTCTGCTTCTGCGCAGACTTAACAGTTAATCCTGTTATGGTTGACTGGAATAAAAACGTGGCAGCAAGACTTGCACCATTGCCTGGCATGAAGATAGGCGTATTAGAATCCAACGGCCACCAGAACTATAAGAACTGGGAACAGATGAAAAGCTATCATCCATGCTCAGGGGCGACATGGACGAATATTAAAAACGGAATTTTTACGCTTGGTGACGATTTTTACAGCCAAAGCGGCGGAATTCTCAAACCGATGAATAAATATGCGGATATGTTTCATTAGGATGTTTGAGATTATGGAAATTGTAGACGGGTGGTTTTTGTATCCTGGAGATATTACAAAAGCACTAGCCCTCGTCACGCCGCCAGTTTCAGCTATATAACAAAAGATTGGATTGGCCACGATTTAAGCGTTATTTGAATTTTTTGTGAGTTCCACGTACTAAACGCTTTTTTGCTCATGCTGGTTGTACCATGCCCTGCCCTGTGATCATATTGTCTTACTTTCCTTGACAACTAGTATGCGTCGTGGCGAACTTCTTAACTTGTGCTGGCAAGATATCGACTTTGAAAACAAGACAGTTGATGTTCAGCCGAAATCTGATACTGCCCATACATGGCAATGGCATGTCAAAGATACCGAGCGCCGCGGGCTACCGCTCACAGAGGAACTAGTCGAATTGCTGGCTTTTCATCAGGCTCAAGCTTTGAGACCACCCGCAAGTTCTATCTGGCTATTGATCGAGGTCTTTTGGACCGCGCCAGAAAGGCTTCGGCGAGTGCCTTAAGTCAAGATTTGTTGCGCACCTGTTGCACGCCCCCTGTACAGCCCATAAATGGAAAAGGACCGAAAAGCGTAAATGCTTGTCAGTCCTATACTTACATTAATGGGCAGAGCCGGAGTTGAACCGGCGACACATGGATTTTCAGTCCATTGCTCTACCAACTGAGCTATCTGCCCGCAAATAACCCAAACGAAACAACTCGCTCGGATAAATTCCCGCCCACTTTACATAACACGGCACATTTTTGCAAGAAGATAAAAGCAAAAATCCCCGCAGCCGACTAATAACTTTTCCCCTTCCCCACCAGCCTGATCTTAGGACCCGCATGAGCACCCGAACATTGCAAACACGCATGCACATATTTCAAGAACTCGTAAACTTCCCCAACGTCATTCACAAAGTACCGCGCCCTCGACTTTTTCCCTCGACCAACATGAACAGTGATCCCGCAATCCCGCAGTTTCTCGAACGCGCTCTCATCCGTATGATCATCCCCGATATAGATCGCCAGTGCCTTGCCCCCGAATGTCGCCGCCGGCCTGTTCTTCAGTATCCAGCAAACAGCTTTGCCCTTGTTCCAGTCCGTCACCGGCATAACTTCCAAAAGTTCCTTCCCAAACGATACCCGTACCGCGTTTTCCTCTTCGTAAGGCGAAATGTTCTTTCGAAAATATTCCTTCAGCCTTTCTTTATCAGGTGCGCTGCATAGCCGATAATGCAGGCTCAGGCATATCCCCTTATCCTCAAGATGCGCTCCTTTTATATCCCCCAGTTTTGAAATAAGATCATGCTTCACATCAGCCACGATCAATGCGTGGTGATGCGGCACCTCATGCTTGTATGCCAGCCCGTCTCCCGCGATCTCATGCCCATGCGAACCGGCATAAATGCAATCATCCAGCCCGATTACGCCTTGCAGATCACTAAGCCCACGCCCGCTCACAAATGCGATCTGGCATCTGCTTTGCTCGGACATACACAAAAGCAAGTCTTTGCAATGCTCCGGAAAAACCGCAAGCTCCGGCCGCTCAGCCAGTTCGACAAGCGTGCCGTCATAATCTAAAAACAAAAACAGATGCTCGCTTTTAAGCTGTTCCTTCAGCGATTTGATCTCAGATAAAAGATGCTTCATACGCCATTCTCAATCCTTTTTGATCGCCGCAAGCTCAGTTACGATACTTGCCGCCCAGCGGTACACGTTGTTCTCTTTTACCGTGTTTCGCATATTTTGCATCCGATGTTTTTTCTCATCAGGCGATGTTTCTATCGCCTCTTTAATCGTGTCGGCAAACTCTTCCCTTGCGTATGGATTGATATGAAACGCATCCCCAAGCTCTCTGGCAGCCCCCGTAAATCGGCTCAGGATCAATGCTCCGCTGTCATCATTCTTGGCGGCAACGTATTCCTTGGCAACAAGGTTCATCCCGTCATGCAGCGAACTTACAATACAAAAATCCGCCAGCATGTAATAAGGCAGTATTTCCGCCATCGCGAAATGCCGCTTAAGATAAACTATCGGCTTCCAGTTCCCATCCGAGTGCTTCCAGTTCACCTTTTCTATCAGCTCGTCGATCTCAGACATAA
Organism: Planctomycetes bacterium GWF2_42_9; assembly: GCA_001825675.1. Classification (GTDB taxonomy): domain Bacteria; phylum Planctomycetota; class Phycisphaerae; order Sedimentisphaerales; family UBA12454; genus UBA12454. Next base: position 1,278 of record MHYA01000160.1, on the reverse strand, counting down.
GATCATGATAAGATTTAATATGCGTCCTGCTCGGCGCGCCTATCTGCACAAAAACAAACTTCTGTTTGTACTTCGGATATTTCTCCAGAAATCTGTCGATTGCGATCACACGCTCTTTGATCCCCTTTGTGTAATCGATTCGCTCCACGCCGATCCCGACGATCTTATTCTCAAGGCCGAACTCTTTCTTTATCTGCTCCAGCCTCTCGCTTGTGATACTTGCAGTCTCCTTCACGCCGTTATCCACGCTTATCGGGAACGCCCGCACAAACGTCTCCTTGCCGGATCGCACCACGCTGAAACGCTCCGTATCCACCCGCGATTCAAGCAGCCTGTTTGCCGTCTCAAGAAAGTTGTTGCAGTGATACTGAACATGAAAACCTATCAGGTCGCAGCCGAGCATCCCCTCAAGTATCTGTGCATAAAACGGGCAAATCGCGAAAATTTCCGGATTCGGCCACGGTATATGCCAGAACAGTGCGATCGTCGCGTCCGGCCGCTTTTTCTTCAATATCGCTGGCAGCAGCGTAAAATGATAATCCTGTATAAAAATGAACGGATTTTTGCCCGGCAGTTCCTGCAGCACCGCATCCGCGAATTTCTCATTCGCCTTCTGATAACTAAGCCAGTCCGAATCTTTGAATTTCGGCCTTGTATGAGTATTATGACAAAGCGGCCAAAGCCCCTCGTTAGAAAACCCGTAATAATACCCCTCTTCTTCTTCCTTACTCAGCCACACTCTGCGCAGAATATAATTGTGATCTTCCGGCGGCACACCCAGCTTGTCTTTAGAATTTACGAACATCCTGTCCATGTTACCGCTACCGTGTGCTACCCATGTCCCGCCGCTGGCTTTTAGGATCGGATCAAGCGCCGCCACAACCCCGCCCGCCGGCCTCATGCAGTCTATCTCGCCTGTGCTCTCATTACGCACATGCATATAAGGCTCGCGGTTTGACACCACAAAAAAAGCCTTCTCACCCACCTTGGCGTGGATCAGATCGCGCAGTTTGTGCTCGTTCCATAGATCATGTTTCGCGAGTCGCTCAATTGCGCTCCGCGATACGACTTTCCTGGCGATCCTTAGATCAAGAGCAACCTGTTCAACCTCGCTCGCGAGCCTGCCCAGCTCCCCGCTATCAGATATCGGGTGCGGCAGATCAGTCTCACCCTTCTGGAACCGATGGAACCATTCTATCAGCTTGTAAACCGGCATCGTAAATATCCGCCGCTGCAGCAGGAACATTATCGTGCCTATCAGCACCAGCAGAACCGCCA
>MHYA01000159.1:19883-25046 GCA_001825675.1 Planctomycetes bacterium GWF2_42_9 | reverse complement strand
CCGCCAGAACTGTAAACACCACGCCTTTGCCAGTCGCCTCACGCCTGCCGACAATACCGCCCAGCACCACCGGCTTGCCTGTAACAAAGCAGCCATTGGTTATCGATGTGCCACCTGAGTAGGAATACAATCACGGATATGCCCCATATCCATTTCATTCGTTCCCATATCAGGCACTGGTACATATATTTCCGGCCCGATATGACGAAGCACCGCGCGAGTAAAAGAGCGTATGATAACTTCTTTATCTGCCGCCGACAGACCTGTCGGATCAACGCAGATACCGCTTTTGCCCCCCCGAAAGGCACGCCTATCAGCGATGTCTTCCATGTCATTTCCATCGACAGACCCGTTACGTCATCAACGCTCACGCCAGCCAACATTCGTATGCCGCCTTTTGCCGGCCCTATCGCGTCATTATGACGAACCACAAACGCCTTGAAATGCAGATTACGACCGCTTGCAAGTGCCGGGTTTGCCGTGATCTCGATCTTCTCTTTAGGCTCACTCAAACGTGCGAGCATGGTATCATCAAGTTGAAGCCGTCCTGCCGCCTGTCCAAGATTGTGAAGAGCCGTTTTTAAAATTGTGTTCTGTTCCACAATAGGTCATTCCTTTCAGTTAAGCTGGACGGAATTTATGTCATCAAACTCTTAAGAAGTTCTGATACTTTTTTCACTAATTTAATATTACCGTTGGCAGGCACCTGATCCGCGACTGCAATGATAAATCTAGTTCCATGCCAATTCTGCACTAGATCTTCAACATGCTTTTTCATGTGCTTCCACGTAAATGGCTCTGAAAACATGGCGCCTGGTACGCCTCCCCATAAAATGGCATTTGTATCATTGATAAGTTCACGCATCTCCACAGATGTTATATCCCCCGATGGGTATGGTGTCAGTGCCTCAATGGCATCAATACCGAGTTCGGCAAGTCGCGGCAGTAGTCCTCGCGTCGTCCCGTCTAGATGGACAGCACACTTTATTCCGGCATTGTGCAGCCGACTTAATCGGCGTTTGTAGGGCTCGGCCATGAATGACTCAAACAGGCTGCTGAAATTCTCACTCGATAAATTATCCGCGAAATGAACCAGAGGCGGCGACAACTTGCACACCGCATTCAGAATCGGTATTTCCTGTTCCTCCATCAAATTCAGTATTTCCCCGACAAGCCCTGGATAATCCATTAGCATGTAAATCCCGTTCTGAAGCCCGGTCCACTCGTAAAAAAAACATGACAATGGACTTCTGGGCATTGCTATACACGGAATGCCACCATAAGCAACCCACAATTCAAACCGTTCGTGATAATCTTCAATGCAATCAGGGATCATTTGACGATGTTCTAAAATATAGAGTAGTGTTTTTAAATCATCCTCATTCTCAACAGGATATTTTGCACAGGCTTCCGAACAGCTCTCTTTCAAAAAGACCGTTTCACCCCACAATTCACCGACTGCTGTTTTCCATACATACCGCTTACTCCCCAGAACAGACTTACTTTCTATAAAGTCTATAGCGGTATATCGCGGCACCCCAAGCCAGAATTTCTTATACCAATAATATGGCATTATGCCCAATTCCTTGCAGAACTGCAAATAACCAACTTCATTCTCCCATTCAGAATTGACTTGCCCAGCTACTTTTTTACCGGCCATCCAATAAAAAATGTCCGCAGTCCAGACAATTTCGTCTGCATTTCCTCCTTTAAATAATTTTAAAAATGACTCTCGCATTTTACCTATTTTGTTATGCAAAAAGATTTACCAGTGATTCTGAACTCTCTTACGCAATGCACCAAAACACTGTATCTCATGACGGTAACATTCAAAAGAGTACTGCAACTATTTATGTCAACAAGTGCCCCCAATTATCAACCAAGTATCGGGCTTGCATCCACAAAACTTATATATCTTTTTGAACCAGTTCCTGTACAAATTCATTTTTTTTACTTCTTTGTTCGAGGGTGCTGCGTATTTCAAGCATAATTTTTTTATTTAATGGAAATGTTATGATGAGAATAATCGATACTAGTATTATTACGATAGGCACTGTACAAAACAGCAATCGCAATTTGAAAATCGTTTCAGGTGACTGAACAGTTGTGCTGCTGGAATCGACCCCAGCGATACTAATAAGTATGCCGCTGAGGAACGTAGCCATTGCAACGCCAGACTTAGTAATGAGGCTATACATAGCGCTAAATATACCCTCGCGACGCAACCCCGTCGTGTATTCATCGTGATCGCATATATCTGCAAGCCAAGAATATACCACTATGTTCAATGCCGCAATGCCAGGCGAGGTTAAAACAAATGACAGTATGGAGAGGTATGGCATTTTAGGTGTAAATGTTATCCACTGGAGTCCCTGGCCAATAATTGCTATTATTAGTGAGCCTATCAGCACTATTTTCTTATCAAATTTCTTAATCAGCCAATACAATATCGGTGAAGAAATAATTGTTGTGAGTGCCCAACTCGAACCTAGTAGCCCATAGAGCTTCGACATAGCCGCTTTATCGCCGCCAAAAATATAGTAGGTGCCTACATAAAAAGCCATTGGCGCAACCAATAAAATACCGAATATAGTAGAAAGAAATACGCCTGACATAATCAACAAGGGTTTATTTTGTACAGCCGCGCGAAGACTGTTCATAAAATGGAACTTCGGTTGCGATTGAGCCGAGAAGCGTTCGTGACAAAAAACGCATGGCAACATCCCTGTGATAATAATTAGGCTACCACCCAAAAGCCCTACGACCTTAACCCCCTCAATTTCGTTGGATCCCAAATAGGGGCTGAAGCACAAATTGTATGCCCATGGCGTAAACAACCCCGCTACACCCATGAACGCAGAACAATAAGACATTATCTTGACACGAATATTAGCATCCAACGTGAGTTCGTTGCCTAGGGCATAATACGGTACAAGAAAAACGCCTGCCGAAGTATAGAAGAGCATTGAGGCTAACAGAAAATACAAGAAAATAGCGGTTGAACCCAGCCCCTGCGGCGGTGACCAAAGAATATAATACAAAAGCCCGCTCAAGATAATACCTGCCACCATAAGGGGCTTACGACGTCCAAATCGGCTTCGTAAATTGTCAGACCAGTGGCCGATTGATGGGTCAATTATTCCATCCCAAAGCCGCGGAACGCTTATTGCCAGGCCTATAAGCCATGGATCGATCGACAATCCAATACTATATATAGGCAAAGCAAGGATATGTATAGTGTTACAGAGAATACTCTCCGCCAGCTTACCGCTGGCAAACGCAACAGGACTGGATTTGCTAACTTTACTATCTTTACTATCAGACATTAGAACACTTTTTCCTTTTGAGTTATGCTTTTACTATTACAAAATTTTGAACTAGATAAAGACACACAATAGATGCAAGCCATGCCACTGAAATTGTCAGCGGTAATATGAAAACTCCTATGATTATAACAATTATTCGGCCATATTCTTGTACAGCAAATATGTTGCTTGCTATGGCAGTGCTTCCTTTTTGTAGTTCCACCAAATATGGATCCGCGATGCCTGCCTGCGTCTTGCGCGGCAGTTGCTCCAATGAAATCCTGTTTGCAACTTTCTTGTTATACCCACTAAGCTTTGCTCCAACAGGCACAACGATCTTTGGTGCTTGTGTTATTTGTTCAGCAATTTCAGCTTTGACCTTGCCAATTTCAAAATTTGAATCAAAATTAATTTTGGCCCGCATATAGACCGATGACGCAAGATACGTTGATATTAACGACCCCGCTATTACTGAAAAACAGAGCAGCCATTTATTGTAGATACTAAATTGAATTGGTCTCATTTCGCTTCACTCATTCATTATTAACTTAAGTATTTGCATTAAAAATTGAATATAACATTATTGTTTATCTCAGTCTTGGTAAGTGCATAATTAAACAATGATACTTTCTTTATCATACCAGTGAAATTACCATAGCCTGATCCATTGATCATATTTTGGATGCCTATGCGTAAATCAAAGCCTGTGTCAACAGCTGAATCAAGAGCAAGCTGACTGACAATTTCAAGGCGCCCGTCAACATACAATCTGACTGTGCCAAACTGATACGTTACTACTACATGATGCCACTGGTTGTCGGTTAGGGTTGTCGAACCGGTTACAACTCCGACCCAGCCGACGCCGAATGCGAGTTTGCCGCTTGAGTCAACATAGAGTTCTTTTGCGCCTGTTGTCCACGCATCCAACTGGTCTCTTGCTAAAATTATTCCGTTTGAAGATGCCGTTTTGATCCATGCAGACCAGGTAAATGGCCCATTACATCTATATCTGCTCGAATCAGCAATGTTGATATATGTGGCACCATCAAATACAAAACCCCCGCCATCCCACACAGGCGTACCAACAATTACACCATTATTGCCATAGCCGGTGGAATCATAGGCTGTTGCACCAGAAGGCTGGGCATATAACCACATGCCTGTAGCAGGCAGTGTTATTGCGCATGGGAAGTCGGATTTCAAACCTATACTGTTTTGATCTATCGCGGCAAAACCAAGCGAGATCGCCGGCGAACCGGGCAGCAGCGTATAATCATTATTTTGCCTGTCTCTGAACATCGGATTTGACGTTGAAGAATGCTGGTCATATTTAGAACCGAACAGAGTCTTCCAATTCGACCAAGTGTCGCTGCCGGGAATACCATAGACTTCATAAGTTCCACCTGGGTGATAGAATACATTATAATCTGATTCCAGCATTCTATTCGAATCATCCTGCCAATCGAAGAAGTTGTAAATATACTTGCCGTTCTGCTTGTAAACTATATTATGTGCAAAGGTGATATGATTGTTGGGACTGTCGCCCATAGCCCAGAACCCCGTATCCCAATCGTAACCACTGTCTGCAAATATATTATTTACAATAGTATTATACACGCCTTTAATGAACACCGGCGAACCGTGGTTTGCAGTTGAATTAACATTATAAATAATGTTGTTCTTCACCTTCAAATAACTTGCGGCATCATCGACATAAATGCCATGCGAATATGCCTCCGCAACAGACGACACTGAATCATGAAATAAATTGTTATAAAGCAGATTGTACTTGCCCATAGATTGACAGTAAAATACGCCTGCATCCTGCACGTCTCGGAAACAATTCGCCGCATCATTG
>MHYA01000159.1:13638-19852 GCA_001825675.1 Planctomycetes bacterium GWF2_42_9 | reverse complement strand
AATCCCAATGATTATCCCACGTTACAGGTGTATCGTAATATTTCGCGGGCATGTAAGGAAAAGCTTCGCCTTGAATACAGATTCCCCTGCTTGACATCACACAAATGTAGTTGTGTGAAATTTCGTTATTGCCACTTTGGAAAATGTATATTCCTGATCCATGTCCGCAAAGGAGACCACAGTTCATGACGCAATTGTTAGAAATAACGTTATTCTTGTTGGTATCAGACTGAGCGGCATTTTCAAATGGGCCTAATCCCGTCCCCCAGCCATGAAGATACACGCCGTGATAACCAATATTATTAATAATGTTGCCGTAGATGGTATTATTCTGTGCATACTTGTTGAGCATGACACCGGAGAAGCCGGCGTTTGTGATCTGGCAAAACTTTATCTGGACATTCTGCGCATTTTCCAGATAAATCAGCCCCTGAGGATTTTCTTCGGGAGATCCCTGAGTCGGACACGGAAATGCGTATGACTTATCAAAATCAGAGACCGTAAAACAGATATTTTGGAAAACTAAATTTCTGGCCAGCCTATCCGACGCACTTCCATGAACTTCCAGCAACCGCTGCGTAGTTGGCGCAATAATTTCCTGAGATTCAATGGGCGTATTGATTGGCCAATAGTAGAGGTATCCATTAGACTGATCAAGGTAGAATTCTCCGGGCGCATCCAGGAATTCTTTTGCACCCTGGACAAAATAACGGTTGCCTGCGGGAAGATTCCAAACCGTGCTATTATTCACATTGGTCGGATTGGTGATGGTAATTATCTTTGTTGTAAAGCTAATATTTGTGATCGGCTGCGTGATAGACCACCAGTTCCAGTTGCCAAGTCCGGGCCAGGTATAGACCTGAGCATTGGCATAATCAAATGATGCCGGCAGGTCGCCTGAATTGTAACCAAATTGCGTAGAACTTACCGCTTGTGCAATGGCTAAGTAGCCGGCATTGGGTGTACGAGCCATCGTACCTCGCATGCCATTTTCAAAAAGGCAATAGAATTTTCGATTTGTGCCGACATAAGCCTTGTAAATACTGCCGGAATCAAGCTGCCATCCTGTTACCCGCTGACCACCTACAATAATCGCCTGCTCACCGGGATAGCTCTGATATGTTATAAGTTGATGCACACTTCCCGAATCCGCTTCAGTAAAAAGCAGAGAAGAATTCAGATAATACTTGCCGCCATGGATCATAACAGTTTTGTTCGATGTGTCATTCCTTTTGATATCTGCCTTTATCTGATCACGAGCCCGCTGAACTGTGGCAAACGGCTGGCTATCTGTGCCTGGATTGCTATCCGAACCTGTAGTGGAAACATAATATATGTTTGAAATTAGTATCTGAAAATCATAAACAGGCGTAAAGTTCCAAACATACCCCTTGCGTACCGTTCCGCCTGAAGTTACTTCATCAATACGCCAGTAATATACTGTGTTGAGATTCAAATTGGATAGCGAAGCGAACTCAGGCTGCGACACAGTACCCTTAAATTCAGACGATGCTGTGGTCGCAACAGAAACCGCTGAATAACTCGTTCCGAAATAAACGTTATGCGTCGTCGCATTAACACCAGATTTCCAAGACAGTGTCGGATTAACAGATACGTCTTTTGAACCATTGGACGGGAAAGGTAATTGGGCAGAATTGGGAGCATACAATCTACGTATATCGTCTCTGTTTAATATAACGTTATACATCCGCAAATCATCGATAAATCCAGTAAAGTATCCCCCGCCCCCGCTGCCTATCATCGTTGCAAAGCCTGAATTACTATAAGTATTTACATTATAAATATTCTGGCTTGCCTGCAATTCGCCATCGACATAAAGACAGACCGTATCTTTATAACCACTGGTTTCAAAATCAGCGGTTACAGCGATGTGATGCCATTGGTTGTCATTGATCGCGGTAGTTCCCGTTATAGTCGCCACCCACCCAATATCAAGTGCTAATTTACCGTTATAGACAAATAGCGATATGTCCCCCGGCACATGCGAACCGTCCGCAGGCCCTTTACCTATGATCGTACCGTTAAGAGCGGTCTTGATCCATGCTGCCCATGTAACAGGCATATTGGAAAACGGAAGCCCGTTTGTGTCGGCGAGATCGACACGGTCATCTCCATTGAAATACAAGGATTTTCCACTGCCGATGGCTGCGGGGACTAAGCTGCTATAAACAGGATTACTTCGCGTTACCGTCCCGCTGTGATCGCCCACAACATCGCTCAATGTAACATCATCAAATGGTAAATACGCACGCAGCCTGGGATCACTGAGCCACTGAGAAGCAAATAGTGAAAAATCCTGAAATCCAACATTGCTTCCCATACCAAGAGCAGTGCCTTCACACCAATTACTACTATCGCAAGAACCATTAAGCCAGCCTTGACCAAAAATAAGCAGATCAGTAAGATCAACCATCCCATCATGATTGAAATCAGCATTTTGCGGTTTAACGCCAATGAGAATATCTGAGTCGATGATCACATTTTTCATCTGTCCTGCATAATTGAACAAGCCGCCCTGAGAGCCTATATAGCCATCAAAAGTATCCGCAAATGTACGCATAGCGCTAAGATTGCCGGAACCATCTATAATATTGTCGACATACAGCAGGACGGTGCCGTTAGCCGCATCAAACACCATACCGACTTGATGCCACTGACCATCTGCAACATTTGTTTTCCCTGAAACACCTCCTACAGGATTGCAATTAAAATTAAGGATTCCATTTGAAAGATACAACGCCTTACACCCTTGAACCCATGCTCCATCCTGCCGTGAAAACAAACATGCCGTCCCTGTACTCTGTGTACTATTAATGTACATCGATAATCGAAAGCTCTTCGACATATCAAATGGAAGGCCTTGGCTGCCTTTGGGAATTCTAAAAAATGTACCGCCATTAAAAGTAAAGCAATTACTGCCCCAGCCGGCTAAACCGTTTAAAACAGCGTCATTCTGATAGCCTGAACTGTCGGAGGCAGTTGTTCCGCTGGTTTCATTAAACAGCCACGACCCCATCGGCATAGACCAGGCCGGCAAAGAAACAAGCAATACAAAAAAAAGGATATGACTTTTCTTCATTGTTACCTCGTACTACTATTGTACCAGTTTAATATCATCTATGTAGAATACAGAATCACTGTTTCCAGCACTTGAAAAACCCAGCCAGGTAAGCATCCCGAATTTTTTACTCAAAAATGGAACTGTAAACCGCTTGGCAACATCTTTTTCAGTTTTAACGACAAGCTCAAATTTTTTCGAATCAGAATCCAAATTTAATGCAATAGTAAGATATATCCATTCTCCAAGCGGCAATGTTGTAATTTTACGATTTCCAACAACCACATCACCATTTGACAACATCGTGAAACTTGGTCCGATTCGTGGATGTTTTTCCGTCTGGAAAAAGCTGGGGTTTTCATTCCAATCACGCATCTGGATGAGTATTTCTGCGGGCTTGGCTTTGTCATTAAAGATATTGCACGAAAACTCAACATGACCTTTTTTAAAATTCGGCTCGTAGTAGAAATATGGAAAGAATTTGTTCACATCGCCGGAAAAACTTTTACCTGAATTCTCGGAATCAACAACTTTTACGCTGCGTTTGCCACCGGCTGCTTGTTCACTACTTATGCTAATGGAAGCTTTGCTTTCACTTTGTACACCGCTATCGACAAACGCATATGCCTGCAACAAATTTGCTGATCTCTCAAAATTCTCGTTTATCGCTTCCGGTTGCCTAACCGGCGGCTCTGGGGCATTTGGCCTAGGCTTGATCCTCGATGCCATAGCAACCCATTCGGGGTCACCATAGAGACCCATCTCTTTTGTGTTTATAGCGTTGAAGCCGAGCTTGAGCGCAGGTGAATTACTATCGATAGTAAAATCTCCGCACACAGCATTATTGAATCTTGGATCTGCTATAACTGAATCTTTGTCATTTCCCATCTCCTGCCATTGCTCAAAGGTCTTTCCGGAAAACAGAACTTTTGCAGGATCGGTTGTCGCCCAGTATAGATTCTTGTTTGTTACAAACTTGGTTCCTTCGCACCATTGCCCCATCAACATCGTCCGACCATCGCATATCATGATGTTGTTTGTGATGTCCAGCATCTTTACCTTAGTATCCTCGCGATGAATGGCCATAGCACGGCGGCCGAACGCAAATATATTATTGCGAACAGTGTTGTTCCGGCAATAGTTAGTTGAAAAACATGTGCCTTTGACATTATAAATGATATTGTTTTCAAAGAGAACTTCTGAACATCCCTCATCCGGATAAATGCCATTTCCACTTGAAGGCATATCTCCTTCGCCGTCCGGAAGCAACCCATTCCAATAACTGGAATATCCAACAACATCGTGGATCAAATTATTCCGGACAGTTGTACCAGGTGAAATACCAAGAAGGTAAATCGCTCCCATATCGCTCAAAACACCATGTCCAATATGGTGTACATGGTTATATTCAATTTTGTTGTGATGTGCAGTTGTAGGCTCATATCCCCACTCCCAGCCAATAGAAATACCTGTCTGATCAAAATCAAATACATCATTATGTGTAATTTGATTATACGAGCTTTTTCCTACCCATACTCCAACTGCGCCATGGAAAAACAGACCGCCATCACAAATTATACTGTTGTCAACAGTATTGTGTTGCGTTGAATTCGCGTCTTTGCTACCTACCCATTCTTCGCCTATTCTTACGCCCCCGGCACCCAAATCGCCTATAATACATCGCGAAATGTTATTATACTGACAACCACTGCCAAGCCATATTCCATGCTCACCGACATGCTCAATGCGACAGTTTTCAAAACTTGCGTATCGCAGACCTTTGGCCATTATTGCCGCGTTTTGTTTAAATGCAGCCTGTAATACCTGCGGTATCCGGCCACGACCAAGTCTTGCGTCTGCATGAGCAAAACAAAGTCCCTTGAAAGAAACATAATTTACATACTTTTCGTTCTCCGTATCACCTTTAAACTCTACCAGGGTAACTGAAAGTACCGGTGCAATAACTTGGACATCTTCAGGCTTTTTCCCTGGCATTGGATAGTAATAGAGAACACCTGACTTTCTGTTAAGATACCACTCACCGGGTTGATCCAAACCTTCAAATACATTTTCAACTATGTATCGCTGCTCTTTTTCCAACCACGACATACCGCCCCATGGGATACCGGTATCAAGTTCCAGATATGAATTTACATCGTCTATGAATTTTATATAGTGCGTAGAACTTTCCCATAAATGAAACAGCGTGATTCTTACATCATCTATATTATTCCACAGCTTGATGTCGCCGGGTCTGAAATCGAATCCATTGTCGAGTGTTGATACCGTACGAAGATAACCTTCATTGGGAATACGGGCGTTGGCGTGCCTTTTGCCATTTACAAAAAACTGGTTAAAATACCACTTGCCATCTTTTACCTCTGGGATTTCAACCGACCAGAGCTTGCCGTCTTGCTTGAAACCGGTTATTACTTTGCCTCCCGAAATAATCGGCGTTTCATTTTCATACGCCTGATAAGTGATTGGGAATTTTTCAGTTCCGGAATCCTCTGGAGTAAACACCAAAGGCTTATTCAAGAAATATGTTCCACCACGAATAAATATAGTCGTCTGACCATCGAATTTACCTGATTTCTTTAATTCTCGGACAGCATCTCTCGCTCGTTCCATCGATGCGAATGGGCCTTCACTGCCGGATTTTTCCGGTAATTTTCCAGACCAATTATCATTTCCATCAGGCGAAAGGTAAAATCTGTAATCACTGCCATACGCACTAACAGCAAACACGCTCATCGCCGCTACAATACAAAATCTTAAAAATCTGCGATTCATTCAAAGCCCTTCTTCTCGTCTTTATATAACATAAATCTAAAAATTATCTGCCGGCTCCAACTTAGGAGGACGATCGCGTCTTAACTTCAAAAGGCATAGCGGCACAAACCGCTATGCCCGCCGAAACAAATTTTTAAAACCAAGCAAATTTGCCTTGATTAATTTTTAAGGCGTCGTTGTAAAACTCCAAACAGTGCCTGTCCTGGTGGCTGGAATTGAAACTTCATCAATTCTCCAATAATAAGTTGTATTACCACTTAGACTGCCAGGATTATAAGTAGTTCCGGCTTGCGTACCTTTATATTCCGCCGACGCAGTAGTGGCATTCAATACGTTTGTCTG
>MHYA01000159.1:0-13589 GCA_001825675.1 Planctomycetes bacterium GWF2_42_9 | reverse complement strand
CGGTAGCACCGCTTGAAGGACTGGGTGATGATGCCTGCGATGGCAATACCAGATAATCCAGGTAAAGCGATTTTATTTCCGCAGCAGTGAGCGAACGGCTAAAAATACAAACTTTCTTCATATAGCCGTTAAACAGGCCAACACCAGTATTCTGAATACCTAATTTCATTGTAAACCCTGTATCTGTAGCGCCAGATAGCGACATGGCTCCACTGACAACAGGTGTTCCGTCTTTGTAAAGCTGCACATAGGCTCCATTATAAATAACGGCGACATGATGCCACTGATTATCATTTACTGTCGCAGTACTCGAAACAGTACCCACCCAGCCAACGCTAAACGCAAGTTTACCATTGGAATCAATATAGAGTTCTTTTGCGCCTGTTGTCCACTGGCTCAGCTGATCCCTGGCAATAATTACGTCGCTTGTACCGGATGTCTTTATCCATACAGACCATGTAAACGGCACATTACAGGCATAACCGCTGTGGTTAGGTATGTCTACATAAGTCGATGAGCCGTTAAAGTAAAGTGAATTATCCGTCCACGACACCGCCCCATTGACCGTTCCTCTGTTATTGATGCCAGAGGAATCGTAGGCAGTACTTTCAGATGTTTCATTTAACACCCAGCAACCTGCCATCGGCGGTATTCTGGAAACAAAATTATCAAAATATATATTTTCAATATTTGAGTCGGTTAAGGCTCCATTATGAAATTCGACACGGCCTATTGTCCCGTTGAAGTAACCAGAGCCTGTATTTTGAATACCAATTTTAATCGTAAAACCAGAATCAGTTGCGGTATCCAAATTTAGGCTACCTGTGACAACGACTTTGCCATCACAATATAGTTTGACCAAGCTTGAAGAATAAACCACCGCTACATGGTGCCATTGATTATCATTTACTTTTGCCGGACTCGAAACAGTACCGACCCAGCCAACACTAAAGGCAAGCTTGCCGTTTGCATCAACATAGAGTTCTTTGGCACCTGTTGTCCACTGGCTCAACTGATCCCGTGCTATTATTACTTCGCTCGTACCAGATGTTCTTATCCACGCAGACCATGAAAACGGCTGATTACATGCATAATACGAACGGTCGGCTATATCTATATAAGTACTTGAGCCATTAAATTTCAGACCGTCCCCTGCCCAGGTAATAGTTCCGTTAGCAGTTCCGTTGTTATTGTTACCAGACGAGTCGTATGCTGTTGCTCCGCTCTGTTCATCCAATAAAAACCGCCCTGCCGGGTAAATAAGGCTTGCCTTAAAACTGTAATTTGGATCAAGTCCAACTTTGCTCGTGTCAATGTTAGAAAAACCAAGACTCAGCGATGGCGAACTGGATGTAACCGTGTAGTCATGCTTGAAACGATCTGAAAATAACGGATCGCTCGTAACAGAGTTCTGATCGTACTTATTACTGAACAGTGTTTTCCAAACCGCAAAAGTATCATCCCCTGGAATACCGTAAACACCATAGGAGCCGGAGGGATGGTAGAAAGTGTTGTTCTCGGATTTCAACATTCTGCTCGGATCATCCTGCCAGTCATTGAAATAATATACCCATTGTCCACCAGCCTGATAGAAAATATTTTTTGTCGATGTTATATGATCATTGGGTACGCCGCTCATCGCCCAGAAAAATGCATCTCCTAAGTTCAGTGATGAACTTGAATAATCACTATCTACAAGAATATTGTTGGTGAGAGTATTATAAACACCTTTACATACCAGCGATACGCCGTTCCCACCGTTGGCTGAGATTCCATAGACAATATTATTCTGCATTATCCAGTAACCAGATTGATCATCGAGATAAATGCCTTGAGCATATCCTCCAGAAATGGATACATAAGAATCATGAAGTATATTATTGTTGAGGATATTATCTTTTCCTGCCGACTGTGTGTAAAATAGGCCGACATCCTGCGTGTCATAGAAGCAATTCGCAACGTCATTGAATTTAATGCTGTTATTTCTGCTGTGAATAAATGAATAGTAATTATCTGCAGTTACAGTAGTATAGTAAAAAGTCAGTCCCTCCATATAGGAAAGATATGCTTTCCCCTGTACCGCTATTGCACGACTTGAACAAAATCTGATGGTGTTGTAGGAAATTTCATTATCACCGCTCTGATTTAGATAAATACCTGTTCCATGACCGCACAGTTTGCCGCAACCGACTATAAAGTTGCTTTGAATAATGTTGTTTTTGTTAACATAAGAACTATTAGCATCAATAAATCCCGCCTCTCCAATATCCCAGCCACCATCACCAAGATTCCAGCCGCTCAGATATACACCGTGATAACCAATATCCGTGATCTGGTTACCGTAAATCGTATTGTTCTGACTATATTTATCCAACATCACGCCTGCAAAACCGGCATTTTTAATTTTGCAGTTTTTGATCGTAACCTTTTTTGCGTTTTCAATTTGTATCAATCCCTGATGTACATCCTCCTCGTCATTAACTGACCTGATATAATAACATTCGTTGAAATCAGAAATTGTAAACGTAATGCCTTCAAATGTAATATTGCCTGCCACATCAAGCTCCGATGTGCCGCATATCTTTACAACATTCTTTGTTGTTGGAGCAACTATCTCCTGACTGGAAATCGGTGTGCTGACCGGCTGATAATACAAATAACCCGTCGAAGGATTAAGATAAAACTCACCAGCCTGATCCAGAAATTCTTTGGCGCCCTGTAAGTAGTACCGATTGCCGGCCGGTATATTAAAATCGCTGGCAGGATAAATGTAAATCGCCCTGGTTCCAAAGTTCACGCTTATCGGCACTGTAATTGACGACCAATTCCAATCTCCAAGTCCAGGCCAAAGATAAACTTGGGCATTGTTGCAATCAAATGTAGTATATTCGCCGGGAGCATAACCAAAAACCGTTTTACTGCCATAACCCGTTGCAACCGTATTATACAAGCCTCTATTGGGATTACGAGCCATTGTACTGCGGTTGCCGTTTTCAAAAAGGCAGTAAAATTCTTGGTTCGTGCCGACACTGGCCTTATAAATACTTCCCGAATCCAGAGTCCAGCCGGTGATTGTTTTTCCACCAACTATAATCGGTGCTTCGCCGCTATAATTCTTAAATGAGATTATTTGAGTATTTTTACCTGATGCCCACGAATCAAAAATGATTCCGGAATCCAGGAAATATTTGCCGTCTCGAATATATACTGTTTTATCTCCCGTTGCGCCATTCAAAATATCAATACCTATCTTATCTCGAGCTTTTTGAATTGTCGCAAATGGCGCATTTGTTGACGTACCTGCGTTCAGATCACTGCCATTTGTAGCTACATAGTATGTACTCGAACCGGTGTCTGCCTGATTGGATGAAACAAACGTCCAGACATTGCCTGGATAAGTATTACCGTTGAGCTTTGAGTCAATTCGCCAGAAATAACGTCGGCCATTGACTAATGAAACGGAATATGTTGTGCCGCCCTGCCCTGTGCTAACACGGACAGAAGAATTACCATTTTCGACCAATTCCTGCTCAGTGCTAAAGTACACATCGTATGTCATACTGGCATCTGGAGTTGACCATTGAAGCTGATTGGTGCTTGGATTCATCAATATATCTGTCCTATTGTACGGATATGGTGCGTAGGCATTGAGTTCGTAATTATAAATACGGACATTTTTTATATCACCACTGAAGTGGTTTAACCATCCCGAATCAAGTGTGCATTGAACACCCAGAAATAAATCAAAATTATCATTATAGGTTACCATCTCATTGAATGCGCCACTGGTAGCATCAGTTGCCCCATCTGCATACAAATAAACAACTCCTGTGTCAGCATTAAAGCTCACCCCAACATCGTGCCATTGGCCGTCGGCAACATTAGCATTTCCAAATATATCTGCGACCCAACCACAACTAAAATACAATCTGCCGCCATATATCCCAAATCCTTTTGCACCAGGAACGAACTGCTGGTTACTTCGCCCAACAATACAACCATTGCTTTGTGAACTCCTAATTGTGGCACACAAATAAAATGTTTTCGACATGTCAATCAAAAAATTATTACTTTTGCGGCTAACTCTGAAGTGGCTTGAACCATTAAATGAAAAATAATCAGTTCCCCAGTTTGTTGTTCCGCTCAATTCACCCTTACTGCCTAAGTAAGAGGAGTATCGTGCAGTATCAGTTGCTATAGTCCCCGAACCATCATTGAACTGCCACTGTGATACCAGTGTCATAGCCTGAGAATACCCTGCAAGAATCAGAACTATAATTGATGTTGCTACAATTTTTGTCATTTTGAATGTAAACATGATTTTGCTTCCTTATAAAATCAGCACTTAGCAACCTGTTTCAAGGCAACAAATCATGATGTAGGTCGTTTTTCAGAATGTACAAAGAACCCAACGAGGGATTACAAACTGCTTCTAAACCGACGAAAGAAAAAGGGGCGACCTTATATAAAAAAGGCCGCCCTTCGAAGATAAAATTAGAAATTCCAACACGTATCAAGCGGCATTCGATTACACTGCATCCAGTTTTGTGCCATCACCGCAAAATCAGAAAAACTGACCTGGCAATCATTGTCGAGATCGCCAGGAATAGCCGTTGTACAAGCTGGGCCAGCTATTCTGAGGTTGTCAACAAAGAACGCATCGGTACTGCCAGGAGACGCAACGCCAGAAACTTTGATACTGATCTTCTTGACCGCTGTCAGAGTTGCCCGTTGTGTCCAAATAGGTATGTTCCAATTGGCCACATAGAGTCCATAGTCATTTGTAGGCCAGTTGACTACCGGATCCGACAATTGTGATGACAGAAGCACATTGTTACCTGCGTCAAGCAGGGACACTGTTACTAATGCCACGGCAGGCAGACCACCAGCAACGTCATGTCGATAATCCATCGCCAGGATCGCGCCCTTCGAAAGATCAATGGCATTGGCAAATGTACGTGTAAATGTCTGGTCCGTTGTCGAATATGGAATTTTCATCCAGATGTGATTATAAAATGGAGACATTTCATTAGTGCCTGGACCCACCCATACAGTTCGCAAATCATTTGTGACATACTGGAAGTTGTCGAGTATTTCCACATCGCTTGTGGTAAAACTCCATAAATCACCTCGCGTCGTAGAACTGGCAACTTCATCAACTCGCCAAAAATAGGTTGTGTCAAGTTTGAGTGTGCCGGGATTGTAGCTGGTTGTGGTTACAGTCGCAGGTGTAACCGTACCATTATCTACATCCGCAAATTTATCACTAAAGTAAACCTTGTGGCTTGTGGCATTGAGACCCGCCGTCCATCCAAGTTGCTTGAAAATACTTACCCCTGTCGCTTCCGATGTGGGATTGGGGCTATATGCCTTGTAAGATACTGTTGTGAACGTCCAGATATCCCCTGGAATAACAGTTGTATCGGGCTTAATGCAATTTACTTTCCAATAATAAGTCTGCCCGATCGCCAGTGTTACCGCTGCCGTCAGAACGCTCTGATGATTGCCGATCTTTGCAGATGTTGCATTACTGTTGACATCCTGCTGCACCGTACTGAAATAAACGTCATAGGTATAATTTGCGTCCGGTGTCAGCCATGAAACCTGAGTTATAGCAGTACTTACGCCAACATTGCCATTAGACGGATTGGGATTGTAAGCTTTTGTTGGGAACTGGTAAATACGGACATTCTTAATGTCGCCTACGAAATTTGCATATGCAGTATGCACCCCAATATAAATATCATAATCATCCGGGAAGCTCACAATTGCCGCAAGATTACCCGAACCATCAGAATAACCATCAACATAGGTTGTAAAGGCGCCGGTGCCTGCATCAAAGATTACTGAAAGATCATGCCAGTAGCCGTCGGAAACAAATGTTGAGCCGAAAACAGTGCCTACCCATCCACAACCAAAATTTAGATACCCACCATTTACATAGAGTTCCTTGCAACCAGGAAGCCATGTTCCATTATGGCGTGACATTAAAGTTCCAGTGCTCATCTGAGTCGTCCTGAACGACATGCTTATCTCAAAAGATTTCGACATGTCGATTTTGAACAATGACGGCGTATGTGAAACAGTAAAGTAATTCGACCCATTAAAGCTGAAGTAATCAGAACCCCAGCCGGCTACTCCCGCAAGATTGGCGTTATTGCCATAACTTGATGTATCCTGAGCAATTGTGCCTGCCCCGTTATTAAACATCCATTCGCCAAAAAGTGCCTTACCCGCCTGTAACTGCCCGGTAAATAATAACAACACCGAACAAAATGCAAATACCAATTTGATTTTTTTCATTTTACATCTCCGCATATTTTGTTTTATAATACGATCACTCATTTGAAAGGGTTGAGCCGCCGCCTTTTTCAGGGACGGCTCAATCCTTACCTCACACACATATACATTTTAGACTTTCGACCTCTTCCTTAAAAGTCCAAGTGCACCAAGACCAAGCATTGCCATTGTTACAGGTTCCGGTGTTATCACAACATTACTCATCGTCCCGACAAACGGGCTATACAAGCCATAGCCGTCTATAAACAAATTGCTGCCAATATGGAATGTATAAAAATCAGGTGTTTCGGCCATACCACCAAAAGCACTGCTCTGATTATCAGGACTCCCATCCACAAATGTTTTTATGGTGCCTGTGGCTGCATAGAATTCGACCTCGACATTATGCATTCGTCCATCCAGAACAGATATATTGCCATTGTACATCCCTGCTATCCCCGCAGCTTCAAAGTAAAGCTTTCCATTGTAAATACCAAAATTCCTACTTCCGAGGTAATAATTTTCACCATCGTTTGTTGAAAATATACATTGCGTCCCGCCAGCCGGACTGGCATTGATGGTCGCGGAGAAGGTAAAATCCTTTGACATATCAAAGAAAGTAGTTACGGATCGGTCAAGAACAAATCGCTGAGTCCCATCAAAATTAAAAGAACCGCCGATCCAACTGCCTACACCATAGTCAAGGGCTATATCTGCACCATTACCTGAACTGTCATACGCAACGCTTCCGGAACCTTCATTCAACTTCCAGTTAGCCAAAACAGCTGCATTTGAAACACTTGACACAACTGCCAGAATCACTAAACAACATACTAAATTACGTACCATCGTTTTCTCCTCCGTTCACAAATTTTAATTTCTTTTTTAAGGTCACATTAAAATACACTGCATAAACACAAAACTATTCTTTATTCCTGATTTTTCCTCCTTTCCGCATACGATTCGTTTGCCCGTCAAAAAATTTTCGTTTGTCTTATAAAATTATTTCACGTCAATGCCGCGAATACCATTCTTCGTATAGTCAAGATTTCTAACACCGCCATAGGCAGCCTGACCAATAGGTGAACGATCAGTAATTTTTGTAAATGGCACAAATACCGCTCGACCATCAAAAAACCCCGCCTGATGTCCGCCTTTACTGATATCGTTTAATTTAGAAGTCTTCCCCTTGGGACTATGCCTGCCCCCCCAAGTTGGATCAAAACAAGTATACGGAATCAATCGCGAAGGATACTTGACATCAGACAATTTCCATTGCTTCATGCTGGCCCAAACAATATCACCAGACCTAGAATCATAGTCGACATACATCTTAACATTATAGTAGTAACTGTACGGCACTTCGGGCGTTACACCGACAGGCACCTTTCTAGCAATGTGGTCTCGCGCATCCATCGGCCGGCTAAACGTCGGATTATTTTTCCACCAGTACGCAACCGAACCGGGCTTATAAGGATCTGATGGACAATGAATCTTACGACAATCGAGACCCTGCGATACAAGCAGATTTGCAAAATCAAGCATTCCCATGTAAGGAAATGGTCTTCCGCTATAGGGAAGATAATCTTTATAACTTATTGAGTATGTCGCAAAAGCCACCATAGTACCATGAATGCCAGAGGCGCACACTATTTTTTTCGCACTCTCCCTAGCCTTATTCAGTGATGGCATCAAAATCGACAAGAGAAGTGCTATAATCGATATGACAACCAGTAATTCTACTAATGTGAACGCTTTCTTATTCTTCACGAAACCTCCTTACCCGGCGCAGCCGGCACCTAAAATATACTGACAGTTCAAATAATTATTACTTCACTCGAGCCGTTGATTCTCGCACTATGAGTGTGCCATCTAATAGGATATTTTCGTTTAACTGTATCTTGCCTTCAACACGTTCAACAAGTTTATCCACAGCTTTGGACCCCATTTCACGCAGCGGCTGAGCCATAACGGTCAGCGGAACAGGCGCATATCTGGCCACTGGTGCATCATCCATACTTATTACGCTTATATCATCAGGCACTTTCAAGCCATGATCACGAATAGCCCTAAATGCTCCCGCGGCAAAATAACAGTGAAACAAAAATACAGCGGTTGGCCGTTCTTTCTGTAGCAAAAGTCTGCTCATCGGCTCATAACCGAGCGAATCGAAATACCATTCCGTTGGTTTTGCGTTTGGCCCCAAATGCTTTCCGCCTTGAATATAGCTTTCAACAACCTCAATGCCGCTTTCTGTGAGAGCTTTTCTATATCCAAGTTCGCGCCGCCGCAGTTCTCCCCAAACCCCGCGATCCGTTTCATCATACGTAATATAGGCTATTTTTTTATGCCCAAGCTGTATAAGATATTTAACTGCTTCGTATGCCGCTTTTTCGTTATTTACTCCTATACATGGAAAATTAGCGCTTTTATCTTGCCTATCAACAAGTACCAGTGGATAGTCTGGAGGCACAGACTCTTCAAGTATCTTGAAATTTTCGTTATGTTCACCTATTCTTGCTATCGCCCCATTATATCCACATGATGCAAGACTTTTTAGGTGCTTCTCTTCTTCCTTACAACTATAATCACTGTTAAGAAGTGAAATACGCAGACCTTTCTCACGACAGCGAGCATCGATCCCACGCATTATTTCTGCGTTCATATAAGATTCAAACTCATCGGCCATGAATGCTATCTCAGTACCGTTTCTCTCCGCCTTGCCATTCGACATAGAGCTAGCCATTATCGTGCCAAGTCCTGGCCTGCGTTGTACCAGCTTTTCAGCCGAAAGTTCAGTAAGCGCTCTTGTTGCGGCATACCGCGTAGTACCGACCATTCTTGACAGTTCTTCCTCGGTCGGCAACTTGTCGCCAGCCTTGAATTTAGTCAATACATGGCTTTTGACCAAATCACAACCACTGCCCCGGCGATTTCCATATCTAGTTTCTGTCAATACGCTCATATATCTTCTCCACTACAACTCTTTGCCAATTAACATACCCAATAACTACTAACAAGTCAATAGTTATTATTATTTTTATTTAAAAATAGTATTTTTAACGGAATTGCCTTGCAGTTAATACTATTTTACAGTATACTCCGAGGAGTTAATGGGCAAAGCTAGTATTTATATTGCCTCTGGCATTGCCTTAACTGCAATTAAGGAGTGATAAAGCCTTAATTCGTCTTCGCGATAGTCGTTGTCAGGATGATATTTTGTTCGTTAACCTTTAGTAACAAACGATATAGTTAATATGGAAACACCGATGTGGAAAGATAAATTATGCCATAAGAATTTTGCGTACCGCTCTTATTATGTTAATTTTTCATCTCATCTACTGAACACATGGAATGCAAATCTGCTTTTTCCAAATAGCCCGAATATATGGCCTTCTCAAGATTTCTCGCGATTACTGGATATGGTCAAAGCATTTGGGTTTACCTGTTTCGAATATTGGCTTGTTCCAGACCTGTTTGAGCCGGAGGCCTTAGAAAACAAAGGAAAATTCAGAGCATTTGCGTCTACTATGCAGGACGTAACTAATCTTGCGCATAAAAAAGGGTTGCAGGTTAAATATGCGCTTGCTCCAAACTGCATTGGCCACGACTGGTATTTTGCCTGCCCTGGTATTTCCAAGGACAAAGAACTTATACTCAAATTATGGAGACACTGGGCCAAACTTCTAAATCAGACTGATATTGTAGGAATATTTCCTGGTGACCCAGGTGGATGTAATCGTAACGGATGCGATCATAACACATTTATTGACCTGACACTAGAACTCACAGACATCACACTTCAGGAAAATCCGCGAGCTATTATTGATATAGGCACTTGGGGTACCCCTTTTTCTGGATGGGGCAATGATATGTGCGATGTTCAGGACTGGGATGGCAGCTGGGAGGGGTTAACCAATGGCGTTAAAGAAATTAATGTCGCAGGATGTCACATTTGGAATGGGACACCTGACAGAGCGAAAGTCGCTATGAGCGATTTCATCAAGCGATTACCTGAATTTCCCAAAAATGCCGTGGTCGGCATAAATCTTGGGTTTAGTCCCGATGCGGACGCAACCGTTGGTGGAGACGCAAGAGAATATGTGCGAGAGATTGCAAGATTACGGAGAATCTCAAGCTGGGACTATTCGGTCTGTGAAGGCGAACTTGTTGTCTATCCACATTGGCGGCTGCCGCGGATATTCAGCAGGAGAAGAGAGGAACTTGCTGCTGCGCCATATTATGGCACGATGAGCTACACTATGTCGCCCAAACTCAGCCATTTATGTATGTATGCGGCTGGACAGGCTGCGATAAATCCTGACCGCGATCCAGATGAAGTTTCATCTGAGTTTTTCGGCCTTGTTTTTGGTGATGAACATAAACAGCTTGGTGAATTATTTGAAGCCTTTGAAGTCGTAAAAGGATGGGGTTACTATCCTAGAAGAAACTGGTCTAACCAGCAGGCACATAATGCCTATCTTAAAATAATTGAGCATCTGGAAGCAGCCGACACAACTTCGTGTAAGCTGCCGCTGTTTCCCTCCCCAGAACAGTATAGAAAAGATTTACTTTGGTTCGCCAGAATTTTTTCTGAATTATCAGGCCAAAATCCAGACCGGGATAGAATAGAAAAGCAGTATTGGAATAAGACCCTTGAAATTTATGATCACATTCCAATGTCTGCTGACCAGCGAGCTCATGAGTCAGCCCAACGATTCGCAAATATATTCGCCAATTCCAGTGAATGTGCGAGTTGGCTCTAATCATTCATACTTATTATTATCGAAAGTGACCTGATAATGGATGAACTCACAAAAGCATTGGATATTGCAATTACCGGAACGCTTAAACAACATGCATTGGAAGCATTGACGCGACAACTAAAAGAATGGCAAATCACCTTGCCGCCTACTGAACCACTCGTACTCGATTTCGGCCTCGGAGATTTTTATAAAGTTGGACTTATTGAATACTGGGCTGCCAATGAAGTGGAGGCTGGATACTGTGGTAAATTTCTGTTTGTCTTTGATGGACAGGCATGCCCAATGCATCATCACCAGACTAAACACGAAACTTTCTACATCCTAAAAGGTCAGGTACAAATGACATTTGATTCCAGAACATTTCAACTGAACCCTGGAGATATTTTGCCAGTTCCACAAACAAAACCACATAGTTTTTGCGGTCTAAATGGCCCTGCTCTATTGCTCGAAATATCCAAACCATGTTTGATTGATGATAATTATTTTGCTGACACGCGCATTCCAATTGGTAAAGGTTACAAAACTAAATGAACATATTTATCATACATTGCGTTCCGTAATGAAGTCGCGTAATTATTTTAAAATAAAAGGCAATGCTAAATGAATAAGGCTTCTCTGAAGCTTGCATTTCTTTTTGTAATATCTTTGAGCCTTGTTCAGCTTGTATCTGCAGGCGATTGGCCGGTAATCTTTCATGTATATCGTGGCTCTACACCCGTCATCGATGGCAATGTCTCTCCTGGCGAATACGATGATGCAAGCACAATAAATAGATATTGTCAATGGATGTCGCAATTCAGCTCGGTCTTGGATACAAACGACCTTTTCATTAAAGTCTGGGCTAAACATGATGGCAATAACTTGTTCTTTGCTTTCAAAGTCAATGACGATATTCTCTACGCCATAGACACTCCTCGATGGTTACCGGATGAAAATCCCAATGCTCATGATTTCACACTTAATTTCTGGCCATGGTTTGGCGATGGCGTTGAACTCTGCATCAACGCCGATAATATGTGGAGCACGAAAGATAATACGTACAACACAGGTGATGGGCGTAGTTGGCAGATCGTCTGTAATCTCACAAAATCCTTGATTGGCGGACTCGGTAAGGGTGGACTAATTCAAGGTGAACAACGTGACAATCCTGTTGCTTGGCCCAACTATGAAAAATGGATCCGTTCAGGCGCAATGAAGGCCGTTGCCAAACCTAATCCACGCAGAAAAGGTTATATCATTGAATGGATGGTCAAACCCAATCCATGCCTCGAAGTATCGCCTAGAAAATTTTGGAACCCATCTATGGGCACTGTGAGAATGGGCCTCAATATAGGCGTTCAAGACCTCGATGAAAAGGAAAAAGGCAAAGGCAATTTCGGCAACTTTCATCATGAACAGTGGTGGGCTGGCGAAAAAGATAAACGTACATGGCCCAAGCAATGGGGTACAATGGTGGTACACCCAGGCTACAAATCTGGCTGACCCCATAAATCATTACAAATATTGGTTCTTTAGTACATTGGTAGAACCGTGTGATCGCGTCTTGGGGGCACCTATTCCAATGAGCTGCTTTACGCCCGCTCAAGAGCCGAGCGGTACAAAATGCAGAAACGCATTAGGAAATCGAGTGCAAGGGTTTTGATATTACCCCCTATATCGAGAGCGATATTGTAGATCATGCACAGGTATTTGCCCGCAGGATACCACTCAAAACTGCCGAGCGGCACACGCACGATGCGCAGGTACAGGAGGCTTTAGAGTGGCTAAGAGAGCGAATGTACCCGACGGTACCGTAATAAAACTCTACCGCCAAAGCGTAATTAAAATGAAAGACAGAAAAGCCGCCAGTCATAATATCCAGCGAGTTAGGATACAGTTTAACAAACCCGGCGGCACTTCTAAAAAACGGTCAGCATAGTTGTACATTCACAAGCCGCAAAAACTTCGTTACCGCCCATATAGTCTTGCAAAATTTATATGACGCTAAAATATCTGACAAACAAACGTCGATGTTATTTCAAGAATGGCTTTTATTCCGGCTAATTTTTTCCGGTAACAATTCGGGTAACAATTGCCAAATTTTTGTAGTATTTCCTGGAAATCATTGGCACATAAAGGTAACATAAACTTTTGTAATGAAATGGGATATGTTTGTAAGCTGTTTTTTGTTAATACTTTATATATGCGCCGCATAGATTTCTAATCCGTTGCACAATATCAGCTCCCCTTGCGCCTTTCTTTACATCCTCGAACATATCAAAAGCAAACACCTGCGAAAGCTTGGTCTTAAGAATGCCTTCCAACGTCCCACCCCAACCCTATGCCCGAACAACGACCCCGTCATCCCGAAGCCAAAGTGTCAGCTGTGCTGACGCGACGCAAGGGATCCAAAGAAAACTGGCCGCATCCGGCCTACCTCGAATCTTTACCGTTTTAAATCCGTGTGAAATCATCCGAAATCTGTGTATCTGTGGCACAGTATCTGTGTTCCCCCGTTTTCTTAGCCTCGGACGAGGCGAAAGGGAGTAGCCCATATCGTAAGAT
>MHYA01000158.1:22244-26122 GCA_001825675.1 Planctomycetes bacterium GWF2_42_9 | reverse complement strand
TTTACGAAATAACCAAAATCGTCCGCCAGAAATTCGCTAAAGTTGAATTAGGCATTCATTGCCATAATGATACTGATTGTGCGGTCGCAAATTCGCTTGCCGCCGTAAATGCAGGCGCTCGGCACGTTCAGGGCACTATTAACGGTCTTGGCGAACGAACCGGCAACGCGAACTTATGCACGATAATTCCAAATCTTGCGATTAAAATGGGATTTGAAGTTTTAACGCAAGATAATATCAAACGCCTGACTGAGATTTCGCGTTTCGTTTCCGAAGTTGCCAATCTTCCGCCGGTAACTAATATGCCTTATGTAGGCGAAAGCGCGTTTGCGCACAAAGCAGGCCTGCACGTCGATGCTCTGCGGAAAAATAAAAAAACGTATGAACACATCGACCCATCGCTTATCGGCAACGAGCGCAGATTTTTGATTTCCGAGCTTTCCGGCAAAGCTAACATTCTTGCCAAACTGGAAAAAGCAAACATCACGCAAGACCCGCATCTTGCCCGCAAAATTCTGATTGAAGTCCAGAATATGGAAAACAAAGGCTATCAATTTGAAGCAGCCGAAGCAAGTTTTGAATTGCTCGTGAAAAAAATGATGGGCGTGCACAAACCGTTTTTCAATCTGGAAAAATTCCACGTTACTATCGAAAAAGATGTTACAGGCAGAATGATCAGCCAGGTTATTGTTAAGCTGAATGTAGATGGCTCGACCGAACACGTCGTAAGCGAAGGCCGCGGCCCTGTCGATGCTCTGTATAGTTCGCTGTGCAAAGCACTCGAACGATTTTATCCGTGCGTTCGCGAAATGCACCTTATCGATTATAAAGTTCGTATCGTCAACCCGCAAGCGGCGACCGCAGCGAATACTCGCGTTATAATTGAAACGCGTGATAAGGATGCCGTCTGGGGTACAGTAGGCGTTTCGGAAAATATTATCGATGCAAGCTGGCAGGCACTCGTCGACAGCGTTGAATATAAACTCCTCAAAGACGGCATTACCCCGCAAAAATAAATCACTCTGTTAGCCCTGCCGTCACTACGGCAGGGTCGTTAAGTTGTCATTGCGAATGTTTTTTCCTTCCGCGCCTGTTCAAAATCAGAGAAAACATAACCAATAAGATTACCAGCAGAAATAACCATCTCAGATTAGACGACATAAAAATAGTGCCAAACAATGCAATCGTTGGCAGAATGGCAAATATAAAAAACATTCCGATTAAATCTTTTTTGCCATTGAATCTTACCGGCATTTTTCACCTCATGCACCATTGTCATTCTGAGCACAGCGAAGAATCTCGTTGACCGATTTAATATATATTTTAGATTCTTCGTGCCTTAGTGTCTTCGTGGCTATATATTACCGTAACGAAAAATTATGCGAACCCACCAGATTTTCCATTTGTCTGCAAAAATCTGTTGTCGGATTTACCGCCAGACTTTTTCCCGCCTGCGTTTTGACTTTCACGCCTGTCATAGTTTTGATAGTAATATAGACCGGACTTCTGCCGCGATGAGCAGCGCAGATATGTTTGAGCGATGCGATTTTATCTTTCGTTGCAGCCGCTTCATCGATCAGAATATTTACACTTCGATTTGCAGCGATTTTTGCCGGCGCGTGTTCAATGTCTATTAATTCTTCGCAAATAATCTGCGGCGTTTCTCTCGTTAAATCGACTTTGCCGCGAACGAATAAAATCCTGTCAACCGCCAGCATACCGCCAAACACCGCGAAACAATCCGACCACATCACAACTTCACAGTTTCCCTGCAAATCTGTCAGCGTAAATACCGCCATCTTCGCGCCAGCGTTTCGACCGTTGCGTGTAATAATTGTGCGGATTTTTTCCACCATTCCGCCCATAATAACCTGTTTGCCTGATGTTTCTTCTTTCATCTGCGAAGTGTTTAGAGTGCTGTAAACGCTTATTGTGTCCGCGTGTTCGCTTAGCGGATTTTTCGTAACATAAAGACCCAGCACTTCCTTTTCGTAAGTCAGCATCTGCGTTTCAGGCCACGCAGGCACATCCGGCAATTTCAAATGATCTTTGGCGTATTCTTTTTTCGCCTCGCCAGATTCGAACAATCCCATTTGTCCGCTCGCTTTATCGTTTTGCATATTGGCGCCGGCTTTCATTCCGATTTCAAGTCCGGCCATCATTTGTGCCCTGCTTCCGCCCAAGTCATCGAACGCACCCGCTTTTATAAGCGACTCGATAACCTGTTTATTAACAACCCGCAAATCCACATTCTCGCATAAATGGAAAAGGCTGTGGAACTGACCGATATTTTCACGTGCGGAAATAATTTGTTCAACCGCTTTTTCACCCACGCCTTTAACCGCGGCCAAACCAAAACGTATCATACCGCAATTTTGTTTTGATTCGTGCTGCTGCTGATAGATCACCGTAAAGTTGATAAAACTTTCGTTGATGTTCGGCGGCGCAACTTCAATTCCCATTCGTCTGCATTCGCCGATATAATCCGCAACTTTTTCCGCATCGCCTCGTTCGTACGTCAGCAGCGAAGCCATAAATTCGATTGGCCAATATGCTTTCAAATATGCCGTCTGAAAAGCGATGAAAGAATAACGTGTTGCGTGGCTTTTGTTGAAGCCGTATCCTGCGAACCGTTCGATAAGTTCGAAAATTTCATCAGCCTGCTGCTGGCTCAATCCTTTTTCGCTACAGCCTTTGATGAATTGCTCTTTCTCCTTTGAAATAGTATCGATTTTTTTCTTGCTGATAGCCTTAATAAGCGTATATGCCTGCCGCAGCGGAATATCACCCAGTCTGTTGCAGATACGCATAACCTGTTCCTGGTAAACCATAATGCCGAAAGTCTCTTCGAGAATCTCGCGCATAATCGGATGCGGAACTTCCCACTTCGCTCCGTGCTTGCGGTCGATGAAATCGCCGATCAGCGCCATCGGCCCCGGCCTATAAAGGGCGTTTGCAGCGATAAGGTCTTCAACGCGGTCAGGTTTGAGCCGCATCAGCAAATCCTGCATACCGCCGGATTCAAATTGGAATATGCCTTTAGTTTTGCCCGATGCGAAAATTTCAAAAACTTTCTGGTCTTCGATATTTATTTTCTCAATATCGATTTTCACGCCGTGCGAAGATTCCACAAGATCGATCGTATGCTGAATAACAGAAAGCGTCCGCAAGCCGAGAAAGTCCATTTTCAGCAAACCAATTTTATCAACCAGCGGCCCTTCATATTGCGTTACAAGATCGCTCGATTTCGGATCGCGATACAACGGCACAAAATCCGTCAAAGGCTCGTCAGCGATAACAACGCCGCAAGCGTGAACCGATGCGTGCCGTGCCAGCCCTTCGAGTCTCTTGCCGATATCGATTACATTTCGCGCCGCGGGATTGCTTTCATAAGCAGCTTTTAAATCCGGCTCCTGCTGCACCGCTTCTTCGAGCGTAATATTCAAAGTCGCCGGAACTAATTTCGCCAATTTGTCCGCTTCGGCCAGCGGCAAATCTAAAACTCGCCCGACGTCGCGAATTACGCCGCGTGCCTTCATCGTTCCGAAAGTTATGATCTGCGCGATATGACCATATTTGCCGCGAACGTATTCGAGCACTTTCGATCTCCCGTCCTGACAAATATCAATATCAATATCAGGCATTTCGTTTCGTTCGGGATCCATAAATCGCTCGAACAGCAAATCGTACCGAATCGGGTCAACATTGCATAACCCCAGACAATATCCGACAACAGTTCCAACACCGCTGCCTCTTGCGCCCGTAGGAATATTATTTTCCGTTGCGTATCTGCAAAAATCCCAAACGATTAAAAAGTAGCTTGAGAATCCTTTGCTCTCGATAACTTTCAATTCGTGATCGAGACGTTGTTTTATTTC
>MHYA01000158.1:8626-22224 GCA_001825675.1 Planctomycetes bacterium GWF2_42_9 | reverse complement strand
AGTTTTGG
Organism: Planctomycetes bacterium GWF2_42_9; assembly: GCA_001825675.1. Lineage (GTDB taxonomy): Bacteria > Planctomycetota > Phycisphaerae > Sedimentisphaerales > UBA12454 > UBA12454. Next base: position 22,216 of record MHYA01000158.1, on the reverse strand, counting down.
CAAAAAATCTTCCGGCTTGCTTCCGTCAGCCGGCTTGAAACTTGGCGCGTGTCTCGTCTTTGTATCAATTTCAACATTGCATCTCTCCGCGACAAGCAGCGTGTTATCGCACGCCTCCGGCACATCAGCGAAAAGTTCGCGCATTTCCTGATTCGTCTTTACATAAACATCACGCGGATAATGCAGCCTGTCTTCTTCGTTGACTTTTTTGCCTGTGCTGATGCAGGTCAGAGCATCATGAGCATCATAATCATCGGCGTTAACAAAATGACAGTCATTTGTCGCAAGCAGCGGCAGTCCCATTTTTTTCGCCAAATCAATTATTGCATTCCGAACGTGTGGGACATCTGTTGGTTGGTGTTCCTGGATTTCGAGGAAAAATCGATTGTCGCCAAAAATGCGCAAGTAGTCTTCCACCGCCTTTTTCGCCGCTTCAATATCATTACGCGCCAGCATTACATTGACTTCACCCTTAAGACAAGCCGAAGCACAAATAATTCCTTCGTTAAATTGTGTCAGAACTTCTTTATCGATACGCGGGCGGTAATAAAAGCCTTCAGTGTAGCCAATACTGGAAAGTTTGAGCAGATTTTTGTAACCTGCATTATTTTCCGCTAATAAAAGGATATGATATGCCGCTTCGGAGATAGAAGATTTATTTTTATTATGCCTGCTGTCGGGAGCAAGGTATGCTTCGATCCCGATGATTGGCTTTATATGGGCGGCCTTTGCAGCCATATAAAAATCGACCACACCAAACATATTTCCGTGATCTGTAATTGCCGCCGCCGTCTGACCATCCGATGTGCATTTCGCAAAAAGCCTGTCGGGCGTAATCGCTCCATCCAGAAGCGAATACTGTGTATGTAGATGTAAATGCGCAAATCCTTTTTGTGCCATATTTTATAACTTTATATATAATAAATGAGTTTAGTACCTAGTTTTTATTGATGCAGGTATTATAAAAGCAGCCCAAAAAAATTAAATCCTTTTCTGGGAAAATTATATTTTGGCAACATAGGTATTTTGTGTAAGTTTCAGAATGTGTGTAACGGGACGTGATTTTGAAGCGCATAAAAAGAGGCGAACCACCTAGGAGGAGTGGTAGTCCGCCTTTAATGAGAAAAAACAATTGTTTTCGCCTGAGCTTTGATACGATACAACGATACCGATGGTTCGTTGTAGTATGTATTATTTCTTTAAAAAAGCGCAAAAAAAATGGCAGGCGGCCGAGGAGAGAAACCGCCATGCCGTGTGCGCCTCCTAAAGAGGAGGAGGTACGTGTGGGTATCCTAAAATAACATTTATACCCATATTACGTCAAGCGAAAAATCAAAGTTCTATTATTTTTTCTTAAAAATTATATTTAGGAATTACAGATACTTAATTGCACAATATTTAGGTCCGTCCGAGTTAAAGTGGTTCAGCATGTACTAAAACAAAAAATATACACGAGTTGGCGAATCGGTTATTGTGTAGAATATGATTTCAAGCTAATAAACTGTGTATTTAAACGGCAATGGAGATGTGAAATGTATAAATTGCTTGATAAAATCTCTATATACTAATCCAAAATTTTTGTTAAAATGTTAAAAATTTTTAACGAGAATCTATCTTTATATGGAGGTAAAGCAATGACTGCGAGTATTGTTCTTCTGTCAGTTTTTCTTGTGGGTATGATTGCAATCGGTATTTGGGGGATGAAAAAAACAGCTACATTGAATGATTTCTTCCTTGGCGGCAGGTCTGTCGGCCCCTGGGTTACAGCTTTCGCTTACGGCACAACGTATTTCAGCGCGGTTGTCTTTATCGGCTTCGGCGGTCAAATCGGCTGGGGTTACGGCTTGAAAGGCCTGGCTATCGCATTTGGTAACGCATTTATTGGTACAACTTTAGCGTGGCTTGTTCTCGGCAGACGGGCAAGAAGAATGACTCAAAATCTGGACGCAATGACAATGCCGGAGTTTTTGCAGGAAAGATTCGGCAGTAAATATATAAAAATGTTCGCGGCTCTGATTATCTTCGTTTTCCTTATTCCATATTCAGCGTCGGTTTTCAAAGGTTTGGGATTCCTCTTCGAGAAAAATTTCAATATTCAATTCGATACCGCTCTTTTAATAATGGTCGCGATTACCGGTTTATATCTGGTTCTCGGCGGATATTTCGCCGTAACGCTCACGGATTTTGTACAAGGTATAATAATGCTGTTTGGCGCGGCAATAATGGTTTATATTTTGACCGGCAAAGCGGCTGATCATTCAGGTACAAGCGGATTTGGCGGCGTGATAAGCGCAATAACAGAAAGATACAATCAATGGCTAAGTACAGTACCCGCAGCAAAACAACCCAGTATGCTGACATTGGGCGGGTTGGTATTTATGACTTCTTTCGGCGTTTGGGGTATGCCGCAGATGGTTCAGAAATTCTACGCTATCAAGAATGAAGCGGTTATAAATAAGGCCGCATTGATAACGACAGTTTTCGCAATAATTATTTCCTGTGTCGCATACTACACAGGCGCTTTATCACATATATTTTATGACGCTTCTACGCTGCCGATGGGACCTAAAGGCCCTGATTTTGACAGGATTGTTCCCGAACTTTTGACGAAATATTTGCCAAGCGGAATGATGGCGTTAATATTGCTTTTGATTCTTTCGGCCTCGATGAGTACGCTTTCATCTTTGGTATTGGTTTCAGCATCTTCTGTTGCCATAGACCTTTACAAAGGCCACATCAATCCGCAAATATCAAAAGCGAATTCGCTGCTGATGATGCGGTTCTTGAGCGCGGTGTTTATTGTGATTTCCTATTTTGTCGCTAAAAAGCAGCCGCAGTTTATTGTCGAACTGATGGCTCTTTCGTGGGGCGCGGTGGCCGGTGCGTTTATGGCTCCGTTCTTCTACGGCTTATACTGGAAGAAGGCGACGCACGCAGGCGTGGTTGCGGGAATGATAACGGCGATCGTGGTTAATGTCGTTTTATATTATATGTACTCGAAAGAGAACAGAGCTTTAGCGGCAGTTACTGCCAGTATAGCGATGATCGTTCCGTTTATCGTTATACCAGTCGTTAGTGCGTTTACCAAACCGCCAAAGACGGCGATTCTGGAAAAAGCATTCGCATAAAGATTATAAAGCTATTAGCCACTAAGGCACGAAGACACTAAGAAATTAAAATTCAAAAAAGGCAATCTATACAGGTTGCCTTTTTCATTTGAAAAATGCGCAAGGAAAAAACGCGCAAGCGATTTGCATTTTTGCGCAAGCGGGTCAAAAAACAGGGTAAAATCGGGAGTTTTTCAGTGCTTTTCGAGACTTTTTCATAGAAAAATCGGAAAAATTCCGGTTTTTTTCAAGTTTTTCGTGATTTTTCGAAGAGGGTGCCTGCGCTTATTTTTAAAAAGCATTGCTTACAAAAAAATATTGAGGGTCATTTTTTTAAGAGAATTTTCAAATCATTAAACTTGCATCTATCTTAAAAAAAAGTGCGCAGAAATAAAAAAACGTGCGTAAATTTTGAAAAGTGAGCTTTTTGGAATTGCATGAATTCACCACGAAGCACACGAAGACCACGAAGATTTTTTTAGACGCTGATCTCCGCTTCGTTTCGACGCTGTTTGCTTTAAGGCGCGTTCTGCGAACACTTAAAAAATTAAAACCAAACTCTCTTTGAAATAAACTTCAACCGAGTTTGTATTCTAATTTTTCGCCTATACAGGCGTTGCCTTAAAGACAAACGAACCCATTGAATGTTTAGGCAACTGATATTTTGTGATGAAATTGGAAGAGATATTGAGTAGGATATTAAAAGCTAAAGACAGGACGGCCAAAGAAAAAATAATGGAAACCAAAGTAAATAATAGGTGATTGCAAATTTTTGGTTGAATGTGAATAGCAAATAGATAGAATCGGTCAAAAGGAAATCGAAAATAGCAAGAAGAGCATAAATCAAAATGAAGGATGTTGCTGAAAATAAGGATTTGGAAGTTCTAATACTTGGTGGGAAGAACTTTTTAGAGTCATTTGATTTTACCGATGACAAAGCACTAGTGGTTTTAGAAAATTCAGGATTAGTCGTTCCAATTGGTTCTCAAATTGATAAATGGATAGAAAGCGGTGCGAGATATGTTTATTCTTTGTTTCCTAAGAAAATTATAGAGTCTGATTTTGTCGATGTTGCAGATATATGTAGAAAAGACGTTAATAAGAATAAAGTAATTACATCCCATTACAAACAGGCTGTAAAAAAAGTATTAACCGCTCTTGAGACGTGCCGAAGTTTTTGCCAATGGTTCAGTGCTTTTGAATTAGAAAAGTTAAATATACGACAGACAGCAAAATATAATTTTTGTTTCCTTGAAGCAGTGGCATCATATATACAAAAAGAGGTAATATTATTATTTGTGAATGTGAAGGAAAGCCGAACAAAACAAACAGCATTGATACATTTGTATGGCCGTATTTTTCAATTGGTTCTTAGCATCATAAAATTAGATGAACACAAGGATTGCCAACTTCTAGTTGCATCGCTCCGTAGTTTATTAGAACTTTATATAGATATGCAACTTATAAAAAGCAGTATAATTGAGAATGATATAGAAAAATTTTTTTCTTTTTATGAAATATACTTATTCAATTCAGCTTCAAAATTGCTGAAGATAGATCAAGAAATTCGAAGACCAATGGAAGAAGCTTTAACTCTTATGCAAATTGTTAAAAATTCAGAACAAATAAAGAACAAATCAATGACTCTATGGAAAAAAGAACCTAATAAAATTTCTCATGGGCACTGGTCGGAGTTCACCTTGCAGGATAGATGTCGGAAAGCAAATGAATTGGAATTATTCAGGCACATTTACTATTACGGCAATATGTTTATTCATTCAGGCTATACACATTCTCCAAATACAGAGGAAGAGGCATATTGCCTTTGTTCGCATGTATACGGTTGCGCAACAGAAATATTAAAAAAAGCAACAGAGTTGCTTTTCGAAGTAACAGGTATTGCTCAAAAAGATGAAATTAGCAAAGAGTTAGAACAAATATATATTTTTGAAAGTTATCAAATTTGGAAATATTTGAGTAGTAATTAGTTAATCGCTTCATTAAAAATGAATTCAGGATGACGTTGGATTCCCGTTTTCGCGGGAATGACACAAAGAGAGGGAATAACAATAAGACAAGTGGCGACCAGAAACCAGAGATTGCCACGCTATGTCCTGCTTTGCAGGACTCCGCTCGCAATGACGCGTCGCCGATTCGGCGACGGCTAAACTAACGAACCCTGCCATAGTTCCCTGCGATTTTTCTTTCAAGGAAGAAAAATCCAGAAGAATCGGGAATTGAAATGTTGGCAGGGTTAAACAAAGACGAGATCTTTCGCTTTGCTCAAGATGACAATGGGATGATTTTGGCGGAAGAAAGATTGACGCGTCGCTGATTCGGCGGCCCTCAAGAGGGTTTCCACTTCGTTTCAATGGCTAAACAAGTAATTACCCCTCTCTTAGGGTCAGGCTCTGATTGTTTTCTATTTTGCCTATTTTAGCCAGTTTGTCAAATTCTTGGCTAAGATCTGTGGGTCTTTGCGTTTCATAATATTATCAGCGATTGGTTTGGGGATTTTTAGTTGTGTCATTGCGGCGGCGACCTTTTCCCATAACTTCTCTTTTTTCGCTTCGGTATCGGCAAGGAATATATCCGTAACAAGGTCCTGCAATTTGGCGAGAGCTATCTTATCTAAATTATCATAATAATTTTGTATAACCTTTTTTTGATAACTGCTGAAATTATTGGCCATTTATTATTCCTATCATATAGTTTTGCCCGATAATACCTTATAGAACCTTATTATCAATACTAATATCAGGGTTTTTTGTGCTGAACATTAGTATTTAAAACTGGATTTATAAACTAGCTGGAATATAATCGACCGACTAAACAACTTTACAGGAAGTATAATGTTACAAAGGATAATTCGAGCCGCACTAATTTTGATTTTCGCTGTCGAAGGTTTTTGTGAAATCAACCCTTCGCAGGCACAATATTTTGGAGCTGAAGACCTTCAAATCAGCGGCAAATCATTAATAAGTTTCCAAATAGAGCAAGGCGATCATATCCTTGTATTTGATGACGGTTTTAAACTCTCGCTCGGTGATAATACTTTTTCAAGCAGTAAAGCGGTTGTCTGGCTGAATTCAACGACTTCCGAACATCTGGCAGTTGAGCAGACCGAATATAAATTAACCGTTTATATGCAGGATAAAGTCAATGTTAAACAGGGTAAAAACGCGAAAATGTCCGGCCTGGAAACGCAAAATCAGGTTGTTGAAGGAGCCGAATCGCTGGTTGCCAAATTTACGGTCAATGGCGAAGTTTTTGTAACCGCAGATAAACGCGTAACTGAAGACCCAACGGCAAGCGAACTTTACCGCAAAGGTATGATCGCGACAGGTCAGACTAAAATTGCACCTGCACCTCAAATTGCTCAAGGAATGGAACCAGCAACAGATGCGCAAGACGAAGCGCCGAAGTTAAATGTTTTCGATAAGGTTTTAGGCGGTAAGAAAACAGCGGCGGCGGACGCAAATACCTCTACATCCGACGAAAATAAAACGGCAGCGAAAAGGGAAAAGAAAAAGATTCAGCGGACGGGTAAAAAATCGTGGTTCGCGAAAAAAGAAGCGGCTGAACCAAATGTGATACCGCCAAAACCAAAGCCGCCGGTGAAAATCAATTATCCGGTCAATATCAGCAGTGCTACTGAAAAACCAATTACATATACAAACGAAAATCTGCCAGACGGTACAGGTATCGCGAGCGTATCAAACAGATTTTATCTTTGGCAGAAACAGGATGAGAACAGAACGCTGGAATTGATGGGCGATAGTGCGGTGATTTTCTATTCGCAAAAAACGAATGAGCCAAACACAACATCGGAATTACTGCCGAACAACAGCATCAAGGCGATTTACATTCAGGGCGATGTGATAATGACCGAAGGCACGCGAACGATTCGTGCGGCAGAGGCTTATTATGATTTTGTAAAGAAACAGGCTTTGATCATAAAAGCTGAAATTGTTACTTATGATCCGCAGCGCGGTATTCCTGTTTATGTTCGAGCGGATAAAATCAGGCAGGTAGCAGAAAATAAATTTGCTGGCGAAAACGTAACGCTGACCAACAGCGAATTTTATGTTCCGCAGATTTCAGCGACTGCCTCGAAGGTATTCATCACCGATACAACAAACGTTGACCAGGCAGCAGGGAAAGCGGACACTAAAAGTTATGACGCCATAATGGAAAACGTGAAAATGAAAGTCAACGATAAGACCGTTTTCTGGTGGCCTAGAATGCGGAGCAATTCGGAAAGCTCTGATCTGCCGCTTAGGCGCATACAAATCAGCAACGACAATAGTTTCGGAACGGCGATTGAAACCGAATGGTATTTGGCGAGAGTGCTGGGATTGAAAGAACCAAAAGGCGTTGATTCACGATTGATGATCGATCAGTATTCGAAACGCGGTATTGGTGCAGGCGCGGACATTGAGTATGAGCGCGATACATATTTCGGCAATGTCAACGGCTATATTATTAACGACCGAGGCGATGACGATCTTGGCAGACGCAGGAAGAATATCGAACCGCCGGATAAAATGCGCGGGATGTTCAACTTCTGGCACAGACATATTCTGCCTGAACATTGGCAGCTTACGCTTGAAACAAGTTATATGTCGGATGAGAACTTCCTTGAAGCATTCCACCGTGATCAATATTTTGAAGACCATAGCAAAGAAACCAGTATACATCTGAAATGGCTCAAAGATAATAAGGCGTTCGCGGTGTTGGGCAGGTGGAGAATAAATAAATGGGCAGACCAGCTTGAAGACCTGCCTTCCGCCCAATACCATATTAAAGGCGAGTCGCTCTGGAACGACAAACTCACATTGTACAGCGATAGTTCGCTTGGCAGATACAGACAATTAACAGGCGAAGATCACGATTTCAAAATTAAAGACGAGTATTATACATTCGGCAGCCACAGGACAGAGATTGATTTCCCGCTGCAATACAAAAAGGGAAATATAGTTCCGTTCGTCGCGGGTACTTATGGCTATGATGATAGAAGCGGATTTTCACGCGGTGTCGGCACGGGCGGAACGGGGCCGAACGGCGAAGAAAATGTTTTCATCGGCGAAGCGGGTTTGAGAACATCGACACAGTTTTGGAAACAATATAACGCGCACTCGAAATTCTGGGATATAAACGGCATTCGTCATATCGTTAAACCTTATGCGAACGCATCGGTATTTGCGGAAAGTTCTGATTTTGTCGAGCAGAGAGATACTATTACGCTGGGCGTTTTGCAAAGATGGCAGACCAAACGCGGTTTGGGCGAAAAAATGCGAATCGTAGACTGGATGAGGTTGAATCTTGAATATACAAAAGTCAGCGACCCTTCAAGTTTAAGAAGAGCCGACAGATCATTGTGGAATAATCCATTTGTACCTCTTTCTGTTATGAATGCTCCAACTATTACAAATAGCGATCTTGGAAGCAGATTCCGGCAATTTGAAGAATACGGGCCGCAAAGAGATATGGTCAACGCGGATTATATCTGGCGCGTTACAGATACGACGGCGATACTTAGCGATATTTATTGGGATGTAAAGGATGCGAGCGTTGAACAATTCGATATTGGAATATCGAAAATGGTTTGGCCGAATTTGAGCCTTTATGTCGGCGACAGATATATGCGAAGCGTTGAGATCGACGGCGATAGAGGTTCTAACGCTTTGACATTCGCGGCAACATACAAACTTACTCCGCGTTACACGTTGGCCTTTGCTCATCAATATGATTTCAAACGGAACGGCCTGATCGCTACGCAGGTTTCTATTATAAGGAGATACAGCAGACTTTATTACGCTCTATCCTACGGAGTAGACGAATCACTTGACAGAAGCACGATAAGCCTTACTATATGGCCGGAAGGTATAGGCGAACTAGGTATGGGCTCAAGAAGTTTATTCGGCCTTGACAGCCCTGCCGAACGAAATTACTAACTAGTCGATAGTTGCTAGTTGTTAGTCGCTAGTGGGTGAAATCCAAAGTTTTGTATGTAAGTGTATCTCTGTCAAACAGATATATTAATCTTTTTAATTTAAGGAAGTTAAAAAATGGCTTTAGTAACCACAGAAAAAATGTTCAAAATGGCCTACAAGAATGGCTACGCAATCGGTGCATTCAATGTCAACAATATGGAGATTACGCAGGGTATCGTAGATGCCGTTGCGGAAAAGAAAGCTCCGCTGATCCTTCAAATCTCCAGAGGCGCAAGAAAATACGCTTCAATGAGCTATTTGAAGGCAATTATCGATGTCGCGGTGAAGGAAAACCCGGACATTCCAATTTGTATGCACTTAGATCATGGCGATACTTTTGAAGGCTGCAAACAGTGCGTTGATGATGGTTTCACAAGCGTTATGATCGACGCTTCACACCATTCATTTGAAGATAATATCAAAATCACAAAACAGGTTGTCGAATACGCACACGCACACGGCGTTGTTGTGGAAGCGGAATTAGGCCAATTGGGCGGTATTGAAGAGGATGTAGTCGGCTTATCACATGATGAAGTCGCAAATCACCTTACAGACCCTGAACAGGCAATCGAATTCGTTAAAAAGACGGGCTGCGATTCATTGGCGGTTGCCTGCGGAACAAGCCATGGCGCTTATAAGTTCAAAACAGAACCTAAACTTGCTTTTGACGTAATTCAAAAGGTGGCTGATAAACTTCCGGGCTTCCCGCTTGTTATGCACGGTTCGAGCAGCGTTTTGCCGGAATTCAAGGATTTGATTAATAAATATGGCGGTAAAATGCCTGATGCTATGGGCGTACCGGAATCTGCTATAACTAAGGCAGGTAAAATGGCGGTATGTAAAGTAAATATCGATACCGACTTGAGAATGGCAATGACAGCGAAAATCCGCCAGGTATTTGCTGAAAAGCCAGGTGAATTCGATCCAAGAAATTATCTCGGACCGGCAAGAGACGCTATCAAGGCAATGGTTCTGCATAAACTTGATGTTCTCGGCTGCAGCGGTAAAGCGGCGGAATGCCTGTAACCGAATATAAAAAATTAAAATTTAAAAATTAAAATTTTTGAACGGCTCGAAGCCTTCGGGCTTCGGGCCGGAAAATAAAAATAAGGGCAGGCCTGCGTGTCTGCCCATACTTGTTATTCTTGGCGTAATTTTTTTACCCGACAGGTTTTATCTATGAAAAAAATTATATCATTCGTTTTCGTACTCCAACTCGCAATACTGCCTGCCTTTTCGATGTCCAGAGCGGAAAAGGCAACTGCCCCTGTTTCTCCGGAGATTAAACAGTCGGTAAGTCAGATTTGTGAAGGGAATTTTATTGCAGCCGGTGAAATCGCTAAAAAAGTCAATGGCGAAAATTCGCAGGCATCCAAAATTCTTGCGATTGTTGAAGATTATAACAAGCTGGATAAAACCATTAAGGAAAAAAGGGAAAAAGCCTATCAGGAATTAATTGCACAGCTTAAAAAGTTCGAAGCAGAAGAAGAGGCGTACGAGTTAAGCAAGAAAAATCCGAAAACGGAAGAAACGCCAAAAAATGAAAAATCAAACGGCAAAGGATTGTTCGGCAAAAAATCCGAACCAAATTCAGTATCCGCCGAACCAAACGAACCGAATGAACCAAATCTGCTGGAGGTATTTCCTGTAATAGTTAAAGCGAGGGATTACGCGACTGAAAGCGAAAAAGCATCTGTATTGGAAATTCCTTATGTAAAAAAGACTATCGAAAGAGCAAAGAAAGCGGCCGCTGAATATCAAAGCAAAGGCGATTATCTCGACGCCCTGCTGTTCTGCTACAGTTGGCTGGCGGCTCTTTATGAGGATGATAAAAGTTATACCGAGATCAAAGAACAACTTGAAGATAAAGCAATCATAAAAGGTTCGATGCAGGATAGTCCCTGTGAATCGACAAAAGACAGATATGAAAGAATTAATCCCGAAATTTTAGTCCGCACGCTGGATATGCTTGAGTACGGTTACGTTGAACCTTTCAGATTGAGTGATATGGCTGAAAAAGCATTCAAGCGAATGAACTATTTGGCGGAAGTATTAAGCACCAGCGAATACGCTGATCCCGCTAAATCGGAACCGAATAAAAATAAAGACGCGATCACATTCAAATTTGAAAAGGACGGCATACCTAAATTCATCGTAGGTATCAACGATTTGAACAAAGCATACCTTTCAGACCCTGTGGTATCGATAAGCAAAGATCAATATGTAAAGATGTTCAAAAGCGTTCTGGCTTTGAACGCTTCTACAATCAAATTGCCCGAACAGATTGTAATATGGCATTTTGGCGACGCATCTTTGAACTCGCTCGATCCGCATACGACAGTTATCTGGCCAAGACAGGTAGAAGATTTTGAAAAGAGTATGACAAATGAATTTACCGGTATCGGCGTTGAGATATCCAAAGATAACGGATTGCTCAAGGCGGTAAGTCTTGTGCCGGGAGCGCCTGCATATTTTTCAGGTATCGACGCTGGCGATATAATCGAACAAGTCAACGGTGAGAGCACAAAAGATATGACGATCACCTGCGCTGTAAGTAAAATCACAGGGCCTGCGGGTACGAAAGTAAAACTTATGGTTCGCAGACCTGATCAGGAAAAAGGTCGGGAAATCGAGATCACGAGAGCGAAAATCGTTGTGCCGACAATTCGCGGCTGGTCGCGAGATGAAAACGGCAACTGGCTTTATTTTGTCGATGAAACTGAAAAAATCGGTTATGTAAGGATCACACAATTTTCCGCGACGACAGCGGCAGACCTTAATAAAGCAATTACACAGCTTGAAGGTCAGGGACTTAGGGCACTTGTCCTTGATTTGAGATTTAACACAGGCGGTTATCTGCAAAGCGCAGCCGACATCACGGACCTGTTCGTTGAAAAAGGTGTTATGGTCAGCACACAGCCTCGCGTTGGTTTGCCTACGTGGGAAACGGCAGAGAAAAAAGGAACGCATCCGAATTATCCGCTCGTTATCCTTATCAACTCAAGTTCGGCAAGCGCATCTGAAATTGTTTCTGGCGCACTTTCCGATAAGGCTTATGCGAGGGCGACGCTTGTGGGCGAACAAAGCTACGGCAAAGGAAGCGTGCAAACGATTTCCGATTATCCCGGCAGCGGCGCACAACTCAAATACACGATGGCATATTATCACCTGCCTTCAGGTCAGAGAGTTAATGACCGCTGGGCACAGCAAAAACAAAACAAAAAAGACTGGGGCGTTATGCCGAATCTAAAATTCGCGATGACGACCGAAGAAATGAAAAATATGCTCGAAATAGAACGTGATAATGATGTTCTTGCCGCGGCAGATCATAAAGAAAACGGAACTAAACTGAAAAGACATAATCTCCAGGAAACGCTGTCAAGCGATTACCAGCTTGATATGGCGATTCTTGTAGCAAAAGCTAAACTTATTATATCAGGATTAAAATAATGACAGAGCATCAGGATGCCGGCTCGCATCAGAATGAGGCGGGCAAATTCGAACAACAGCGTAATGAAAAATTATCGAAAATCAAACAACTCGGAATCGATCCATACGGCGGCAGATTTGACGAAGTAGAATCCGCTGACGCGATCCGCAAAAAATTTGACGAAACAATTCAGCCACCGCAGCGAGCAAGAGCAGCGGGCAGAATCGTTTTGCTCCGCGATATCGGCAAACTGATCTTCATTACCCTTCGCGACAGCAGCGGCATCATTCAAATTGGTTTGAGCAAGAAACCGCTCGAAAGCGAATGGCCTGTTATCAAACTTGTCGAACTTGGCGACATTATCGGCGTTGAAGGCCAGCTTGGTCTTACAAAAACCGGCGAACTGACTATCTGGGTTGAAAAGTTTACGCTCCTGACGAAATCCGTTTTGCAGCCGCCGGAAAAATTCCACGGGCTTAGCGATACTGAATTGCGCTATCGTCAGCGGTATGTCGACCTTTGGGCAAATCCAGAAGTGATGCAGAGATTCAAAACAAGGCTCGATATGGTATCAACGATCCGAAATTTCCTCGGCGAAAGAGGATTTATGGAAGTTGAAACTCCGATGATGCAGACTATCGCAGGCGGTGCGGCGGCCAAACCTTTCATTACTCATCATAACGCACTCGATATTGATTTGTATCTGCGAATCGCGCCGGAACTTTTCCTGAAAAGACTGCTTGTCGGCGGTATGGAAAAAGTTTTTGAGATCAACCGTAATTTTAGAAACGAAGGCTTAAGCCCGCGTCATAATCCTGAATTTACGATGATGGAAATTTATCAGGCGTATGCCGACTACAATATAATGATGGAACTGACCGAATCACTGATTGCGACTTTGATTGAGAAACATTGCGGCAGTACGAAAATAAAATTCGGCGATTATGAAATCGATTTTACAACGCCGTGGAAACGCGCACCTTATGCAGATTTATTCAAACAATACTGCGGCTGCGATATTCACGATATTGCGGCAGTTCGTCAGCAGGCAAAAGCG
>MHYA01000158.1:0-8603 GCA_001825675.1 Planctomycetes bacterium GWF2_42_9 | reverse complement strand
GAAGTGGTTGTTAATAAACTCTTCGAAGAAAAAGTTGAAGGCAATCTCATCAATCCGACTTTCGTAATTGATTATCCGGGAAAATTATGCCCGCTGACTAAACGAAGCAAAACAAATCCTGAACTTGCGGAAAGATTCGAACTTTACGCGGGCTGCATCGAACTTGCGAACGCATACACCGAACTTAATGACCCTGCGGTTCAGCTTGAGAACTTCTCGTCACAGGTGAAAGGCGCAGGCGAAGATGAAGACACTTTCCGCAGTCTTGATGATGATTTCATTACCGCGTTGAAATATGGTATGCCCCCTGCCGGCGGTTTGGGTATCGGTATCGACAGGCTTATTATGCTTTTGACGGGAACGACGAATATCAGGGATGTTATTTTGTTTCCATTACTAAGGCCGGAGAAAATTTAAGAAATTTTTAATTTTGAATTTTTAATGTTTAATTGAACTTTCTTTTGTTAATTCACAATTAAAGGTATCTCTAAACATTCGGAGAAATGTAATTTACTGATATAAACATCTGTGTTATCAAATAAAAAAACGAGATTCTTCACTGCGCATTGCTCCGTTCAGAATGACAAGGTGTATATTTATAGATAACCTTAAGAATTAGGAATATAAATGCTAAAATTTTTCCTCGCATTACGATATTTGAAAAAGAGGAAGATTGTTTTCCTAAGCATCGCTGCTGTTATGCTTTCGACTTCGCTGCTTATCACGGTTGCGAGCCTGTTTACCGCATTCATCCGTGCTATCGAATTAAACGCATCTGATTATCTGGGCGATATCGTTCTTGAACCATCAGTCCGCTTTACTCATTATGATTTGCTCATCAACAGACTCAAAGAAAATGAGGTAATCGATTCGGCGACGCCGGTGCTTACTGCGAGCGGTCTTATTTATCTTGAAGCGGGAAACGTAAAAGCTGTAAGTTTTTGGGGTATCGATCTTGAGAGCCGATGCCAGGTTACAAATTTCAAAGACGATTTGCTTGAACAAAAATATTCCGAACAAACGCCAGAGTTTAAAAAAATTGGCAACTCCATCCCTGCCTTGACAGGTATCGCTTTATTGATTGAGCCAGACGCAAAAACAGATAAATATGATTTCGCGAAAGCAAAATCTTACATCGGCAAAAAAGCGGTCATTACAACGGGTTCGGTGCAAAATGATGTCAATAGCCCGAAAGGCATTTCGTTAAGCAGATCGGCGGCGGTAACAATTTCTGATATTGTTTTCACATCGGTTTATGAAGTTGATAAAAGATTTGTATTTTTGCCAATCGAAGATTTATCGCAGCTTTTATTCGGTAGTGAAAGCGGAAGCAAAGCGGCGGATGTTATTCATATAAAATGCAAAGAAGACATAACGCCGGAACTCACGATTGGTACGATACGAAAAATCTGGACGGATTTCGCAACGCAAGACCTCGGCTGGCCGGACTCTTTCGCAAACGAAGCGGAGATTATGACTTCTATGCAGAAACAGGCTCAATATACGGCCGAACTTCGCAAACAAATGGGCGTTCTGCTGGTTGTGTTTGGAATCATCAGCGGCGGAATCGTCGTGCTTGTGTTCTGCATTTTCTATATGATCGTGAAAGCAAAACAAAAAGACCTTGCGATCATAAAATGCATCGGTGCATCCGCGACCGATATAACTTCAATATTTTTAATGTTCGGATTATTTGTCGGCGTTATCGGCGCGACAGGTGGATTGGCTTTAGGTTATTTAATTACACGTTATATAAATATCATCGAACAATTTATAAGCAGTCTGTTCGGATTGAAACTCTGGAGCAGCAGCATTTATATGTTTACGAAAATTCCAAGTCATTTCGACTGGTTCTGGGCGATTTGTTTCTTTGCGGCAGCAATCGCAGCATCCGTACTCGGCGCTGTGATACCTTCGTTGATCGCGGCCAAAACTTCGCCTGTGAAGATTTTAAGATACGAATAAAATATAAATAATATTAAAAATTAAATATCAAATATAAAAATTGCGGAATGGCCTTTGGCCATACATTAAATATGTATGACGTAATATTACCATTTAAACTTTTTAAGGGCAACAAGCTGACGATACTGGCGGTGCTGGCGGTCGCGGTCAGTGTGTTTACAGTTATTGTTGTAATGACGGTGATGAACGGCCTGACTATCGACTTCATTGAAAAAAATCACGGCTTTTATTCCGACTGCATCGTATCGACGGACTCGCTTGTCGGCTTTGCTGATTATAATGAATTCTCGACGATTGTTAAATCGCAGGATTATGTCCAAGCTGCATCGGTTGTTATTAATTCGTTCGGGCTTGTACAATCTGGAACATCGGGCAAGAACGCGGCGTTGAGTCTTATGGGTTTCAATCCAAAAGATCATTTTAAAACTACCGATTTCACAAAGAGCCTGTATTATCGCAAAGACGAACCGAATCTTGTTTTCCTTACTTCTTATAATTCCGAACTGCCGGCCTGCGTGATCGGAATTGATCTTATCGAATTCAGAGATGAATGGGGAAATTATAATCAATGGGATTTTCTGCCGAGGCGTTCTTATGAGATCACGTGTTTTCCGCTGACACCGAAAGGCACAATCGTCAAAACCGGAACGGCGGTTGCGGCAAATACAAAAACTTATTATCAAAGCGACAGCTCAAACACAAGCATTGCGAAAGTTGACGGCACAACGGTTTATCTGCCTTTCAATGAATTGCAAACTTTGACGGGAATGGATATTGAGCCAAAACGCACTTCGGCGATTTATATAAAATTCAAAAAGGGCTTTAACAATAATAGGTCGGTCGAAAAAATCACGGCGTTATGGAAAGATTTCATTGCGGCGAAAACCGATAGCCTCGGCGCAAATCTTTTTAAGAATGTTAACGTCCAGGATTTCAAAAGTTACAAACGCGACACTATCGCACCGATGGAAAAAGAACGCGCGATGATGCTTCTTTTGTTTTTGATGGTTGGGCTGATTACAGTCTTTATTATTTTTGTAATTTTCTATATGATTATCGGCAGAAAGAATAAGGACATCGGAATTTTGAAAAGTATCGGCGCATCTATGTTTGGAATTATGCTGGTCTTTTTACGATATGCGGTTTTGATCGGCATTGTCGGCTCGGCGATTGGAATCGCGGCCGCTCTGATTTTCCTTGATAACGTAAACGACCTTGAACATTTGCTGTATGATAAATTCGGATTCCAAATGTGGAATCGTGAAATTTACGCAATCGGCGAGATACCGAATAGAACGGGAGTCGCTCTTCCGCTTGAAGTGGCGGCGGCGGCGGTTATCGCTTGCCTGCTAGGCGCTTGCTGGCCGACAATAAAAGCCGCAAGACAAAATTGTGTCGATATTTTAAGAGTGAATAATATTTAAAATTCGTTTATCGGTTGAGGTTGCGATGCTAGTTTCGGTTACGTAAATCGGCAACGTGAGCAGAGCAATTTGAAAATTTGGAACAATATGGAAAATGATACTTATATTTTAAGCTGCACAAATATTTCTAAATCCTATAAAATGGGTGCGACAAAGTTGGAAGTGCTCAAGGGCGTTGATATGAACGTCGCTAAAGGCGAGTTTATCGCGATTAAAGGCGCATCCGGCAGCGGCAAAAGTACCCTGCTGCACATACTCGGCACACTCGATCGGCCTGATAACGGCGATGTTTTTTATCAGGGAAAAAACCTTAACTCCTTTGGTGCAGCTAAAATAAATGAGTTTCGCAATAAAAAAATAGGTTTTGTATTTCAGTTTTATCACTTACTTGACGAATTAACAGTTTTGCAGAATGTTTTGCTTTCGCCAATGGTCAGAACGGGCACTCTCGGCTGGCTGTTTGGGGCCGGGCAGGCTAAAAAAGCAGCGATTAAGTTGTTGGATGATATGGGGTTATCGGCGAGAATCGAGCATAGGCCTTTCCAACTATCGGGCGGAGAACGGCAGCGGGTCGCAATCGCACGGGCATTAATTAATGAACCTGACGTAATTTTAGCTGATGAACCGACAGGAAACCTTGACTCTGAAACTGGAAATGATATTTTAAGGGTCTTTGAAAAGCTGAATAGTGCCGGCCAAACGATAATTATGGTTACGCACGATGACAGAATCGCGGCGAAGGCGCAGCGAATTATAAGGCTGACAGACGGTAAAATTGCTTCAGCTTAATCTTTATTTGGAGTTTTTATGGCTTTAAAAGTTTGGCTCAACGATGGATTAGTAGACGCACAGGATGCAAAGGTTAGTGTTTTTGATCATGGTTTACTTTACGGCGACGGAGTATTTGAAGGCATCCGCGTGTACGGCTCAAAAGTTTTTGAACTCGATGCGCATCTTAAAAGACTCTACGAATCGGCCAAAGTCATAAGACTCGATATTGGTATGTCGATCGAAGATATGGCCAAGGCAACGGAAGAAACTGTTAAGGCAAATAATATTTCCGATGGCTATATTCGGCTTGTCGTTACAAGAGGTATCGGCAATTTGGGACTAAATCCATTCACGTGCGAGAAAGCACAGATAATTATTATCGCTGATAAAATTCAGCTTTATCCGCAGGAACTTTACGAAAAAGGGCTGAAGGTTATTTGCGGCTGTACGATTCGCAATCATCCGCTTGCGATACCTCCCCAGGTAAAGAGCCTTAACTATCTGAACAATATTCTTGCAAAAATCGAAGCGATCGATGCTGGTGCGCAGGAAGTTATTATGTTTAATCACGAAGGTTTCATCGCTGAAGCATCTGGCGATAATGTTTTCATTGTTAAGAATAGCGTTCTATGCACGCCTCCGATTCAGGCAGGTGCACTTGAAGGAATAACAAGGAATGTCGTTATGAGCCTTGCGGCGGCGGAAAATATCGAAGTCGTTCAGAAAAATCTGACACGATTCGACCTTTACGTTGCCGATGAAGTATTTCTGACGGGAAGTGCCGCGGAAGTAATTGCTGTTGTCGAAATAGACAGCAGAAAAATCGCGGACTCTAAACCGGGTCCTGTTACGCAACTATTACGTAAACGATTTTTCGATTACGCGCACGGCCGCTCTAAATAAAAATGACAACGCCAAGCTCAACATCCGCATACACTGCGCTCATAGCAGACCAGCTTTCAGCGACAAGAGATTTTATGTCGGCACAGCTTCAATGCCCTGATGTTCGGCTTAATGAATTTATCGAATATGTGAACAATCGGCACGGTAAAATGCTTCGCTCTGCGACTCTTTTGCTTTGCGGAAAATTAACCGGCGAAATTAACAGGCTGCATATCGGCGTTGCAAGCGTTATCGAAATGATTCACGCTGCGACTCTTCTGCACGATGACGTTATCGACAACAGCACAATGCGCAGATTTCAGCCGACCGCAAACAGCATCTGGGGTGCGAAACAGGCCGTTCTGCTGGGCGATTATCTTTTGAGCAAAGCCTTTTTGGCATTGATCGAATTCGGCAGAAACGACATTAACGCAATCATTACTGATACAGCCGCGACGATCTGTCAGGGTGAGATTGCGCAAAATACGAGTAAGGGCGATTTCAAGATCAGCGTTGATGAATATCTTAATATAATTTCCAGAAAAACAGCGGTGTTTTTCGCGGCCGCGGCGCAGCTTGGCGCTATTATCTCCAATGCTGACGAAAAAACGTGCAAAACCTTATATGATTTCGGCCATAATCTCGGAATGGCTTTTCAAATCACTGACGATTTAATCGATGTCCTTGGTGCTGAAAAAGATACAGGCAAAACAACAGGAAGAGATTTTGAAAATACAGTTCCGACAATGCCAATTCTCAAAAGCATCGATTACACAAAATCGCAAATCGAGATGTTCAGGCAAAAGGCATTCGACCAGTTAAAGCCTTTCGAAAATCACCCTGCCGCAAAGGCATTAAAAGAACTCACCATTTCCGCAACGCAAACGGCTTTATAAACATACGGATTTTTCTTTACGTTTTCGTTTGAATATGTAAGAATATCTACATTGAATTTTATGGAGATACAAATATGAAAAATTCACTTATCGTTTTTGCAATCCTTTTAATCCCAATCACTGTTTTTGCCGCCGATGATTCAAACAAACCAGCGGCCGAAGGCAATTCCGTTGCGGTTACGGTCTACAACAGTAATTTCGGCGTAGTAAAAGAGCAGCGGCTTATGGATTTTCAGCAGGGTCTTAACACGGTGAAGTTTACCGAAGTCGCATCGTCTATCGACCCGACAAGTGTTAGCTTCGAATCTATTTCCGCACCGGGCAAAATTTCGATTCTCGAACAGAATTTCGAATACGACCTTGTCGGCACATCAAGCCTGTTGGAAAAATACATAGATAAGCCTGTAATAATTTTCGTCAAAGGCAGCGGAGCGGATGCAGGCACAACAACCGAAGGCATACTTCTTGCCGCAAGAGACAACAACCTTATTCTAAAAGATGATAATGGTTTGATTCAGATCATCTCATTCGAGAGCATAAAAAATATTTCGCTGCGATCTCTGCCGGAAGGTCTGGTTACAAAACCGACGCTTGTCTGGATGGCAAATTCCGAAATCGCAGGCAAAGAAAAATGTCAGGTAACATACACAACCAACGACATTAATTGGAAAGCTGATTATTCTGCGATTCTCAACGCCGATGAAAACGCATTCAATTTCAGCGGCTGGGTAACTATCGATAACAAAAGCGGAGCCGCATATAAAGACGCTAAAATAAAATTAATCGCAGGCGATGTTAGAAGAATCGTAGAACAGCCTCCGATGCCAATGAAAGACCAAATGTATTTATACAAAACAAGAGAAATGGTGGCCGCGGGTTTTGAAGAAAAGCCATTTATGGAATATCATCTTTATACTTTGGGCAGGCCAAGCACAATAAATAATAACCAAACCAAGCAGATTGAATTTATCACGCCTGCGGAAAATGTGCCCGCGAAGAAAATATTTCTTTACGAACACGATAAGAATGCTGAAAAAGTTCAGGTTAAATTTGAATTCGAAAACAAAAAAGAATTCGGTCTTGGTATCGCTCTGCCAAAAGGCAAAGTTCGCGTATTCAAAAAAGATACGGACGGTTCGCTTGAATTTGTCGGCGAAGATGAAATAGATCACACGCCCAACAAAGATAAATTATCGCTTTACATCGGCGACGCATTCGATATCACAGTTGAATATAAAATTTTGGACAGCAAAGTTTCAAGCAGCATAGGCGACCGCAGAAGCAGATGGGAAAGCCGTTCGGTAGAATTGCGAAACCGCAAGGATACAGCGGTAACGGTATTCGTAGACGAAAAATTCTCGCCGTGGGTAAATTGGAAAATTGATGATTCAACGCATCCGCAGATAAAGAAAGATGCGGCAACGGCACGCTTTACAGTTGAGATACCTGCGGATTCAACTGCCACGCTTCAATATTCCGTAACGCAGAAATGGTAAAATTATTAAAACTGACAAATAGTCAGTTTTAGAGTTGTTAGTTTTTAGTTGTTAGTCGTTAGTTCTGGAATTGCGATTATAGTTGGAATAGTTGAAGATTTGAAATTTAAATACTTGCATCTGGTCCAAAAAATAAATTAAAATCAGCGCATAAAAAAAGCCCGCTCTTTCGAACGGGCTTTAATTCAAACAAACATTTTCAAAAACTTGATTAGCTGCGGGATATTTTCTTTAACGACTTTGAAAATTCTTTCCTGTTTTATTTCACCATACTCGTGAATCAGCACATTACGCTGACCGATAATTTGCCGCCAGGGAATAACAGGGTGAGCATTGCGAAAATCAGTAGATAACCTACCCGCCGCTTCACCAATAACCTCTAATGTTCGCTCGACAGCAAGTTGTGTTCTTCGGTCATTTGAATATTGAACAAAATCCATATCAGAAATAAGCTGCACTGCTGTTTGTGCGGCATCAAGCATATCCCACAAATAAGCTGCGTCTCTTTCGTCAGGCCGCATATATCACCTTGTTTGAAGCAAGTATAGTTTTCCTGCGAAATGGATTTTTCAAAGTATCTTTTTCAACCAAGTCCACTTTTCGCCCAAAAATTATTTTTAATTCGTCAATCATATCAACGAAATCAAACAAACTCCAGGAAGAGTTATCTTTAAAGCTGACCAGCACATCTATATCGCTATCATTGCGAAAATCGTCGGACAATACCGAACCAAAAAGTGACATTTCAGAAATTTCCCATTTGCGGCAGAACTCCTCTATGCTTTTTTGTGGTAACTTAATTGCTATTTGAGCCATATTTATTGCCTCCACCACAATTATATTATTATTTTGTCGAAAATCCAAAAAAATCTGCGCATAAAAAAAGCCCGCTCTTTCGAACGGGCTTTAAATATTCAACAGTCATACCTAGCAGCGAAAATGTCTGACTTTAGTTTCGTCCGAAGACGAAGTCTAAATTCCTTTAGAAAGGAGGTGATCCAGCCGCAGGTTCCCCTACGGCTACCTTGTTACGACTTAGTGCCAGTCACCGAACCTACCGTAGGCAGTCGCATCCATTGCTGGTTAGCAAACTAACTTTGGGTATTTCCGGCTTCCATCACTTGACGGGCGGTGTGTACAAGGCTCAGGAACACATTCACCGTGACATG
>MHYA01000157.1 GCA_001825675.1 Planctomycetes bacterium GWF2_42_9 | reverse complement strand
TTTTGCCTTGCTCATGATCGGTTCCCTTTCATGAGCCGCCATTATTAACTTTTTAGAGAACTCGGCAAGATGTGGTTGGCCGTAATAGTACGCTTCGGCGCATGCAACACGTTTTTTAGCAAGCCAGCCCGACAATCCTCCTTCAGTGCCGATGTCTTTGTGCCTATCTACAAGCATTGGATATGTTACTTTGTCAGAAACTCCCTCGATCCCGGCCGTACGAACTTCAAGCATGTGATCAACTACAACTATGCCTCCATTGCCCATGACTTCATAAAGTTCCTTTGGATAGCCGAATGTACCGTTGCCGGACATGATTATCGACGCCAGTTCTCCGGCTTTATATTTGATCAATACTCCATTGTTCAGAAGACCATGCTGGAGCACGACCACTTCATCGGGCTCAGAAGCAATAAACCAATTGCACAAGTCAGTAAAATGTGTCATCTCGAAAAACCAACGCGCCATATTCACTGACGCTATCGGAAAACGCAAATGGCTAACGTGTGATCATTTTTGCCAAATCTGCCTTCGTTTGTTCCATAAATGTTTTTGTGACAGAATAGTTCCTAATGAGCACCAAACAAATGCCAGCAAAGCTGGCACCGCTCAAAAATGTTATCGCCGCTATATTCCAGACAGCGGACGACGATTGATTTTCCTGTCCTACAATAAATCCTGCCCAGCTTAGGCAAAAACCGGACACCAGCATTGCAAGAGAAGCTGTTGCCTTGGAGATAAAGCTAAGCATTGCCGAGTAACTGCCATCTTTCAGATAGCCTGTATAAAACTTATTAAGTTCGGAAATATCCGCCATCATGGAAAATGCAACAGGAGTGAGTATGCCTACTCCAAGCCAATAGAGAGAGGCAAACAGTATAAAACATATTCCAGCTATTGGCAATTCAATGCCTATCACCGCCCATTTCAGGTTCATAGGTACCAGACCAGTTAGAAACACGCATATTAAAACTATACTGGAGATTAGGCTGATCGCGAGCGATACGATTACGGTGCTTTTTTTATCAATCCATTTTACCAATACCGGTGCAAGTAAGGCTCCTATGGCACAAGCGACCATCGACATCCCGTGTGCAACGCTACGCTGCGGTGGCGAGAATTTCATAAAAAACACATACACATACATCTGTAGCGATGCAACCAGCACAACACCGAAACTTGCCACTGATAAAACAAGGAATACCGCTCTGGCGTATGGATCCATAAGTGTATCTCTCAGACTGGAAAAACAGTCAGATACTCCCGGAGATTCGATCCCAGAATGGTTACGGCTGTCCAACATGTAATTTCTGGTGAGCACCACAACCGCAACTATCAGTATTACCGCGATAAGCGTAAATACCGTGCCCATATGAGCATAATTCGCGACAATATTTGTACTTTCTGTTTTGGTGGAAGCCCGAAAGAATATCGACCATGCTAATGCAGGCCCGGCCAGATTAAATGCCATGCTAGCTACTGAACGCACCGTCTGTAGCGTCGTCCGCTGGTTATATTCGGTGCATATTTCAAAACCCAGCGCACCCAGAGGTACGAGGAATACAGTGCTTGCCATCCGAAGAAAAACATTCATCACGACGATTACCAGAACAGCATGTGCCCATGATTAAACTGGTGCGGTATTGTCCACATATAATAAAAAGTAACTGCTAACAAAATACCCCCGACCAGTATATAGGGATGACGTCGGCCAAAGCGAGATCTGGTATTATCACTGATGTATCCCATGATGGGATCCATAAAGGCGTCCCACAGGACCGCGACCGCCATCGCTATGCCAGCTAATTTGTAATCCAATCCAAGTGCATTGGTATAGTACAGCATCGCAAAGCCCCAAATTGTATTAAGCATCAGGGAACTCGCGCCATCGCCCAGCGAAAAACATAGCATATCAACCAAAGGTGCCATTGTAGCCGATTGTGGCTTCGCGTCGCTAGGTATACTATTGATAGCCGAAGCAGCATTTGCATTTGTATTTGATTTTGATTTTGATTTTGCGGTCACAAATATTCTCTTTTATTTAAGACATCAGTCTATTCGTTCGAGTAATCTCGGCGGCCCATAGAGACCATAATCAACAAGCTTGTAATCCTGCTGCCATTTTTCGTTTTTGCTACGGAATTGATCCGGACCGACCCACACAGGATCATCATCGGCAAGATGTAACGGCCCCATCGCATTGCGGCGTGATCCCAATAGTCGAAGTTCAAGACAATTTGAGCCACACTTCAAAGAATTCGTAATGTCTATAGAATAATCGCCGTGCATCAGCAACCCGGCACGTGTGCCATTAACAAATACTTCAACGGCAGTGGCATGATTTTTCTCGATACAAAGCACATATCGAGACGTCTTTGACGATGTATGTTCGAATACCATGCTATAAAGAATATTACCGGCATAAAACGGCAGGCCTTGCTGAAGCCAGCTACCCAATTTTAAATAATCCGGTAAACGCGTTATATAAGGCGGTCCTTTTTTAAGATTTAAATCTACACCAAAATTGCCTAAAAGATAAATGATTTCAAGATCGGCACGGCGGTCAAATGTGCCTGTCAACTCCAGCACATTACGTCCAAGCGTAAGCATGGTCACCGGCAAGCGTATCTTTTTAATAGCAGGATCAACCCACCACCCGTCGTGCGTGCTTGCAATAATAGGCATTCCATTAAGCTTTATTAGCCATCTTTCGACTTGCTCAAGCGCTAGCCATACAACACCATCCGGCATGTGCTTTATATCAAAGTCATAATGCAATGTTAATAAGGCTTTGGGACCACCGTCTGCGTGCGGCATGGCCCACGGCTGAATCATAGCTCCACCGCGTTTCGGTATCCCCAACCAATCTCTCAGACGATCATCCAAACGAAGTATTTCTTCGGCACCATGGACAAACTCCGTTCGTCCATCGGCAACCGCCTTTGCGCACGGCGAATCCAACACCAACACATTGTGATCATCAAGACGATAGTGCCACTCCGTCGGCAATAGCGGGATTTCACGCTGCAATGCTATCGGAGCAGCATATGATAGCAGACGCTCCGCATGGGCAGCTATGACCACAAGAGCCGAACCTGTCGCCGTGAGATTCAGACAAAACTCTGTATACTCATCGCCAAAAACACCTGCGAGAGCATAATGGTTGCCGGTCATAGCATCCCACAACTGGATTTGACCTCCCACAAATCCCGGGACACTCACCCGTATATTCAGTGCAGCATAAGCGCGTTGCTGATTGGTATTTACCAGGAACAAAATGATTTTTTCATCTGTTCTGCGAAGCTGGTAGAAAATGTCACGAACCTCATGCCCTGGCTCCTCGCAAATACTCACACGACGAGCAGAGCTCCCAAGCGTCTGTTCGAGTTCCTGCGGGGATAATCCGGTTGTTCTTCCTTCGGCAAGGCGCTGTGGTCGTACATCCGGCAACGCTTCAACAAGTTTGCAGACCTCACCTGCAAATATGACCTTGCCACCCGCATCAATGAATTTTTGCAGCAAATCAAGCGTCGTGCTTCGCATGGTAAGTATCGGCGGCACAAGA
The DNA here is from genome assembly GCA_001825675.1 of Planctomycetes bacterium GWF2_42_9. Lineage (GTDB taxonomy): Bacteria > Planctomycetota > Phycisphaerae > Sedimentisphaerales > UBA12454 > UBA12454. The sequence goes on along the minus strand of MHYA01000157.1, from coordinate 10,136 downwards.
ATCATTTTATACTGTGCCCTGCCGACGCAAAGCTTCACATCATGGTTATGCTCAACCGCAGCCTGCAGTTCTACCAGCAGATGTTCGTCCAAAAAATCAAAATCCATGTGTATTGCTAGCAGATCACGCACAAGCCGTTCATACATCTGATCCATGCTTTTGATCTGTGGATCGGGCATATTGAAATTGCATGAATCACCGACCACACTGCCTTCCCGCAGAAGCAGACCATAGCTCTCGATCGGATGCAGTACTGCCAGATCGCAAATCGCGATACCTTCAGAAAGAAGCACATTCAATCGCGAATAGTAGTCTTCAAGCACATGATAATGTTGCCACCATGACGATTGGAAGTGAATTGATGCCGGATAATCGCGCTTACTTTCCCCTGCCATTGAATACCATGACAAATGCGGGCAGCGAAGCGTCACACCCAGCACTGCCTGCCAATCGCCGATATATTTGTACGTTGCAAAAGTGGTTTCCCATCCGGTGCAGCCATAAAGTTCAGAAAGCATCCACTTGCGTCCCATCTGCCGAACCACGGACGCGCACTGCTTGGCAGTGATGTACTCATCCCACAATTTAGTCAGATTATCAATACCAGGCGCTTGCATGTACTGATAAAACTGCATCGCCGAACCAACCAGAGACGCCTGTGAACTGAGCGGACGCTCTTCCAGAACATGACCCGTGTGCAATAAATTGTTATGCTGGCACCATTCGCCGATCTGGCGAGAAAATGCTTCAACAAACATGCGTGTTGAGCAGCGATGATAATGGTGTCGTGCCTGACTATAGGCGCGACCTGCTGTATCATAAAACAATTCGGGAAGTTTTTCAATAACATCGTAACCAAACATATTGCTAAAATTATGCCCCAGCGTATCTGTCCAGACAATGGTGCGGGAAGAAATAAAAAATCGTTGATAAATGGGCCCATGGCACGGTTCATCGGTGAATATACCCGGCACATCATTGCCAAAAGCATTCCCCACCGCCTCTCGATACTGCTCATGAGTAATTCGTATAAATTCCGCTACCGCATCCTGATTGAGCGTGTCAAGATATGTAAAACCATTAAACCAATTGTCTGACGGCCAGCATTTAACATCAAAAACCACCACTTCCTCATGGTTCTGCAATTTTTTCAATTGCGATACATCGCTCAGCCTTCGGTACTCGACTACTTTTTCACCTTCAAAACTCAAAGCAAAAACATATTGGGCCAGAGCATCTTTAACCTCCGGCCAGACGGCTTCGCCATCGGTTTTAAGGCGTACAGCCTCCATGTATCTCGCCTGATACTGCGAGTGCCGTGTTACCAGACCACCCGCCGCACCCGACGGCCAACGATCTTCATCATAGAGCCAAGCTTCCATATCAAGCTTATGGACCTCATCAATGCATGCCTGCACCAGATCAAACCACTCGCTGCCTAAGTATGGCGTTGCTAGGCCAACACGAGCGTGCATAAAAAAACCGCCAAAACCCATATCATGGAAAATTCGAATCTGCCGGCGTAACTCAGTCGCGTCTAATTTGGCATTCAATGCCCAGAAAGGTTTTGCGCGATAGGAGGAGGAGGGATTCAAAAATTCTTTTTCAACCTGGCTCAACATTGTTTTCAATATCCTTATATTGTTCAGACAAACTCTACTGCAAAAAGCTTCGGTTCGTCTAACGGTCATTATCATTCTTCAAGACCGTCGAAAGCAACTATACCAAATATGCACGCGCTGTTTCATACACTGCAATGACATTTTCCACAGGGCTATTATCCTGTATATTGTGAGTAGGTGACAAAATATAGCCACCGCCAGGCATCATTATGTCCAATGTCTCTCGTATATTTCTGGCGGTCTCTTCCGCAGTACCGTGGGCCATCGGGCCTGCCGTTGATATACAGCCGTGAAAACTAAGAGATAAGCCATACTTCTGCTTCAGGTATGCCGGCGACATATTCGTCGCTTCGGGCTGAAGCGTGTCGACAACACTGATGCCCATATCAATGAAATCATCGAATGCCCAACTGCTCGATCCGCAACAGTGAACCATTATTGGCAAATTATGATTCTTGGCTATATCCACAAACCTCTGATGATTCGGTCGAATATGCTTTCTAAACATTTCCACGCTGATAAGAGGTCCGTTCTGAGTGCCCAGATCCTCACCGAGCCATATCATATCTATCCGTCCTTTGGAAATATCAAGGACTCTCGACATAACTTGTTGCTGAACATACAATCTGCGTGCACTTAACAGCAAGCCAACCTCATCATCAAGAGCAAGATCGACAAATGTCTGCTCCATCGTCCGTAACATCCCATTGGTGTTCATGATGCACCCTACGCCGGGATTACCATAGACAACAAAATAATCACTATATTTTTCGCATAGTGCAGGAACTACACTATAGTCAAAATCATCCGGAGAAGGCATAGGCCATTGCAGAACTTCATCCAGTGTTGCCGTTTTTAACGGAAAATCGCAATAATCCCAGTAACCACCCGACTGATGCTCGACCCATCGCGTTCGCATGCCCCATAAAGGATCAACATGCCTGCCGGCTATTTGTGCATGCATCGGCGGACCAATATACGGCACTTCGATTACCCGCGTATCAATTCCAAGAACTTTCAGCAGGCCTTCATTGTCGTCGTCGGCAAGGCGGAAATGTCGTTTGAGTCGTCGGTCAATGCCACTATTAATACCAGCAAATCCCAACGGAACATGATCCGGCTGCTGGTGATGTATTGCCACCAATACTCGTTCTTTCGGCGTCATTCACCTACCTCGTTCGTACCATTTAACATAAGTTAATTTACAATATCCATTTCATCTTCAGAACTGTCCAGAACGCCTGAGTGCTCCTACAAATCGAACTTATTAGACCGTCTGTTTTCTGTGATGAAACTGATTTCTATCTGCCAATATTCATTTATAGCCACATTATTCTTCTTTTAACATTTTTGCATAAACTCATCTCACATTGGCCGCAAATTATTGCTTTACTATCCATGCGCTTCTTCTACAGTATTTGAAATCCTTTAGGCTCAGCGGTCAGCCAATTCATTCAAACATTTTAAAAATTGTTTCTCCCTTCTGGGGTGAATCGAGGTCCATTTGCAGCACAAATTTATTAAGCCGTGTTCCAAATTCCTTTTTCATCTGGTTGATCCCGTCCGGTGAAAACTGATGAAAATAAAGATGTATTCTTTTGCCTGCATCAAGTGTCTTGTGATATATAGGCCACCAGCGAGGGTGCTCTGGCGGGTCGGAATTATCGCCTGGAACCCAGTCAAGCATGAGAAGATTTGAAAGCCGCAGTATAAGTTCGTGATGCCTTAAAGCGGCAGGACCATCCAAGTGGTACCACGTATAGGGTATTCGTGAGGTCATTTCACTAAGTACCGGCACCATAAACTCGTTAAACATATCAGCCGAAATCATAGCACTAAAATCACATTGCAGCTTGGATGTTCTGCCCCGCGCCCAGACAAAAAATTGCGAACCGCCTATTTGGTCTTTAATTAAGGAATAAATTGTCTCGTAATATTTAAAATACACCTCAGTGATATTTTCGAGACATTGATGTACCCAATCGGGACGCTCAATAAGATCCATTAATAATGGTTCCGTACCTCGCATTGCAGAAAGTGTATCAAGACCTTCTATGAGATCGGGAAAATTTATCAGAAATTTTCCTTTGCTGAATTTTAGATACTCCTTTATAAGCTCAAGTTGGAAAACCCAACTTCGGTTTGCCGGATCAAAACTGAATCTGGCGGTTTCAGGAGCCTTAATGCACGGCTCAAACCATACGGTATCTTCCCCCTCTTTAGTCTCGGAACCGAGGTAGGCCGCTACACAATTCGGACCAAGGCATGGTGAAACGGCAGGAACGGCTTCACCAAGATAGACTCGTGATGCGCAGCTGCGAATCCCATAATTTACACGATATGCTAGACTGCGCATCGTGTACTGAGGACAAACAACATCCAAGGGTTTCGGCATCTCTTTAATTTCTTCCAAAGGATCTTTACGAGGCACCGTGATAACAAGCACCGGTCGGCCGATATCGCCGCCGTTCCACCATGCAGATAACCGTTCCCTGACCTGCTCGATATCTTCTCGATAAAGCAGCCCGTCCATTTATTATTCCCTTCTCTGGAGTCTAAAATAATCTCCATAAAATATCGTAGGTGAGATATCTGGTCGATGATAAGACGTGATCGGCATTATGCAGTTGCGTTTTGTCGCCGATCCCTACAGTTCGCATGCCGGCATTTTTGCCGGACGCAATGCCCGCAAACGCATCCTCAACAAGAACACAATTGCATGGCTGAAGATTCAGCTTTTGACAGGCCAGCAGCACTGCTTCAGGATCAGGTTTAGATTTTGTGGTGTGGTTACCGGTAACAATGATCTCGAAATCTTTTTTCATATTGAGTTCTTCAAGCACGAACTCGGCGTTCTTGCTGGCCGACACGAGGCCGATCTTAATGCCTTTGGTTTTAAGGATATCGAGAAATTCGCGTATGCCGGGCAACACATCTGCCGGCGTAAGCGATTGGAGCATCTCTACATATAGATTGTTCTTGAGGGTCGCGAGTTTATCAAGCTGTTCTTTACTATATTGTTTTTGACTTCTCTCGACTATTATCTTGATACTTTCTTCGCGACTGACGCCTCTGAGGCGTTCGTTGATAGTCTCATCAAACTCGATTCCCTCACCATCCGCGATCTTTTTCCATGCCAGATAATGGTATCGGGCGGTGTCCGTTATCACACCGTCGAGGTCGAAAAGCACCGCTGCAAAATGATCTTGCGGCAGGAGAGGGACCTTTAAAGTTTTCATCTCCGATGTTACGGTAACATCGTTCTCAAATATCCTGCACACAACATTGTGCCCGTTGATCAGACGATAAGTTATATACTCCTTGCCACGAGTAATTTCTATGGTAGAGCCAAAGTAGGATATTTTGAACGAATAGCTTTGCCATTGCGACGGCAGTATTGGGGCAAATTCTAGGGTTTTACCAGAGTAATTCATCCCTCCGAATCCGCACACAATATTGAGCCATGTTCCCGCAAGAGAGGATATGTGCAGTCCCTCTTCCGTATTATTATTAAGATTATCAAGGTCGAGACGAGAGGCATAGTTAAAGTACTCATACGCCTGATGATATCTGCCGATCTCACTGGCAAGTATGGAATGTATGCATGGCGACAGTGATGAGCCATGCGCGGTGCGCTGCTCATAAAATCGGTAGTTATTTTTCTTCTGTTCTAGTGTAAATCGGTCACGAAATAAAAACATTGCGAGCAAAATATCAGGTTGCTTGAGCACTTGCCGTTTGAGGTATTTATCTATTGCCCATTTTCTCTCTACAGGGATATCTTTTTCGAGTTCAAGCCATTCTCTATAATACGGATCCTGTGAAAGGAATGAGTCATCCTGAATAAATACATCCATCTCAGCATTATAATTGAGTAGCATTTTGTCGGAAGCCTTGAGCCACTCAGCAGACTCTCCTTCTTTAAAATTAATTTTTGTCTTTAGAGCTTCCCATTTTTGAGGTGCATCGGCTTTCATTTCAGCAGTGATCTTTGCCGCATACCCGAGCACCCATTTTGCCATATAGTTAGTATAAAAATTATTATTTACGAACTGCTGCCATTCATCAGCGCCGATGACAAAATTGATACCGAATCCGTTTCGGAAGGGAATAAACGTTCCGCGACTGTACCAGAATCGTGCCACTTCAATAACCAGTTCGACACCCTTGTCATAGAGATAATCTGTGTCGCCAGTTACGTGTTCGTAGACAAAGGCGGCGTAGGCAATGGTGGAATTAATATGTACTTCACAGACGGAATATTCCCAGTAATTGAGGTCCTCAGAACCGTCAATGGTCGTCATCGGATACATACAACCATCATAATTGAAGACCTTGGCCCTTTGTCGTGCCAAATCGAGTGTTCTATATCGATATTCAATAAGGTTTCTGGCCGCAGCTGGATTAGTAAAGAGATAGAATGGAAGACAGTAGCTTTCACTGTCCCAGAAAACCCTACCCCAATAATGCTCACCTGTGTACCCCTTTGGGCTTACACTCAGATAGCTATCCTGCCCCCTATAAGCATTAATCAGTTGAAATATGCAAAAGCGTATGCCTTGCTGAGTAAGGGGGTCTCCTTCAATCTGGACATCTATATTTTGCCACAGGCTTTCTAATATTTTTTTATGGTCATTTCGAATTATTTCATAGGCTGAATCATTATAGTTCGCAAGACTACGTTTGCTTTCATGCAGAAGGTAATCACTCACCTCTTTAATTTTTTCTATCGGAACAGCGGTTGCAGCTGACTCCTTTGCTATCAAACCCCAAGGATAACCACAGTCCCTGTTGGTCCAGACCGAAACAATCTTATCGAAAACATAGCTCTTATTCTGCTCAGCTTGAAATGTCACCGAGTAGCCGATTCGCCGATTTTCTGCAAGATACTTTTCTTTCAGTAATTTAGTCCCATGCGTATCGATAGCCATCCTGTGTATGTAAAATTGACCAGTCGAAACTACGTTCATTAACAGAAACATCTCTTCTTCATCGGCCTTCTTTACTATTTCACAGCAATGAACCTCGCGGTTAAAGCACTCTTGATTTTCTTTTGTGCTGTCTAGATAAAAAGATAAGCTTATAACCTCACTATGATTTAATGCTTCCAAGCATAATCTTACAGCACCGATATGCTCATCAGAAAAACTGACAACGCGTTCCCAGTACAGTTTTGTCTTGTTACCATTACGAGTTTCAAAAACCAATTCTCGTTTCAAGATTCCATTTTTCATATCAAGAGTGCGACGGTAACCATTGAACGAGGAGGCATCCATCGAAAAAGCTTCGTCACCTACATGTATCTGAATTTTTATCCAGTTGGTCGTGTTAACTTTGCAGCAACTGTAATCCGGAAAGCCTATGCGCTTCCAGCCATAGACTTGTGCTTCCTTAATATAAATGCCGCTGATATAGGAACCATCAAGAGAATCAGAACTTAACCCTTCCTCATACATGCCGCGGACGCCCATATACTCATTCGCAAGTGAAAATATTGACTCGGATATTTTGTTTTTTTCGGGTCGAAATTGGTCCTCAATGATTTCCCATGGTGCTACAATAAATAACTTATTCATAAATTAACTTTGCAAAAAACCGTAATACTAATTAGATCACAATAGTGCACATTTCAGCGGCATTTTAACAATGGCGATTTCACCTTCTAAAATCGCTGATATCGATAACCCTATTTTTAAGACGCGCCTGCTCTGCCGCAAAGACAATCTCATGAGATTCTAAACTCTCTTGGGCAGACGATAATACTTTGGTCGGATTATTATTCGCAACCGCATCGATGAAAGCTTTCACTAATTCATGATCGCCGCCACCGTGTCCGCCAATAATACTGCCATCGAGTTGATTTACTGATATGGTTTTAGTACTGTCTTTCAGGAAATCATAATGTTCAATAATCGCCCCGTCGCCATATAGCCTACCTTTAGTTCCAAATATTGTTGTTTTTCTATCCTGCATACGATCAAATCCGGTCATGACAAATGAAGCACTCGAACCATTTTCAAAAAGCAGATTGACAACCTGGTGGTCAACAACATCATTGTCGCAATCATAAACACATCGTCCATAAGGGCCGTTCTCAAGGGCTTTCTGAACGCCGCTCAAAGACAGGTCATTTGTTATCGTGCTGACAGGCCAGTCAAAATTCCCTGCATCAGCGCGTTTCAGATAAATCTTTACCGCAGAATATGGACATTTTGGCTCATGAGAACATTCGTGACATCGGGCAGAAGCCAAATGCGGTTTATTTTTTTTTCTGAAATGCTTGAGATTGCCGAACGATGAAACGTATTTGCACCGTGAATTGGCAATGTAGCAAAGCCAATCGATATCGTGGCAGGATTTGGCAAGCAGCATACAGGAGGATTCAGACTCTTTGCGCCAATTGCCCCGTACATACGAATGAGCTTGATGCCAAAAACCAACAGGCTCCAAATGCTGGATACTTACAACATCACCGATTCGACCGGAATTCACTAATTGCTTGATTGCTTGGGTATATTGTGTGTAGCGCAGGACATGGCATACCGCAAAAATAATCTCCTTGGCCAGAACAGCATTCGCAACATCACGGCATTCTTGCAATGACGTTGCAATAGGCTTTTCAAGTAGAATATGGTACCCTTGTTTTGCAAACGCCAGGGCAGGCTGAACATGCTGTCGGTCTTGTGTCGCTATGATTACAGCATCGGCGAATTTTTCTCTGTTCGCCAAATATTCCCAATCTTCACAAACATTCTGCTCGGCAATAGCATGCTGTTTTGCGATCAAGTTCCTTGAACATTCTCGAGGTTCGGCAACTGCCACAATCTGCGCATCCTGCCGGTATTTCGCCACATATTCAGCGTATGTACAGCCTCTGTTTCCAGCCCCAATCAAAATTATGGTTATGGGTTTTTGCATTTTAAAAAACCTCATCTACATTTTGCCTTGAGACTAAGATTTCGTATCTGAATGGCAACTCTGTTTAGCCCCGGTACTTCCCAACCGAAATTCATGCTGGTTATTGCGTAATCTGACAGCTTTTTAGAATCTTTGAGATACCCCTTTGCCCAGGCAGTTTTAAGCCCTTCCAGAACCACCGGTAAAATATCAGCATCGATCGTAACCCAATCTTTGTCATGCAGGCTGCGATTTGTGTATGCCGAAGCGCCGGGGTTAAATATTAATTTGGCCGAAGGGTCTGCCGTATCCTCTGAAACATAGCGAAGAGGTATTCGCGCTCTATCGTCATATACAGGCACAATAAACCACAAGAAGTCTCCATATCCTTTAGATTTATGGTTTATATTTCCAATTGTTAGCACATAAGGAATCTGGGCACAATGTTGCACGGGCGTATAGCCTTGGGGCTCCCACCTTTGGCTATACAAAAGCTTCGCTTCAATATGCAGCTTGAGTTCTTTAAGCTCGGAAATTGCCGGTGACGTCATTTTCTGCTCAGTGAGCAAATGAGGCCACATTTGTCCATCTTTGCGAAGGGTCTTTCGGTATTCTGGTCTTGAATCGATGGCTAGGATCACATCTCCGAACTCAGGGTCTGATGGCGCAATTGTTACAGCTTTCGCTTCGTTTTCAATCCTTACAACGCCGGGGTTAATATGCGATGGCACAGCCGTATGGAGCGAAAACTTACTGTGCCATTGTGCCAGCCTCCACACAGGCTCCTTGTCGGCTAACTCTATTGTACCAACAATCTCCCTTTTTACAAAATTTACGTCAGGATGATTGGGGCCAATAATATTAAACCCCCGACTAAAATGGTTATCGCGGATGAGCTCAATAGTTGCGACATTATCACCATTGGCCATTAGAGCAACCTTTTTTTCTTTTATAGAACAGCTCAACTCTAAAAAGAGCAACGTGCATAAGCTTGCTACCAACATACATTTTCTATACACTCGCCACCTGCCTTTCTTCATCCTGTGCTGTGCGACCTGGTCCTAAAGGAGTAATCTTATAGTCTTCAGCGCTGAGATTTTTATACCAGTACTTGTAAAGAACACATGAAAGAACAATGGTTACCACAACAGATATAAAGAAGGATTGCCACAGTTTGGCTACAAACGCCGTCATCAGCCAGAATAGAAGCAATTGCCACAAACATGCCGGTATGAGCAGCCACAGGTCTCGCCTGTTCTGGGCATCGACAACCGCAAGATCTTTACCGTTAAATAGGCTGCGCATCGGCTTCCAGAACCCGAATGGCTTGGTCTTTCGATAAAAATTAATAAGTATATCTCGATCGACCGGTTTCCCGGCAAATGTTCCCAAAATGGTTCCAATCGTCGAAACGATGATCACCACGGTGAATGTGGTATATTCCGATGGATCTTTTACCGCGATTTGATGGATCACCGCACCGAGTATGCCGAAAATCATTCCAAAAACATAACCCATGCCGTTAAACCGCCACCAGAACCATTTGATGATATTCGGCGGGAGCATGCCGGTTACCAGTCCCATGCAGATCCATGCCCAAATTGAATTAATATTCGG
>MHYA01000156.1:14352-18355 GCA_001825675.1 Planctomycetes bacterium GWF2_42_9 | reverse complement strand
AAGATCGAATTTGTGATTTCGGTCGATAATTCGACGGTGCATTTTGCGGGCGCGATGGGGAAAAAGGTTTGGACTTTGCTGCCGAAAGTGCCGGACTGGAGATGGGGGTTGGAAGGCGAGACGACGAATTGGTATCCTTCGATGCGATTGTTCAGGCAAAGCGAAAGAGGGAATTGGGAGACGGTTGTTGAGAAGGTTGCGGCAAATTTAGCCACAAAGGCACTAAGACACGAAGATTTTTAGATATCTTATTATCGAATTTTAAATTTGAGATTTGAAATTTAAAATTTCAAAGAAGAGATCCTTCTCCCTCTAAATTTTCTTATCAAGGAAGAAAATTTCGGAAAACTCGGGAGTCTACGCTTTGCTCCGACACTGCGTTCAGGATGACAATGGGCGTGGACGAGGAAAGGCAATCGTGAATTTATTTTAAATGAGGGGGCAAATCAATTTTGTAGTTGTTATACATTCTTTGCAGGACACGTTTTTGGACGTACTGCACTTCCGGCGAACACCAATCTTTGTATCTGTTGTAAAGCAATTCGAGATTTGTAAGTCTGCGTTGGCCGGACGAGCCGGTTTGGGAGATGCCATCGTTCTTTTCGTAGAATTCAGAAGTGATTTGCGGAATGTGCGCGAAATCGTACCAGTGCGAAAGGCGAATCCACAGGTCAAGGTCTTCGTGTGTTGTTAGAGATTCATCGAATAGGCCGGTTTTGTCCAAACAGGCTTTTTGGTGCATTATAGACTGCACAGCGATGTAGCTGGCGATCAGGAAATAATCGCGGTTGAAATCCTGCGAATGGTAAACTTCTTTTGATATGGTAACGTATTTATCGTTTTGTTTTTCCTGAAGAATGCGGTATGCGTCCGTGTATGCGATTTTAAAATCAGAAGATTCGAGAAAGTTTGCAAGCGTTTCTATGTGGTTTGGGTAGAGCACGTCATCATCGTCAAGATACGTTATATATTTTCCAGACGAGGCGGCGATGCCGGTGTTGCGGGAGGCGCCCGGGCCTTTGTTTGTTTGATGGCAAAGATATTTTATTTCCAGATTTTGTGAAGCGGTATCGATTATATTTTGGATATCGCAGCCGTTGTCGTTTACGACGATGACTTCTAAATCTATGTATGACTGGGCGGCGATGCTTTGCAACGCACGGGCGAGTGTGGCGGGGCGATTGTGTGTGGGGATAATTATAGATACTGTTTTTGTCATTTGCTCGCGAGGCAGCCTATAATATTTTAATCAGATTATATTTGGTCATCCATAAAATATAATATAACGCAATCGAATCGGACACTTCAGCGTTTTTCTTCAGGGCATCAATAAATTTAGAAACGGTGCAGGTATCCTCTTCGAGGATGTTAATGGCGATAGAAATTAGCTGCGGAATAATAATGCTTGCGCTTACGTCAGAATATGGTGTCGGCATTTTTCCTGTTTCGAGTACGTCTTTGCCGTAATCGGATAAGGCGATTTTTGTTTTGCCGGAGATGAGATTCGAAGGATAATGCGAAAAGACTTTCCAATAGTCAAGCTCGAATGGATTTTTTGTTTTGCGGACGCTGGACGAATAATCTTTTGCATCTTTGGCAAGATCATCCCATAATCTGCAATACTGGCGAATGACGGTTGACCAGAGATATTTCTGGAGAGCGTTTACTCTTGCTCTTTTGCCCATCGCATCGCATTTTTCGGGGTTATCGAGCATTTTCTGTAAAGTTTCCTGCATTTTGTCGAAATCGACAGCGACAGACTGACTTAAAAGCAACTGCCAGGTTGAAGCGTTCATAATTTCAGAAACGCCTTGGAAATGATCTGTGATATCCGACCAATAAGTCGGAATTTTTATGCCGTTGATGTTCTGATCGACGAGTTCGGAATAGCCGTCAAAATCCGAAACAACAACGGTGCATTCGTGTACCATTGCTTCAACGACGGAGATGCCGAAAGTTTCCTGGAAATTATCGATGGGCGAGGCGTAGATATTCGCTGCGCGATAAAGATGCGGTTTTAGTTCGTCTTCGAAATTGATAAATAATTTTGTAATTTTATCGAGCTTATTGTCTTTAATGAGTTCGTTGAGGAGAGAGTGTGATAATTTATCGCAGCCGCCGGCGATGACGAGATTGATTTTCTTATCTTTGTTTTTTTCGACAAAGCGTTTTATGGTGTTTAGAAACGGAGCGTAGTCCATTTTGTTATTGGTTTCGAGTCTGCCGAGGCTAAGTATTACGAAAGCGTCGTTATCGATGCCAAGCACGGTTCTGCTGTTTTTGCGAGTTGGTATGGTGCGATATTTATCGTCGATGCCGAGCGGGATGACATCCATTCGGCCATGGTATTTAATATTTATCTGTTTGAAATTTTTTTCGGCGGCGTCGAAAAGATTTCGCAGTACTTTTTTGCCGCAAACACTAGTGCAAACGACCGAATCGAACGGCATAGTCGGAGCGTTGCAAATTTTGAGCGCGTGGTAAGGCGCTTCTTTTGCGTTTAATGAGTGCGTAATGCCTGTTATGGGGAAGAGTTTTTTGGAGTAGAGATTGCGAAGATGGACGAAGCCGGGGTAAAAATAGCCCCAGCCGCCAAGGTGAAAAATATCATAATTGATTTTTTCGAGCGAATCTTTCAGGGAAGAAATATGATATACTTTGATCCTCTCTTTGCGATTTTGAGCCAGATCACTTTTGAGAAATTTTTCCTGTGTCAGTTTGCAATTAGCATAAGAAGGGCAAAAGATGTGATATTCGTTAAAGTCGGAAAATTTGAACAGGGCACTAAAGAATTCATAATTCGCCACGAGTCTGCCGATTTTCAAAGAAGCCTCGGACGATTCCAAGATAGGCTGAACTGTTCCAAAAATTTTCATTTCAGCATTATATTATCTTTTCCGCACTATACCAGCATATTTATAGAATCTTCAGAGTAATATTGCGATTCATAAGATGAGCTGTAAGTTTGGGTATTATTGCCAGTCCACCTGCTGTAAATGCCTGCGTTTTGGGCGGAGTTCTGTTGGTTGGAATTTTGCTGATTGAACCAGTTGTTTTGTCCGGCGGTTGATTGCTGCTGCATAGTTTGCTGCTCCTGGTTGTTGGATAAAACAACTTCAATTTTCTTGATGTTTACGCCGCTATCCTGAAGGTTGTTGATCATTTCAGACAGCGATTGCTGGATTTCATACCTTGTTTTTGGGTTATCGACTGAAAGCACGCCTGTCAGGCCGGTGGAGTCTTCTGTGAATTTTATTTCGAGTTTGCCCAGTTCAGGCGGATTGAGCTGTATGACGATTTCCTTGTTGTCGGCGCTTAATGTGCTTTGTATTGAATCGTGAATCTGCGAGCCGATGGTTGATGGTTTGTCGATTTTGGTATCGGCGGTGAGATTTTTTACAGCAGCGGTGTTGTCCTGGACGGCAGACTGTAAATTGTTTACGAATGAATTATTGTTTGTATCGATATCTAAAACAGAATCGGCTGAATTGCTCGATTGGGTGTTATCGCTGTTATCGTGTTGGACGCTGGATAAAATCTGCGGCTCGGTTACTGCTTCATCTGAAGATTCGACAGGAGCGGTTTCTGGCTGGATAGCGGAATCTTCAATAGTGGATTTCGGTTTTGTTTCATTTTCGAGGCCGGTCTTATTGGAAAGGGCGGTTTGAACCGAGTTTTCAATTTTTGGAGCTGAATCCTGCGAAGTTTGTGCACTTACGGTTTCAACTTCCGGGATATTTGTATTTATTTCAGTTGCGATCGAATTTGATGTATCGATCGTTTCGGTATGATTATCAATAACGGGAATTTCGGATTCTATGTTTTGAGCTGGTTCGTTTTCAATCGGCGCCGGTGCGGTTTCGATTTGCGGCTCAATAGTTTTGGGCTGAATTTCTGGAATATCCACGATTTCAGGCGTAACATTTTGCAAGCCCTCGATAATCGGGGCTTGATTTTCGGCTGTTGGTTCTTGGGCAAGCGGGGTTGTGTCAGGTGTTTTGGC
>MHYA01000156.1:0-14311 GCA_001825675.1 Planctomycetes bacterium GWF2_42_9 | reverse complement strand
TCAATTATTGGCTGCGGTGTTTGCGTAAGGTTATCAAGTGAATCCGCGGGAATCTGCGGCTGAATCTCGATTTTGTGAGCTGACTGTGGAATTACAGGCTGCTGTGTATTGGTGTCTGTCAGGAGGCTAATCGAATCAGAGGAAGATTCAGTCGGGGCAATATCTGTGTTTGTGTTTATTGCAACATCTGGAATGGCAATGACTAATGATAAATCCTGATTTGTGGAATCATCGTTTGTTTCGTCGTCATTGGCCTGCTGGTTTTCTTTATTCTGGGGTTCTAATTTTTTCGCGAATGAAGTTTGAAATTCGTTCGGGTTTTCTGGTGAAATGGTTTGTTGTATGGGATTTTCATTTTGAACGAATTGAGGTGCAAAATCTTCTCCGGTCTGTCCAGTTTGTCCAGGCAGGATGGCTTGAGAATCAGACGGTTGTCTGAAGGTCAGGCCTGCGTTTGCAACGAACAAATTGTTTGCTAATGATACTGTCATCTGCTTGATATTTAAGCAATTAATGTGCCAGAATTATTTAAAAATTCTGAAATATTTATAAGTATTTAAAATGAAATGGTTTATGTGATAGTGGAATTTATATTTCTATTTTGGATTTGAGTTTATTTGCTTCAAACCGGCAAAGATATCCTTTCTATCAGGAAATTTCTTCCGGATTTCATCTTGAATTAGACACTAATGATTACAGTACCCCTGACTGTTGCGCTAAGAATCGCGGAATGAACCCCTCGATTCCCCTGCGAGGACTGTCGTGAATCGAGGGGCTAACGACGAGATCCTTCACTGCGTTCAGGATGACAATAAGGGGTTTAATTGAAAAAAACGAGAGGTTATGTGTATAAGATTCGGACAATAATTAAATTTATAAATGAGGAGTTAAGTAAGAAATGCGGTTTTTGGTTTAAAAATGGGGTTTTGGGTGACATTTTGTTGATTGGCATAATTATTGCACAGTTGTCTTGCAAAATAGTGTCTATATGGAATGCGCTTATGTCAAAAGTAAATGAAATATTCGATATTCTTGGAGCCGGTATCAGGGCTGCAACGGTTCGGCAGAAGACAATCGCCAATAACGTCGCGAATTCTCAAACGCCGGATTATCGCAGGTTTGATGTGAAGTTTCACGATTTATTGGCGGACGCGATGGACAACAAAGATGCTGATTTCAGTGAGCTTACGCCTGAGATTTTGCAGCCTAATGAGACAATCGTAAACTCGGAAGGCAACGACGTAAATATTGAAATGGAAGTTGGCAATATGGTTAAGAACAGTTTGCAGTACAAGACTTATGTCAAAATCCTTCAAAAGAAATATCAGCAGATTGAAAGTGCAATAAATATTTAGGACGAGACGAGATCCTTCGCTTTGCTCAGGATGACAAAGGGCGGTTTCTTGTTAGTAATAGAAATAATTGGAAATGAAAGGCAAAAATATGGGCGAGAATTCGATAGGTTCAATGGATATAGCGATATCCGGTATGCGTGCGCAAAGCAGAAATATCGAAGTTCTTTCATCGAATGTTGCCAACGCACAATCAACGGATAACGGTAACGGCCAACCTTACAGACGGCTTGAGGCTGTAATGAGAAGCAATGGCGAAGGAATCGGCGGTGTAACAACGGAAGACATTATTGGTGATATGTCGGAATTTCCGTCCGTATTCAAGCCGGGCAATCCGAATGCTGACGAGAACGGTTATGTAAAAATGCCGAACGTAAATCTGCCGGTTGAAATGATGAATTTGAATATGGCCGCTAAGGCGTATCAGGCTAATACAGCGGTTTTAAAGCGTTATCAGGATATGGTAAATACTACGCTTGAGTTATTAAAGTGAGGTGAAAGATGGTGACTTTTAATCCAAATGTAAGTTCTTCAATGCCGATCGGAGTCGGCGGCGCGGATCAGCAAAGTATAAAGACGGGCAACAGCGGTTTTGAAGATGCAATCAAGGCGGTCGAAAAAGGTATTTCGCAGGTTGACAATGTTCAACAGGCTACGGATGTATCTATACAGGATATGCTGTCTGGCAAAGGTCAGGATATCACAAGCGTGGTATCTGAAGTTGCGAAAGCTGATATGAGTTTTAAACTTCTTGTAGGCGTGAGAAATAAATTGATCGAGGCCTACAAAGCAACAATGAATATGCCTATATAATGGAAATTAAAAATCAAAAATTAAAAATAAAAATTGCGGAATCGGCCAAAAGGCCGAACCTTGATAACTATTACCGCTCCCTGATGGTCGCGGCTCTGATGGGCAGACACATAGGTCTGCCCCTACGAACCCACTGAATGAATCAGGGTGCTAACGGCCTTGTAAGATAGACGAAAGGTTTAAATGGATTTTTTCCAGAAGTTAAAAGTGATTTGGCAGAATGTGAACTTTGTTCAGCGAGTGCTGCTGCTGACAATAGCGATCACGTTTGTACTAGTCAGTGTTGTTTTAACGCACTGGGCACGCAGACCTGATATGATCGTTTTATATTCCGGGCTTGACGCTGAAGAGGCGAGCAAGATAGTTGAAAAAATCGGCGAAAAAGGAGTTAAGTATAAACTCGATAACGGCGGAACAACTATTTACGCGCCTAGAGAAAGTATTTCTGAACTCCGGTTGTTAATGGCGAAGGAAGGTTTGCCGGAGGGCGGGCAAAAAGGTTATGGAATTTTTGATAATGAGAAAATCGGCATCAGTCCGTTTGTTCAGAATGTAAATTTGAACCGCGCTTTGCAGGAAGAGCTGGCGAAGAGCATACAGATGATCGAGGGCGTTGTTCACGCAAGAGTGCATATTGTAACGCCTGAACGGAATGTTTTTAATTCGACGGCGATGGCGCCTAGCGGGTCGGTAGTTCTGCGATTAAAAGCGGGGTATAAATTAAGCCCGGTAAATATAGCGGCGATAACTCATCTGGTAGCTGGCAGCGTTGAGGGATTAAAATCAGAAAATATAACGATCGTTGACAGTCAGGGAAGGCTGCTTTCGACGGAATCAAATTCAGCACTTGGCGCGGGTGTTGGTACGGTTGTGGATTACAGGGAGAGAGTAGAGCAGAGCTTGTCGGGTAAAGTCGAGGAAATGCTCGCGATGGTTCTTGGACACGGAAGGGCATCGGTAAAGGTGAGCGTTGATCTTGATATGAACAGCACGAGCCTTGTAACGAAATCTTATGATTCAACGGGTGTGGTAGTAAAAGAAGAGATCACGGAAAAATCAAAAACGCCAGGCAGTACAACCAATGCGGAAGGGAAATCATCAGTAACGGGTGTGAAAGAAATAGATAACACAATCACAACGAATAAACTATTCGGTGAGAAAACGCAGACGGTTAATGAATTGCCGGGGACGATAAAATCTATATCGGTCGCGGCTTTTGTTGATTTGTATCCGAGCGATGCGAATTCGAAGGAAATGATAATTCAAGAGGCAAGCGTTGTTGAGATCATTAAAAACGCGATCGGAATAAAAGACGATACGGCGATCAAAGTTGTGAACGCGAGATTTTATAAGCCTGTTGTAACGCAAATTGAAGAAGGCAAGAAGCTGGATATTATCGCGATAGCAGGGCAGGTATCGCTTGGAATTATGGCGGTTTGTGCGCTGCTGGTTTTGAAGATGTTCAGCGGAGCAAAGAGAAAGGCCGGCGATGCAGGGGCTTCGATACCAATGCAGTTGCAGCCTGGGATGCCAGCGGCGGGAATGCTGCCGGCGGGAGTTGAAATGAGCAACGACCCGATGATGCTGCGAAGGCAGATAGCGAATAGTCTGCGGACGAATCCAGAGCAGGCGAAGCAAATATTCTCAAGCTGGCTTGAGGATAAAGCAAGCTAACTAAGTCGTTAGTTGATAGTTGTTGGTTGATAGTAATGGAATACGAGTAATAGATGGCACTTACAGGTAAACAAAAAGCTGCGATGTTGTTGATGAGCCTTGATCCGGGTACGGCGGCGGAATTGCTTAAAGGCGTTAGGCCTGAAACGGTTCAGGAATTGGCTGTTGAGGTGGCATATCTTGAAACGGCAGGTATGCGAGACAGCAAACAGAGCGTTGAAGTGGCATCTCAATTTTGTCAATCACTTGCTCCGACACAGGGATTTCAATTGAAAAAATTTCTCGATACGATGCTTAAGAGCACGGTCGGGAATGAAAAAGCAAAAAGCATACAAATGCAAATTGAAGAATTGCTTCGGAGACGCGATCCTTTTATGAATATCAGAATGGCTAATGCGCGAACGCTGGCTGAAATTCTGGCGATGGAACATCCGCAGGCTGTCGCGGTGGTTCTGGCGGAACTGCCATCGAAGAAAAGCTCGGAAGTTCTGTCTTTATTAGATGAAAAAGTTCGAGTTGGCGCGGTTAGCGGAATGACCAACGCGGGGATGGTGAATGCGGAAGCAAAAAGACGAATCGCCGAGATGGTATATAAAAAGCTGGAAAGTCTGAAAGCTGCATCTGCATCGAGCGGAGCGGCAACGGAAGAAGAAGGCGAACATCCGCTTCGAAAGACGGCGCTTGTCATACGTAATCTCGGAAAAGAGATACGCGATGGATTACTTGCGGCGATGCAGGAAAAAGACGCGCAGGCGGCGGAAAAAATCAACGAGCTGATGGTTCTTTGGCAGGATATGCTTGAAATTACCGACAGGTCGATGCAGGAGGCACTTCGCGGAGTCGATTCGCAGAAACTGGCGCTTGCATTGTATAAGGCGGATGAAACGATAGTGAAGAAAATCAAAGCGAATATTTCGGAACGTGCGGCGGCGACAATCGATGAAGAACAATCGCTGATGGCAGCGCCGAAAAAAGAAGAAATTGAAGCGGCAAGAGAATCGCTTGTCGATGTATGGCGTGAAATGAATAAGAAGGGCGAATTGAATTTTATAGAATCTTAGCTCAAACAGACCTTCGTCAGTTTGAGAGTCGTTAGTTGTTGGTTGTTAGCTGATAGTGGTGGAATCCTGACGTTGTCAGGATGATTATTTATATGGCGAATATAGTTTTAAAACTTGCTAGGCCGATCAAACTTGTCAAAGTTTGTGAAAATTTGAATTCATTTGCGGCGGATACGAACAGTCATGAAGAATTAAAGGCACAGAAGTTTTTGTATGAGCAGGCGTGCCGGACTATTCAGGCGATTGCGGATAAATTCAAAGAAAACTACGAAACAATATTCGCTCAAAGGAATGAAGATATTGCGAAGCTGGCAGTTGAAATCGCGCGGAAGGTGCTGATGCAGGCTGTTGATGACGGAAATTATAAGATCGAAGAAATAGTGAAGGAAATAATAAAGAACGCACCGGCACAGAATGATCTGGTGGTGCATCTTAATCCGAAAGATCTGGCGGATATGCAGAAAATCGGAACGGATGTATTTTCAGGCGTTACATTTGTCGGCGATAATAATATAGGCAGAGCAGAATGTTTGCTCGAAAGTCCGAAAGGTATTATCAGGTCTTTGATCGACGAACACCTTGAGCAAATTGGCAGGGCACTTAAAAAAGCCGGATAGAAATGAATATTAAAAA
Source organism: Planctomycetes bacterium GWF2_42_9 (assembly GCA_001825675.1). Taxonomy (GTDB): domain Bacteria; phylum Planctomycetota; class Phycisphaerae; order Sedimentisphaerales; family UBA12454; genus UBA12454. The sequence goes on along the minus strand of MHYA01000156.1, from coordinate 8,778 downwards.
TCAAAAATTAAAAATTTATAGTTCTTTTTTAATTTAATGAATTGAGATTGCCGCGTCTCCCTAAGGGGTTCTCGCAATGACGAAGATTACCGCTCCCTTATGGTCGCGGCTCTGATGGGCAGACACATAGGTCTGCCCCTACGACGCATCGTCGTACCGACGACGGCTAAACGGAACGAGATCAAGTACAGAATAGATTATGGTTTTTGACAATACAAATAAAACGATAGATTCACAGAACAATGCGGTGAGCGCAATCGGAGACGATATAATCGACTTTGGTAAATTTCATTCTGCGCTGCGGAGTGTGAATTTGCTGAATTGTCAGGGGCATATAGTTCGGGTTTCAGGATTGACGGTTGAATCGAGCGGGCCGAAGGTTGGGATCGGTGAGCTTTGCGGAATAAATATTCGAGATGGGAAACGCGTTTTGGCGGAAGTTGTCGGGTTTCATAACGACAGGCTTGTACTGCTGCCTTTGGAACATATTGGCGGTATATCGCCGGGTGATACGGTAACGAGCAGGACATCGCCTAGAATGATCAGTGTCAGTGAAAAAATACTTGGACGAGTGCTGAACGGTTTGGGCGAACCAATCGACGGAAAAGGGCCGCTTGTCGGTGATGAAAAGATGACGCTTGACGCAAGTAGTCCGTCGGCACTGCTTAGGAAAAAAATTACGCAGCCATTGTCGCTTGGTATCCGCTCTATTGACGGGATGCTGACATGCGGAAGAGGGCAGCGAGTTGGAATATTTGCGGGAAGCGGAGTTGGAAAGAGCGTATTGCTGGGCGATATTGCGAATTCAAGCGACGCGGATGTGAACGTTGTAGCCCTGATTGGCGAGCGCGGCAGAGAGGTTCGGGAATTTCTGGAAGAAAATCTCGGGCCGGAAGGTTTGGCGAAAAGCGTTGTTGTGATCGCAGCATCTGATTCGCCGCCAATTCAGCGAGTAAAGGCGGCGTTTGTCGCGGTAACGATCGCGGAATATTTCAGGGACAAGGGCAGAAATGTTTTGTTTATGATGGATTCTTTTACGCGATTTGCGCAGGCACAGCGTGAGATAGGACTTGCGGCGGGTGAGCCGCCTGCATCGAAAGGATATTGTCCGAGCGTTTTTGCGTTGATGCCGAGACTTATTGAGCGTTTAGGTAATTCTGAAAATGGAAGTATTACCGGTATACTTACGGTTTTGGTTGAAAATGACGATCTATCTGACCCTGTTGCGGACAGTGCGAGAAGTTTGCTTGACGGTCATATTGTTTTATCGAGAAAACTTGCGGATAGGGGACATTTTCCGGCGGTTGACGTTTTAGGCAGTGTAAGCAGGTTGATGTCGACGGTGGCGAGCAAGGAACATAAAATCGCAGCGCAGAAAATGAAAGAAATTTACGCGACTTACGCAGATGCGGAAGACCTTATTAATATTGGCGCGTTTTCGGCGGGCAGTAATCGTAAAATCGATGGTGCGATCGCACTGATCGACAGGCTGAAAAATTTTCTTATGCAGGGAGTTCGGGAAAGAACGAGTTTTAATGATACGGTCAATCAGTTGATTTCTATAGCGCAGGTATGGGATGAATTGCTGACGGTTAATGTTGCCGGGAAGAAATAAGAATGAAAAGTTTCGTATGGCGACTGCAAAGAGTATTGGACATAAAGATCAAGGAAGAACAGGTTAAACGGGCACAACTGCTCGAAATAACTGAAAAGCTGACGCAGGTGCAAACGGAATTATTTATGCAGAAAAGAATACTGGCAGATGCGATCAGGGATTTCTCAAAAGAAGAGCCGAAGAAACGGCTTGAAAGACAGGGATTGTTTTTGAAGTCCGCGACGATTAACGAAGAACGGATCAGGGGTCTGGAAAAGAAAGTCGCAGATTTTACTAAATTACAAAAAGAAAAAATCGATGAAGTAGTAAAGATAAAGAAGTTCAGGAAAAGTCTTGAACGGCTTCGTGAAGAAAAGAAATTGGAATTTGTGAAAGAACAGGAAAAAATCGAACAAAGGCAAACTGATGAAAATACAACGATCAGTTTTTCGAGAAAAATATTAGCTAGTAGTTAGAAGCTAGCAGTTAGTCGTTAGTTTAGGAGCAGACTTGTGAAAATAAAGCTGATAATAATTGCGGCGGTAATAGGATTGATGTGTTTTGGCGGAACATTCTTTTTGGGAATGAAGACCAATAAAGTGTCTGCTGCTGCGACGGCAAATACAGAGCCAAACGCTGAAACGCTGGCGGAACAACTCAAACTTTCATCGCCTAAGATAGCGGCGCCGGTTGACGGCGAAGATGTTATGAACTCAAAGAGAAGGGAACTGACTGAAAAGCAGCTTAAAGACCTGATATATGAAGTGCGCGAAAAGATCAATGAGTATGATTTTAAACTGAAGGAACTTGAATTGCGTGAGAAGAATCTTCAGACGGCGAAAGATACGCTTAAACGTGATATTGATGAACTCGATAATCTGCGGATAGAACTTACCTCTACGGTATCGGCAATCAAGACGGAACAGGACAAATTGCAGAATACAATGATCCAAATTAATACGGTAGAGGAAAATAATCTCAAGTCGATTGCTGCCAGTTACGACAAGATGGACGCAGCACAAGCAGGCAAGATATTAGCCAATATGAACCAGACAAGCAAAAACGGCAGTGCCGATGACGCAATAAAGATTCTATATTATATGTCGGAGCGAACGAAAGCTAAAGTTCTGGCGACGATAGCTGAAACAGAGCCTGCGATTTCAGCTAATTTTTGCCAAAGGTTAAAGAAGATAAGTATAAAGGAATAATAAAATGGATATCGCAACAATATGCGGAGTTTTATTTGGTTTTATTACGATTGTGGGTACGATTCTTTACGAGTCAAATGACCCTGCGGTATTTTTTAATATTCCCGCTCTGGCGATCGTAGGCGGGGGTTGTACTTGCGCGACAATGATTCACTTTTCTTTGCCGCAGTTTTTGGGAATTTTCGGGCTTATCAAAAAGACGTTTGTTGTGAAACTTCCTTCTCAACCGCTTTTGATTCAAAAGATGGTAGACTTCGCGGCGATCAACAGACGTGATGGTACATTGGCACTAGAACAGGAAATACGAAAACTCAATGACCCATTTTTCGCGAGAGGATTGCAAATGCTCGTGGATGGTCAAAACGCAGAATCTATACGCGAGATAATGTCTCTTGAGGTTCAATATATTCAGGAGCGTCATGCGATGGGTAAAAAGATTCTTGAGTTTATGGGCGCATCAAGCCCGTCGTTTGCGATGGTTGGTACGCTGATCGGTCTGATTGCGATGTTGAGTAAGATGTCAAGCCCGGAAGAAGTAGGGCGAGGTATGGCGGTTGCGCTGGTTTGTACGTTTTACGGCGCGTTTGTTGCGAATATGCTTTTTATACCGCTTGCTGGTAAATTGGGTCAATATTCCAAAGCAGAGACAATTATTAAAGAAATGATCATCGAAGGCATTTGCGCGATAGCTAAAGGTGAAAACCCGACGGCAGTTCGTGAAAAGATACATGTATTTGTTTCAGCAAACCGCAGAGAAAATGTAAAGGTTAAAGTTTAATGGGTCATCACGGCAAAAAACACGAGGAAGAAGAAAGTGGCGAAAGCGCGCCGCTATGGATGGTTACGTTCTCTGATATGGCATCATTGCTAATGGCTTTTTTTGTGATGCTTACGACGTTCGCGTCTTTTGGGCCTGAAGAATCAGAAGTGATCAGAGGGGTTCGAGATGTGATGTTAAGGCCGAATTATGGATTTTTCGGTGAGCCGCCCAAAACTTCGGTAATAAAACCTCATACGAAGAGCGAAGTTCTAGGCGGCAGTGAGAAACCGACGTTTGAAACAGAGCCAGGCGGCGGAATCGGGAAAAAAGATTTAGAAGATTTCAGGAATAAAAAAGTTTTTCTGTTACAATCACAATCCGCATTTATAGCCAATAGCGCAAATTTATCTCCTAACGGGAGGGAATTTTTAAATAATTTCGCAATGTTTGTTAAGCAAGTTCCCAACCGGATAATAATAAGTGAAAGCGGCGGTAAGGAAAGGAAAGTTGAATTGGGCGTTGCGCGTTCAATGGCGGTATTGAAATATCTGGTGCAGCGAGGGGTTTCTGCTGATTACTGTAATATTGGAGCTGAAGGCATTTCTCCCGCTGAAAATTTTCGCAATGAACGGTTGCTTGAAATCACTTTGCTTGATGAGGGGATATCCAAATGAAAAAAGGGCCTCCTCCTGAAGAAAAAGGCGAACAGGCGCCGCTTTGGATCATTTCTTTCGCGGATATGATTTCGCTGTTGATGGCTTTTTTCGTGATGCTTTTGACAATGTCGCATACTGGGCGTACAGGCAAGTTATGCGAAGAGGGTTCGGGGGTGTTTGAAAAAACTATGAGCGGCTTCAGAGAATCCATTTCCGCGTATGGAATGCCGGGATTGTTCGGAGGCGAGAAGGATAATGTCCAATTTACAGCGCCTAAAAGCTATTATCACGCAGGCGGCGAAAAGACAAAAACGAGTACCCGAATCATAGATTTGCGTGAAGATAAAATACGCGATATGTATAGTAAACTAAGCGTACAATCTAAAACGCTGAAGTCTCAAATACAGGGTTCGAAGCCGGAATTTACGGTTTTGCCTATTACGTTTGAGAAGGGGCAAGCGGTTTTAAATGCCGGTTCGATACAAATATTAAACAAATATATCGAGGAATTGTACGGCGCGGCTGATAGTATCAAGACGGTTTATGTTGTCGGGATCGCATCCGACGAATCAAGCGAATCGAAACGATGGACGGTATCGACATTGAGGGCACAGGCGGTTGCGGAATATTTGAAGAGCAAAGTTCCTTCACGTTTTGCGGTTTATTCGTGGGGGGCCGGCAACGGAGGGGCTTGGGTGAGCAGAGACGGTGTGGTATCGAAAAACTCACAGATTTCGATAGCGGTTTTAAAATCGAATGACTGATTTTGAGTCATTTTTTCAGGCCGTCAAGTTTTTCGACATTATGTAAAAAAACGGGCTTGGTTTTCGCACGAAAACGCGGCTTTAGTCATTGAAAGTGCCATTTTTGACCCCGGCACGCAGTTTGCTACTATAGGTGGTATGAACTCTAATAAAAAGATAGTCATATTGTCTGTACTGCTGGTTTTGATGCTGCTTGCGGTAAAAATGGTCTCTTCCAAAAGCAAAGAACCCGCCGTTGCGGACGCAAATTCACTTTTGAGCCTGTTAAATGACGAGCAGGTGAAGCCGACTCTTGCAGTTGGCTCGAATAATAACGGCAATATCGGTGATTTGTTTTATAAAATGATTTTTATGGTTTTGGCGGTTGTTTTTCTTGGGGCAGGTGTGGTTTATGTGTCCAAAAAACTGCTGCCGAAGTTGAATTTGCCGGGGAAAAGAATTCAGCTAACTGAAACAATTCATCTGGGGCCGAGAAAATCACTTCATCTTGTTAAAATCGGGAACAAGACACTCCTTTTGGGAAGCACTAACGACAATATCACCAGTCTTGCGGATGTGAGCGATGAAATAGATTTCGATCCTGACGGCGAGCTGGAAGAAAATTGAGGTAATAAATGCCGCGAATGGCTGGGAAAATTTTTGGTTTATTAAATGGACGAGATTCTTCACTGCGCTTCGCTTCGTTCAGAATGACAAGGGCGTGTTTGGGTCGAAGAAAGATTAAGCCTCGGAATCTATCTTGTCTGGCAGTTGTCATAATTTTATTATTTTCGGGAATTTGTTTTGCGGAAGAAGGCGGTCAGACCGCAACGGCAACGGGTGCGCTTCCGAGCATTAACGATATTGTAAATGTGATAGATAAATCAACGCAGAATCCTAACCAGGAACAGGGTAAGGATTGGTCGACGCCGGTGAAGCTGGTAATTATATTCAGCGGATTGGCGATTCTGCCGAGTCTTTTGGTGATGATGACATCGTTTACGCGAATTGTAATAGTTTTATCTTTTGTTCGCAAGGCGCTTGGAACGCAGACGATACCGCCAACGATAGCGATAATAGGTTTGGCGTTGTTTTTGACGCTTTATACGATGGCACCGACTTTTTCAAAAGTAAATCAGACAGCAGTTCAGCCATATCTTGCCGACCAGATAGAATTTTCAATCGCGGCTGAAAAAGCTGGTGATGCGATCAAAGAATTTATGCTGCGTCAGTGCAGGCCTACGGATTTGCAGCTTTTCGTGCAAATGTCTAAAATGGCGCCTGTAGCAGATCCGATGAAGATAGGTCTGCACGTTGTGATACCTGCGTTTATTATCAGTGAATTCAGGATTTCGTTCGAGATCGGATGTTTGCTGTTTATTCCTTTTTTGGTAATTGATCTTGTTATCTCAAGTATTCTGTTGAGCGCGGGTATGATGATGCTTCCGCCGGTGATGATTTCTATGCCGTTTAAGCTGATATTGTTCATACTTGTAGATGGATGGGGATTGCTGGCGAAAAGTCTTGGACTAGGGTTTAACTAATTAGTCATTAGCCAATAGTCAGTAGTCAATAGGTAAGGTATATGGATAATGGTTTTGTAATTTATCTTGGACGCCAAACGCTGGAGATTTGTTTACTAATTTCCGCGCCGATATTGATAACGTGTATCGTTGTGGGCGTTGTAATAACACTTTTTCAGGCGGTTACGTCGATACGCGACAGCTCGCTTACGATCGCGCCGAAACTGGTCGCGGTAGGTTTTGTGATGCTGATGTTTGGAAACTGGATGCTCGATCTTATGCTGAAATTTACAACGGAAATTTTTGGTTATATACAGCATATAGGGCAATAAAATTGTAGCCACTAAGGCACAAAGACACGAAGAAAATTTTTAATTTTTAATTTTAAATTCTTAATTTAAAAATATTTATCACTGATTTGTCTTTTTGCACCAGAAACGAGATTCTTCACTTCGCTTCGCTTCGTTCAGAATGACAAATGTTTCCGCATGGGCTAAGGGGCCTACAAAAAAATGGAATTGATAATAATAAAATTGCTTGGATTTATGCTTGTGCTGACGAGGGTGTCGGCATTTTTTTTGGTTGCGCCGCTTTTCGGCTCCGAAATAATACCGGCCCGAATACGAATGTGTATTATCATTTTGATATCGATTTTTTTTGCGAGTGTTTGTACGCCGGGTGTAGATTTCAGTCAAACTTCAGAACTTGAAGCGTTGCTGCTGTTAATCAACGAATCTATTTACGGATTTGCGCTGGGTTTGATAAGCGTTTTAGTTTATTCGGCTGTAAAATTTGCAGGTTTGAATATAGAACGCGAAATGGGACTTACATTTGGTGAAGTGCTTGATCCGATAACGAACGAAGGCGCTGAATCGCTAAGCATTTTAATCGATATGTTTTTTATTCTTATGTTTCTAAGCGCGAACGGACATCATATACTTCTGTTGATAATTTCCAAAAGCTATCAGGCGTTTCCAATCGGGCACGTTTGTTCTATACCTGAATTGGTTGAAGGCGTTGTAAAGGCCGGTTCGGTTATGATGATCGCGGGTTTTAGGCTGGCGGCTCCGATGATCGCGGCGTTTTTGCTGCTGCTTGTCATTTTAGCGGTGTTTTCGCGAATGATGCCGGATATGGATATTTTGTTTATAAGTATGCCGTTGAGGGTCGGGCTTGGACTGCTGATATTAGGGACGTTTTTGCCGTTCATAAATTCATTCGTGAGCGAGTTTGCGGAATGGATGGGCAAACTGCTGCCGATATGATGTTTTAATGGGCAGACACATAGGTCTGTCCTTACAAATTTCGGAATGAACCCCCCGAATGAATCGGGGGGCTAACGGACGAGATCCTTCACTTTGTTCAGGATGACAATGAAAGGGTTTGGATGGCAGAAAGGTTGAACCTCGAATCCGTATTGTCTTCGACGGCGAGGACAGGTAAATCGGGGCTAACGATTATGATGAAGGTTTAAATTGGCGGAAAATTCAGGATCAGAAAAAACAGAACAGCCGACGTATAGAAGGCTTCAGAAAGCGCGCGAGGAAGGGCAGGTTCCGCATAGCGAAGAACTGCCAAGTGTTGCAGCGGTTCTGGCCTTGATGCTGGTTCTGTTTATATTTGCGCCGACAATGCAGCAATGGTTTGTTCAGCAGATGAAGGCGGGATTTTCAATTCAGAAGGGGATATTTACCGATTCAGGCACATTTCTGCATTATTTTAACAGCGAAATCACAAGCACAATTTCTATAATGCTTCCGGTTTTCGCGGCTTTGATAGTGGCAGGAATTTTTTCATGTACTATTGTGAGCGGACTTAATTTTTCGACAAAAAGTTTGACGCCGAAGTTCGATGAAATAAATCCGGTGAATGGGTTTAAAAGATTATTCAATGTCAAATCGATTGTGAAACTTTTAATGTCAATAGCTAAAATGGTTTTCATCGGCGTAATAGTATGGAAATATCTTCAGGCCAGATTAGAAAGCATCGCAATAATCAGGTGGGGATGGACGGAAGAAATAATATTGGCGATCTCGAATATGATTTTGGGATTGATGGTGCGAATTAGTTCCGCTTTGCTGATCATAGCGGCGGTCGATGTATTTTTTCAGAAATGGAAATACATACGCGATATGATGATGACCAAACAGGAACTCAAACAGGAACGAAAGGATACCGAAGGTTCGCCTGAAATTAAAATGCGGCTTCGCAGGCTGCAATTTGAAATGTCCAAGAAGCGTATGCTGCAGGAAGTGCCGAAGGCAAATGTTGTGCTGGTAAACCCGACACACGTT
>MHYA01000155.1:91898-92070 GCA_001825675.1 Planctomycetes bacterium GWF2_42_9 | reverse complement strand
AGCCTGAAAACCCCTTGCCTTTTTCATCGCCGGTCCCTTTAGCTACAGAATCTCCAAGGAGGAGTATTTTAAATGAATTGGCCTTCTTGGAGGATAGTATTGTTGAATCCTGTGAAGTTTGAGGAATTTCGGTTTTAGTTGATGGCTGAGGTTTGATGATCGTCGTGACCAT
>MHYA01000155.1:72158-91767 GCA_001825675.1 Planctomycetes bacterium GWF2_42_9 | reverse complement strand
CAACCTGAGCTTTTGAATCTGTGTTAATGATTACAAGCAGAAACTTATTATGATTTTTCCAAAAAGAATAAACGATTCTGTCATGATTTTCGGGCTTAATCGCTACAAAATCCTGCGATTTGGTAATTGGTTCCGACATAAAATAATCTTCAAACTTTAGTATCTCAGTATTGATTTTTTTGATGTATTCGAATTGTGGTTCATCGGGAAGATACCAACCTGGCTCACGGAGGCTGTAATAGAAAATCCCTGAAGCGCCTGATGCCAGTACCTGATAAACCATGTTACGTAATTGTGCATAATTAGGCACTGTCTGACGTTTCTTGTCGAAAGTAAAACATTCCACAACGCCTAAAAAACCACGGTTTGCTAAAGTGTTCTCTTTAACAAGAGACATCCATTGATGCACTTGAGCAAAATCTGCGTTATCCAAACCATAATCAGACCATGTGTACATCGGATATGGGTCAACACTGAAAACATCAACAGAGGATGCGAAATTTGCAAAAGTCTCTGGCCCGCAGGAATTAACGACTGTTGGAATATCTGGCGATATAGAATGTACCCAAGTATTATACCAGCCTATTTCTCTTGGTCCCACACCTTTACGGGTTGGTTCATCCATCAGGTCCCATGCAATAAGCGCTTTATGGTTTTTAACCGCTCGCACAACAGGTTCAATTCGCTTAATATTGGCACGTGTTTGTCCCCCTCCGCCAATAGTGCAAAACGCATTAAGTCCCAGTTCAGAAATATAATCTAAAGCTGAAATGGCTTTTTCAGGCTCATAAGATTTCAAAATTATGGTGTTTATACCGGCCTCTTTTAGTATGGCGTAATCATCTTCTCTGGCGTGATACATTCCCATTATTAGGCGTTTTTTTCCGTTTAAAACAAATTTTCCATCCTTCAATTTCTCAAGCGCTGAATTGGAAACAAGAACAGGTTCTATTGTCTCAAAAGATGGTTCAAGCGGACCTTTTATTGGCGTCAGACGAACACGAACGAAATAATTAGACTTGGCTTTTTGAGGTAAAGACGTCTCAATAACCCATGGAAGTGTCATTAAATTCGGACTCATCCATTTATTTATAACTTTATCATCAGCATCAATTAATTCTACATCCATCCTGCAATCAGTTGTAATACTTGTTTGATGCATACGTGAAATGTTGATGGAAAATTTCTCTGTTTGGCTTTGAAGTACTCGTGGGAAAATATTTATTTTTAACGGTGCCAGGCTCATTTCTGAAAAAGCTGTTTCCGTAAACAATATTGATGAATTTGGCTCTGATTCATTCCACCCCGCGACAAGAGATAACTTGGCATGGGCAGCAGAAACGGGGGAGAAGGCTTTCAGTTCTTTAAGATTCCAGTTTGCCTCTCCGCCAGGCCTTGACATTAATTTGTCACGGCATGCGACTGTTGAACCGTTCTTATCAAACCAGCGAAGCGATATGTAACAATAAGGACTATTATTCACTCCGACACTGCTGGATTTGGTTATAGCGCTGAATTGGTAATAGGTATTTGGTTTTACAGCCACCATTAACTCGGCAGTTGTTTGCTTGGATTCTTTTGTTGGCGTAAATTGCAGAGCAGTAATATTATTAGGACCATCGAGTGTTATGTTTATATTATTATAAGGTTCAACTGCTTTAAATTCATTGACATCTATATTTTTCTTGGAAATAAAAACAGCCTTAGGATAAAGGTCATTCTCAAAAAACATATTAATATGCGATGTGCCCGCAAATAATATAGATACAATGAAGAATGGCATAAGAAGCAATTTAAAACTGGTTAACAAGTTCAATTCGATATTCCTTTATGTAAGTATGCAAACCAACTACAAACTAACACCAACCATTTATGTGTTTATAACTTTTGCTGTGCCGAAAGTCAAGATGTAAATAAATTTAATTATTCTTTTAACGATTTTGGTTTGTTATAAAGACCTATTTTAAGGCTAAAAATGACGATATTTAAATTGTACGATGATATGTACCGGTGTTTGGCAGTGATGCAATAGTTTTCAACTATGTTTATAACTAATTAAAAATAAAGATGTTATGCTTATATTGTATTGATTTTTAATTACTTTTTTGTGATTTCTTAATTTTGGTGTTGACAAAGGGGGTATTGGTTTGTAAACTTGACACCATACCAGACAAAGTTTTTTAAGGTAATATATGCCAGCAGTTATATATGATACAATCGTTGAAAAGCTGCAGAGTAAACGCGGTAACATTAAAGAGCCTTTGCGTTTGCCCGTAGAACGAGACTTGGCAAAGGATTTAAATGTTGGGCGTGATACCGTCCGGCGTGCTTTGGCGGAACTTGAAAGAAGCGGGGCGGTAATTCGCAGAAGAGGAAAAGGTACATATCTTCAACCTATTCGATATGCTGCAAAGGGCAGTCTTAAAGGCGCCACTATTGGTTTTATCCCGCCCTGGTGGGCTGATTCAACCAGTGCATGGTTTACTTCTAATGTTTTCGAGGGTATTGCAAGATGGGCTGATGAGCATAAGTGTCGTATCAGTGTGCTTCATGCAGACAGGCATTCTCATGATGAACAGAAATGGATGGAACGTACCGCTGAAAATGAACTTGCAGGTGTGGTATGGGTGCATCCTGAAAACGAACAATTGCCGGTAATTGAACATACTGCTTGCCATTTGCCAAGCGTGGTTTTGGGTCGAAGTTATCTCGGCAAAGGTTTTCATCATGTAATGCCGGATTATAGCAAGGTTGTCAGTCTTATCGATTCTCACCTGATCAGCAAAGGGCATAAAGATTATACGGTAATCGGTGCCGGTGTTCTTGCAGCGTACAGCCAAAATTGGTTAAACGCGCTTGAGCAAGTTTTTGAAAATCGTGGTACGGTTTTTGATCCCAAGCAACATTATTTGGATATAAAGCCTTTCGTTCGTGACAAACTTGCCAAGTTATTGATGGAGTTCTACGAACCAATTCATCCTGAGGTCAGCGCCTATGTTTTGACATCTTCAAGTTACTTGTTACCTCTGATAGCTGACGCAGAATTCAGGGCTAAGCTCGAAAAAAACTTATCAGTTATCACATTTGATTATGGTCTTTATCCTATTGAAACTTATTGGCCGGGTCATTCGATTTCACATGTTGCTTGTAATTGGCCCCAATTGGGAAGAAAAGCCATGGATGTTTTAGAGCAGCTTTATTTGGGGAAGGATATGCCTGAAGTAATTTTTGAATCTGTCGAATTTAAAGAAGGTTCGACAGTGCATAGCAAAGTATAGAAGGTGTATAGAAGATTTTGAAACACATTTAAATTAGGAAGAAAGATGAAAAACATTAATTGGTTTAGAACACTAATCGTAACCATATTATTTTTATTTTCCTCATTTTCCGCAAGTTTTGCGATCAACAGAATCACTATTCAGGATGGGCTTACGGTTGGTTCTGATACTTATTCCGGTACTGAATCCGCCTGGATCAGTAAAGCAAACCCCGATACAAATTATGGGCTGAATGCTATCTGCCGAGTTGGATATCAAAATGGTGGAACAGATGTTTATAGAACCTTGATTCGTTTTAACCAGCTTTCGATGGTTCATGATGTAAATCTTGGCATCTCAACAGAAGGTATAATTTCCGCAAAATTAATCCTTACAACCGATTCTTCTTTTGAAGGAACGGGGATTTGCGAGTTACGAGTTCTTGGTTTGACAGATGAAGACTGGACGCAAATGTATTCAACATGGAATACAAAACGCACGGACATTGTGCCAGTTGAGCCATGGTCATCGGGCGCTGGAATTGGTACAAATTTGGGTGGTGTTGTTTATTCTGCAAACTGGGCAAGCGGCGGGCCGACAAATACTCAAATGGAATTCCAGCTTACCGGAGAAGCTCTTAATGCGGTAAAAGAATGGGTTAGCGGTTCAAATACCGGCAAAACCATTGTACTTAAAGCAGCTTCTGAAAGTGGCAGCGGCAATAATTATCTCGATTTTTATAGTGAGCAAAATGCTGTTAATGCTGAATATAAGCCCAAATTAGTAATAAATTACGTACCTGTCAGAACAATCGATATTCAGGAAGGATTGACGATCAATGATAAAGAATATGGTTTAGGCGGCGGTACAGAGTCAGCATGGATGAGTTCCTTAAATCCAAATACCCGATATGGCCTTAACGGCATTTGCAGAGTTGGTAACCAATATGATTCATACTGGGAAATCAACAATGCGTTCCGGACAATAATTCGTTTTAACGAATTATCACCCTGGGTTGGTGTAGAAAGTTATGATGATTTGGGTTTTCCTGTTGGGGCTATGCTTAATGCCAAACTGATAATGACAACAGATGCATCATTTGAAGGAGCCGGTATTTGTGAATTACGAGTTATAAATCAGAATGATCTTGACTGGACAGAAATGTACACCAGTTGGAACTGGAAGAGAACCGATTATGTTCCAATGCTCGCATGGGCAGGGGGGCCGGGTTTGGGAACAAATTATGGTGATATTATTGATACATTTGCGTGGAACACAGGTGCAGGGGATATAAATACTCCACGTTATGTGCCAGGCGATCCGAATAGCGCCTATAGAGTGGAATTCGACCTGTCCGCAGATTCCGCTATGCAAACGGTAAAGGATTGGATAACAGGCGATAATACAAGCGGTACTTTCATGCTTAAAGCTGAAGTTGAAGAAGGTACAGGCATGGATTATCTGGACTTTTTCAGCGAAGATGCCCCGCCTGAGGTTTATCCGGCTATAGTAAAACCACTTTTTAGGATAAGTTATATTCCCACGGCTAAGATAGAGATACAGAACGGTCTTACTGTAGCCGGCGAAATATATGACGGTACAGAATCTGTTTGGCTTGATAGTGGTGTTCCTAATACCAATCTTGGTCTTAACGGTATAATGCGAGTTGGATACCAGTATCCATTGGGCAGCTATATGACACAATACAGAAGTTTAATCAGATTTGGTCAGCTTTCGCATTGGGCAAATGTAGATTTAGGCATTGATACCAATGATATTATTGCTGCAAGAATAATACTTACTCTCGATTCCTCTTACGTAGGCAAAGCAAATTGTGAACTGCGGATTATGAATACTTCTGACGAAGATTGGACGGAAATGTATTGCACATGGAATAAAAAACGCTCTGCTTATCCCACGCTACCTGATATCGATTGGGTTGGAGCCGCGGGTGCGGAGAACAGTTATGGACCTGTACAGGATTCAAAATATTGCAAAACTGCACATGCTGATACTCAAAAAATATTTGATCTCGAAGGTGACGCTCTTGAAGTAGTAAGAGCATGGGTTACAGGTTCCAACACTGATGCGGCGTTTTTATTAAAATCTGATGTTGAAACAGGGGATTCGAATACATACAACTACATTGATTTTTATAGTGAACAAACTTCAACAGGCGATTATCTCAAACCCAAACTCGAGATTTTCTATGTTTCAGATTCAATCTCAACCTGTGATGATGCAAGACTTGCGGGTCTGATGTTAAAAGCTGATATCAACGAAGACTGCGTAGTAGATCTACAAGACCTAAGTGCAATAGTTGAACGATGGATATGGTGTAATAATCCACAGGATCCTGATTGTCAAAAATAGTGTTTTTGCTGTAAGGCAGCAGAACTGAAATATAATTTTTTATTTGGAGGTAAGGAAAATGTTAAGAAGTATGATTTGTATAGTGATGTTGGTAATGTTTGCAGCAACTGCTGGTGCAGCGATTCAAACATTACAAGTGCAAAATGGTTTGACTGTTGGTGGTTCTACATATTCAAGTACAGAATCTTTGTGGATGAGAAGCGATGGGAGCGGTATCAATAATGCTATGTTGCGTGTCGGTTATCAGACCGACAGTACTGGCATTAAACGAAGCCTTATCCGTTTCAATTATCTCGACGATAAATATCATGGTGTTGATGTTGGTTTTGCGGACTACCAGATTGTTGGGGCAAGATTAATACTCACAACGGATACTGCTTTTGAAGGTACAGGGTATTGTGAATTAAGAGTTCTCGACAGCACAGATGAGGGATGGACTGAAATGTATACCACTTGGAATTTGAAGAGAACCGACCTGTCTCAATCTTGGGTAGGCGGTCCTGGTGTTGGCACAAATTATGGTGATGTGCTTGATACTGTTCGCTGGATTAACCCAGGCGGTAATGCCGGCCCAACTCTGACACCGCTCACATTTGATATTACAGGCGCAGGTATAGATGTAATTAAAAATTGGGTCAGCGGAAATGATACAAGTGCAAGCTTTATATTAAAAGCCGATGTAGAGTCTGGAAGTACTAGCAACTATGTTGATTTCTACAGTGAAGCATTTAATACGACTCCCGGCTATCGCCCTATGCTCGAAATCGACTATGACCTGACGATTATTCCTGAACCGGCTACAATGATTATTTTATGCTTAGGCGGTTTATTGATTCGTCGCAAATAATGTAAATTATGTTATGGCCTCGTCTTTGTTGGCGAGGCCTATTAACAAAAATCAGCCAATTAGAGGTAATTAGAATGATGAAGTTAACAAGCATTTGGTTAACGTTGGTAAGTCTGTGTCTGGTGATTTCTGCGAATACCGCGTTCTCGACCTTAGATATTGGTCATCAAGTCTTGCGTGAAAAAGGGTTCCAGGTAGCTGCCACTGTACATGACGTAACTGGTCAGTATGCCTTTAACCAGAGTCGATGGTTAGAATCTAACTTTACCACAGTAGATTGGGGACAAGCTCGCAGCGGAATTACTTTAACGGAAGACAAGCAAATCCTTTGGAGATTGCAGGGAAACAATGTAAACGAACTTACGCCCAGTCCTGACATTGTTCCTGGCGAAGATGGTCCATATCAGTATCGGTTTTGTTATGAGATTGGGCATGAGCCGGACTTTACGGTTAATTTTTCACCAAGCGTTGTAGATACGGCTGTATTGAATGATTTAGCTGCTAAATATGCCGCAACGCGTGCTGTTTATCCCGATGTGCCTGTAACTACTGTAATAATGGGCGGTCCCGGTTACAACCAGGATTATGCCGACAGTGCTATCGAAGCTTTCGTTAATACTGTCCAGCCGGACATGCTTATTTATGATGATTATCCATTCTACAATGGCACCCCTCCGGCACCGCACGACACTCATCATTTCCCGCGTCTGGCACAATTTCGCCAGATTGCGTTGGCCAACGGAATACCTTATGGTACATATCTCCAGACATTTATTGGCGTGGATGACCTCCGTGTTCCAAGTGAATCAGATGCTCGATTTGACCAGTTTACATCCCTTGTATATGGTTATAAAACGTTAGACAGTTTCGTCTATGATGGATGGGGCAGTAGTACACCGCTTCAGCCGGTTTTATTCTCAGATTTGCGAGGTACCGCACATCCGACATCGCTGTTTTACCAGGTTGCCCAAAGTAATCAGGAAATCAGGAACATCGGTAGCTCACTTGTTTATCTGCAAAGTTATGATGTACGTTTTGCAACTTTAGGAACTGTTCCATCGAGAAATACTGCATGGCAAGCCGGCGCATCTGACCCGTATATCACAAATATTTCTGTTACAAGTGCAAATCCGGCTGAGGTTATAGTTGGTTATTTCCATCCGATGCTAGAAGAAGATGACGGACCGAATTATTCAAATCAGATATATTTCATGGTCACAAATTGCAAACATGGTTATAACTTAAATGCTATTGATGCCCAGCAAACAATCCAAATTAATTTTAATTTTGCTTCAAGCGGCATACAAAACCTTCAAAGGCTCAATCGTCAAACAGGTCTTATTGAACTTATCTCAACCGCCGAACAATGCGATGATCTTACTTACGTCCAGACGGGCGCAAATACATACCGGTTGACATTGACATTACCCGGCGGAACCGGCGACTTGTTTAAATTTTCAACAGGCGCATTTTTTGTCAATGGTATGCAATGTGGCCAATTGTCTGAAAAAATTGCTGGCGATATAAACAACGATTGTTATGTCGATCTCAAGGATTTTGCCGAATTTGCCAAAGTATGGCTCTTGTGCAATGATCCCGAAGGTTTAAATTGCACGATTGATTGCAGCGACCCCGCAAATGAGGAGTATTGCAAATAACTTAATAACTTTGTGTTTTAACAACGTGAACCATCAAATACTGAGGGTGGTTCACGTTTTCATATTTTATACAAATCTTTTATTCTGTCCTTAATATGGAATAAGTTAGAGGTAATGGATGCATTGGATTGATTGGACTATCTTAGTAGGTTTTCTTGTTTTTTTGGCGTTCGTATCAATATACATCAGACGTTACTGCAAAAGCGTTTCAGATTTTCTTGTTGCCAACAGATGTGCGGGCCGATATTTGCTGAACATATCGCAAGAGATGGTAGGTTTAGGAGCTATCAGTTTCGTCGCTATGTTTGAGATGTTTTATCGTTCAGGTTTTTGCGCAACATGGTGGTGGCTCATAAAATCGCCATTTTTTTTGGTGTTGACTATTTCCGGCTGGATAATATACCGTTATCGTGAAACTCGTGCAATGACTATGGCGCAATTCTTTGAAATACGTTATAGCCGTAATTTCAGGGTTTTTTGCGGAATTTTAGCATGGCTGACCGGTATCATCAATATGGGTATTTTTCCGGCAGTAGCGGCTCGTTTTTTTATTTATTTTTGTGGTCTGCCTGAAACAATAGTGATTCTCGGCCAATCCGTTCCCACCTTTGCTGTTATCATGATTATTGAGCTTTCAATAGTATTATTGTTTATATTTTTAGGCGGAATGATTGTTATCGTTGTAACTGAGTTTTTTCAAGGCATGTTCTGTCTAATTGTTTTTTTAGTGATTTTAGCATCACTGCTGTGGATTTTTGATTGGAACCAGATTTGTACCGCTCTCTTGCAGGCTCCTGAAAAGGCCTCTATGGTTAATCCTTTTAAAACCTCTGAAGCCGAAGGATTTAATTTCAGCTTCTTTATGATGCAGATATTTGTCGGAGTTTACGCTTATATGGCATGGCAGGGCGGGCAGGGTTTTATGGCTGCTGCAAAAAATGCGCACGAGGCTAAAATGTCCCGCATCATTGGAAGCTGGCGGCAATTGCTTCAGATACTTCTGATAACGCTGTTGCCTATCTGTGCTTATACATTTATGCATCATCCAGATTTTGCGGATAAAGCGCAGTTGGTCAACGCTGCCGTCGGTACCATCGAAAATCCCACAATCCAAAAACAGATGATCGTGCCTCTAGCATTGAGTAGAATTTTGCCCGTTGGCATACTCGGTCTTTTTGCTGCGGTTATGCTTGCCGGTACTATGGCCGCTGATGGAACTTACCTTCATTCGTGGGGCAGTGTTTTAATTCAGGATGTTATTCTTCCATTCCGTAAAACCGGTTTTTCAACTCGCGGTCATATTATTCTGTTGCGTTTTTCAACTGCATTTGTTGCGGTATTTGTGTTTTGTTTCAGTTTGTTATTCCGTCAAAATGATTTTCTTTTGATGTACATCAATCTTACCGGTGCGATTTTTCTTGGTGGTGCCGGTTCGGTTATTGTTGGCGGCTTGTATTGGAAACGTGGTTCGACAGCGGGAGCGTGGATGGGTATGCTGGTAGGATGTATACTTGCTTTTGGTGGTCTGCTTATAAGACAGGTTTGGCCGGATATAGTTCCTGTTTTGAGTGCATGGTTTCCAAACAGCGATTTCGTTCTTAAGAATTCAAACGAATTTCCATATAACGGAATGCAGATAAATGTTTTTGCGATATGTTGTGCAATCGTTGCTTATCTATGCGGTTCATTATGGTCGTGTTTAATAATGCGAAGACCGGCTTTCAATATGGACAAAATGCTGCATCGCGGCCAATATGCCATTAAGGGGGAACACAAAAAAGAAGTAATTCTTCCGGCAACAGGTTTGAAAGCTTTATTGCCAACCGCTGAATTCACAGCATGGGACAAATTCCAATATTATGCGTTGACTTTCTGGACTTTGGGCTGGACAGTATTTTTCCTGTTTGTTACCGCATACCATTTCATCTGGGGTACTACGGATAAATGGTGGCTGGCGTTTTGGCATTTCAAAATTGAACTCACAATTTTTCTCGGTTTAATTACAACAGTTTGGTTTTTGTGGGGCGGCATTAGAGATTTTAAGGATATGTTTAAGACTCTGCGGTCCGTTGTTCGTCAGACCGGCGACGATGGTCGTGTATCGTCTGTTGAGCCTGCGACAGATGATTCATCTCGTGCTGAGTAAATAAAAGAAATTTACATTCGATAGGCTGGATAATTCTTACAGTTTTCTTTCTTGCCTTAACAGTGTTTTCTGTATATATACGTCACTCTGTGCTGAATTTAAAAAGATATTAAAATACATGAAAATTGAACCCAAAATATTTTTGCCAGTCGAAATAGTATTTCATCCGAATTGGTGGTATAAGAACTATGGCATAACATTTGGTTGGGACTATTTTTTTAACCCGGATATTCGATTAATGATTGAGCAAAAAATGTCACAAATTCTTTATGAGAAATTTGGACAGTATGGATATGGTCAAAAAAATCCCGTTCCAGAACCTATAATTGGCCCTGTACATCTTGCTGCGGGCTTCTTAATTTCGGCAATTTGGGGATGCGACATAAAATATTATCCTGATGCAAGTCCTCAAGTGGTATGTCGTAAAATGACTGTTGAGCAACTTGATTCTATGCCTGAACCTGATCCATTAATGTGCAAAGAATTTGCTGCACTAGTGAAGGTGATTCAAGAACTTAAACAGAAGTTTGGATATGTTAAGGGAGACATTGGTTGGCATTCACTGCAGAACTTGGCATTAGATTTGGTTGGTGAAAATTTATTCATAGCGTATTTTGACCAACCGGAAATGATAAATCGAATTTATAAAAAACTTAATCATTCGGTACTAGAAATAGTCAACTACATCCGCCGATTAACAGGTACGAGTTCGGTAAGTGTCAACCGCAGTATTCTCAATGTCGATTCTGCAATTAATTTAAATAGCAATTGCTCAATCCAAATGATTTCTAATAAACAATATGAACATTTTATTTTGCCACATGAGATAGAATTGTCTAAGAATCTTCAGCCATATGGAGTTCATCATTGCGGTAATAATATGCATACTGTGGCAGAGGGGTACTCTAAAATTCCAGACTGCTGTTTTTTCGATATTGGATGGGGTTCAGATATTGCTTATTGTCGCAAACTTTTGCCTGATGCGTTTTTCAATATACGACTGTCTCCCGTTAAGATTAAGGAATGTACACCTCAAGAAGTTAAAGGTGATATTGAATGCTTTTTTAAACAGGTAGATAGCTTAAATAATGTAGGTCTTTGTTGCATAAATATGGATTATGGTACATCAGATGAAAATATAGCAGCAATTTTTGAAACTGTTGAGAAATTTAAGAAAATTGGATTTTAGTTTGGCATAGCACAAAGTATGAAGAAACAAATTTCTTGATTGGCTAAAAAAATAGTTAAAGAACATTTAAGAATGAAATCTTATGTGTTACAACCGTTCTACAACCGAAAGCCTTAATATATCTTAATTCTGCAAAATATGCTGTTTTTTAACTTCTTTAAAATAAAGAGGTTATAAAAAGTTAAAAAATGCGACATGTTTTATATATCTTATTACCTTTTTATAATCTTGGCGCTATTTGATTGGGTTGATGTAAACTTCGGCAGGGCATTAATAGCTCCCGCAACATCCAGAAGTGTCGGATCCGTGTAAATGTTCATTGTCAAATGAATCGATGAATGTCTCATTGCGGCTTGGGCAACACGAGGAGCAACGCCGGCTTTGCTCAGATGAGTTCCAAACGTATGCCTCAATGCATGGACATCAAGCGTTCGTCCACGTTCATCTTCTTTTTCAATTCCTGCAGCGGCAATGTCGCGGTCAAATACGCCTACCATGGAATCCGGCATATTGAACAATGGCAGGGCGGCAGGGAGAACAACCGGACTGAATTTATTTTCTGAGTCCTTCTGCAATCGCATGCATTTTTCCTGCATGAATGTACGAATCTCATCGGCAATATCATTTCGTAATGGTATTTGTGCGCCACGTCCGGCTTTTTCATCCTTGGCTTTCAGTTCGAGATACGGTTGCTTGGCATTTAGCCAGACCTGACCAATGGTAATGCTGGCAAGTTCGCTTTTACGAAGACCGGTCAATGCGAGAACTTTATAAATTAATGATCGCTCATAGCCGAGCCATTCCATTTCGGATGTTAAATCGGGATTATCCTTTAAAATTTCTTTGGCCCTGTTTGCCAGTTCAGACAAATTTTCAAAAACAAGCGGTTCTTTGTGCCAAGACTTATGACCTTTCTTTTCTTCGGCGGGCAATGGCAGAGATTTACGGCCATATTCAGCAAGAGGGCGAAGTTTGGTAGCGGTAAACAATCTATTCATTTCTTCTTCCGTCAACGCTCGGCGTTGTTTTCGTTTGTCCGCATGTTCATCGGCAGCGCATAGTCTTGATAATGGATTGGCCGTCATTCTATCAGTTTCAACACACCAGTTGCAAAAAGAAATTGCAGCCGCTCTATAAGTATTTCTGGTACGGGCTCCCATGCCGCCTTGTTCCGCTCGATTCATCCAGCGTTCCATGCTGTCGCGGGTGATATCTATAAGTCTTTTAAACTTGCAATCGATAATTAATGTTTCCAATTGCCTTTGTACATTTGTTCTGTGTGCGATAGATACCCGTTTGCCTCGGACTGTTTTGGCATGAAGGTGCTCAAGGTATGCATTGACATGTTCATAAAGTGATGACTTTGCATGATCAGCAGTTCGACACTGCTGAGTAGAGATAACACCCGCTTTAACAAGTTCTTCCCTTTTTACCAGTTCAGCCAAGACATGTTTGGCTGCCTGTTCATCCCGGCAACCGGTGGATTCATAAACAAGCTGGCCTTCAGAATTCCTGAATTGTGCCGTATACTGCGAACTGTACCGGATAATCTTAATTTGTCCCTTTTTACCTGTAGTGATTTGGTCATAATGCTTTTTACCTTTGCCATCTATCCACATTGCCATTTTCTTGCCGTTTCTTTCGATAATTGCAGCATTTTTTGGTAGATGCTGCGTATAAGTTTTACGATATATACTTGCCATAATTCTTTCCTTTCAAGTTGTGACATGTGAGCACTAATTTTTCAAACTCATCAAGCTAATTCTTTTCAGAAAACCAATTTTCTTTTATTTGAGGATTAATGTGGTAAATCGTCGAAGGTCTGCCTTTTGTGGATAATGTTTCTTCACGAAGCCAGCCGAGTTCGACAAGTTTTTTTACCGCTTCCTGTACAATAGTCTTTTTGTTTAATCCTGACCAGTGATGTTCAGAGATATCCCTCGTGGTGAATCTATCTGCAACATGGCCATTTTCAATTTTGCCGGCGAGAAGATTTTCAGGACTATCAGCGGTACCGCATGCAGAGGCATAAATCCGGTGAGCATGAGTAGCCAAATAATCTCCCCATTTAATTGCCTTTTCCAATGCATCTATATCTACAGGTGCTGTTTTCATTTCCGCGATATGAATCAACAGAGCCAATGAAGGTATTAAACTTCGATATTTAGTAAGATGAGATTCCATGACAGCATCGTACTGATTCTGACGCAGGATATTTTCACGTACATACATCCACTGATCAAAGCGTTGCTGCGCGATATCTGTAAAATGCAGGAATGGAACACCTTGTTCATATAGATCACTTTGGGCGCCGATTTGTTCAGGAGTAAGACTGTCTGCGTATGTAAATGCTTCCATTGCATCTGCTCTAGCATTAATGTCAGGCTCTCTATCTACATTTACCCATTCCTTTGGGTCATCCGGCCAGACAGCAAGTTGGAATCTCTGCATTAAACCATCATCACCGATACCGCCTTCGACAGCCTGGCGAAGATATTCTTTCAATGGTCCAGGTTGTATGGTACCTATTATAGAGAGACATATTGCTTCGATTTGGACGTTGCCTCTTCCAATTCGGTCTGTTTCATGACGGCCGTTGCCGTCCCAGCCCTCCAAATAAAATGCGCGAGCAGCTTCCTGACCTTGTGATTCCAGAACTTTAAGTAATCCAATTAATTCATCACGCACTACTATGATGCCATTTGGATTATCTGATAAAATTTGACCAAGTGCTTGGACTGTGCAATCATTAACAACGTAGCGTTTACGCTTTGGTGGAGCTATCGATTCAATAGTTGCAAGTTCAAATGCTAACTTCTCATATTCTTTGTCAGCACGCATTGCTGATTTTATTTTGCCTTCAATGACATTTTTACGGAGCAATAAAATTCCTTTTTGCTTTATAAATTCCGAAAGCTGACTTGAATAATCGTTGGTTGCTATTTCAATAAGCTTATCGAGCGGTTTCAATGCAGCTTTCAGCGGTGGCGTCTTCATAATACTTGGCCTTCCAATAAGAGCACCCCATAAATTTGGTATGACTGTCCAATCATCAAATCGTTTAGGACGAATTCCAATTTTTCTGCCAAGTACACCAGCAAGAGCAATCATTGTTGCTACTGCCGGGAAATCCGGTGGACATTGCATTCTTTCTGCAATATCAACAACTCGAGCTCGCAATGAAAACGGTAGCAACTCTGGATCAAATGGTTGAACATCAGGCAGCGGATTATCCAGCTTTTGAGGCTCCGGCCATGGTTGTTCTATTTTTATTTCTGGTTTCCAAATCAAAGCGGTCTGAGCCAAGTTCAAAAGTTCTTCCTTATTACCTTCTGCATTTAACCAATCTGTAGTATCTTTGCCATTGCCGCCAAGTATAAGATACCGCAATTCTTTGACTTTGCCGGAAAGATGTTTGCAGACATCTTCTCCATGTCTGTATCCCGGCTCATCTTTGTCAGGGATGACAACTATTTTATGATTGTATAACGCTGAATAATCATTTAGATAGTTCCATTTACCCGCGCCGCCGGAGTTTGTTGTTGCAATCAAACCTATCTTAGCGATATTGTCTGCATCCTTTTCGCCTTCAACAATGAATATCCACGCATCTGAATCAGCTGAAATAATGTCAGGTAATCTGTACAATACTCTTGGAATACCTTTGATGTTATTAATCCAGCCGCCTTTTCCATCAGGCCGGCGCTGTTTAAACTTTTTATCTTTATATCTGACCACTTGATATAATAGTACGCCGTCACTGTCGCAATAATTATAAGTTGCGAGAATATCAGATTTGTTCTTTGAATCAGCGAACAAGTCCTTCTCCGTTAATCCAATAGCATTTAAAATATCTTTAGTAGCGCATTTGGCATGACATTTAAGCAGAATTCTGCCATCATGACCTTGCCCGATAGAAAGCGAAGGATGCCTGTCATCATGGGCCGGGCATCGGGCCTGCCATTGTGCAGGCCCGGTTTGTTTGACGTTTTCAAAGTGACAGAGAATATTCTTAACATTTTCACTCATTGTTATTTCCTCCTTGGTGATAAAGCATTTTCAAATCGCAATCCCGGCGGTAGGGCATAACGAGAATCCATCCTCGGAGGATTTTCATTGGCCCATTTCTCAACAGCCTCAAGCCATGGATGGCAGCTTTCGCGAGTTCCACCGGCATCCAGATGTTCAAACACGTACCAGAAGCCATGACTTTTGCCTCGAAGTCCTGCATGTTTAACATCATCCCATTTGCGATAAAAACCCAGATTGCTCCGTTTGAGTTGGAGCTCCAAACAGCGGGATTCTATTTTTTGGGTTGGTAATTTTAATGATTCTTTGGCCGCCCATAAAAATCCCTGACGAAAAGCAATCTCAATTTCAGGAGGATTGTCTATATTCCATCCGGTAATCCTCCAACCCATTTTTTTCATATATTCGTAGGTAAGATTCATTTGGCACCTGCCTTTCGGCTGGATGGGCAGCCATCTGTGGCCCATCTTTCCAGATCAGCTTTTACCCAACGAAGAATCGCACCTAGTTTGACAGGTTTGGGAATTCTGCCCCAGTCTGCCAGTCGGCGAACATGACGAGTGGAACAATTCAGCATCTTCGCCACATCATTAATGGAAATGAACACAGCGGTTATCCCAGGCGCTGTTTCCTGCCCAGCATCAACTGGCTGACCAATTTTTTCGGAGGTATTCATATTTGCCTTCCTTCAAAAAAGTATTCTTTTTAGGCAACGACAATCGTCGCCGGACGAAGGAATGCAGAGGGTGACATCACCAGTCAGTGAATTTTGAAAAAGTTTGTTTTTAAATCAAAAATGAAGATATCACCACTTGTAACCAAATTAGGGTGGTGATAAGAGAGGTTTAATGGAGTTGTTTGTAAAGAAAACTGAAAGGAATCGTGGATATGTTTAATACTTTTTCTTGTCTAAAAGCTTGATTGTTTCACGAACTTGTTCGTCAGACATTTCACTTCTAGTATATTTTTTATAGAGGGATTTAGCTGCTTCTTTTGCATCTTTTTTATTTGAGTCGGCATATTTTCGGATGATACTTAAAGTTTTTTCAGTTTCCGATGCTATTATCTCGCCATCAGCGGCATTTTCGTCTGCTGGTTCATCAAAAGCCGAACGCAATACCATCTTATTGGATTTTAGTATGTCTTCCCTTATTACATCACGTGATATGGTGTTAGCTTTTGATTTTAATCCTAATAATGCTGAAAGGGATTTATGGGTTGTGGTTTGTGCAACGAGTTTACCCCCTCTGACACCAAATTTTCGCATTAAGACATTTCGTCCAAAAAGAGATTGTGCATATTTGCGCATAGCAGTTTTTTCAACTGCTGTGGATTTGGAACTCTCCAGAACAGAAAGTATTTTTTGAATTTCAGCAGCATGATCCCGTTTATACTCCTGTATCGCTTTATCAAGCTCTGCCAAATTCCAGGAACGCTTGGGTGCTTCCTTTAATTTAGATCGTGATCTGGTCTTTACTTGTTCTATGTTTAATTTTGGCTGCTGGTCTTTTAATCGTTGCAAATAACCTTCAATAATTGGCAGCACATCGTCTGGTGTCCATTGGCCTTTTAATGCAAAATCAGCAGATATTCCAGCTCGAACAGCTAACCTTTGCCAATCTTCCGATGTTTTAGGTCGTGGGCAGTCAAACAATTTGGACCATTCATCATCAGCTTTTATGGTAGCTTTCTTCACAGCTTCGATAAGATTATCAAATTCAGCTTTCTTACTTTTGTTTTGACTAGTGATGTCAGCTTTTATCAGGCTAAGTTGAATGTTGAATTCAGTTATCACCTTCTCGATTAGCCCCCTTATCGGCGGAGAAGATTTTGCCATCAATCGATTTGTCTTTTTAATAGGTTCCCATATGGCATTGAGACTTTTAATGAAACTATCATTTTCAGCAGCCATTTTACGCAAATGAACTAATCTTAAAAAACCAAGATAATCTGTGGGGTTTGCCATCGCTGCCTGATATAAAGCGATGCCGGCACGTATGGGTTTGTTTTCTTGTTTTGCCAATCAAAAACGCCTTTAACACTATTTGAATAACCTGAATTTAGCAGGTAGATTAACATAAAGACTGATTTAAAACAACATATTCAAAATGATCCAAATGCAAAAGGTGTACTTAAGTCTTCATTTTTTAAAATATAGCCACAAAATGGGCTTTTGCTACTTTTGCTACTGAATTTTGGGTGCCATATTTATAAAACACAGAGCCAGACAGCTTTTGCATACCTTTTGCGACTTTTGCGACTTTTGCGACTTAAAGTTAAGCAGCCATATTTATTTTTCTAATAAGTACATGGTGCTGCATAGTGACTGCTTATGACACTAATTGTCTACATATGAAAAAAAATTTAAAAAGAGACTTATATATATTAGTACTAGAAGTAGCAAAAGTATTATAGATGATTTTACAATATACCTCCCAAAAACAAGTCGCAAAAGTAGCAAAAGTCCTAAGGATCGTTATATATATTGTATATCTCTTTTTGGGTCCTCCCAGCGGAAAAAGTTTTTCATTGCCCGAGGGAACAATGGTAGGCAAAAAGACATTCGGTCGGAGATGACAATTTTTTTCAATAAAGAATTAAATTGAATTTTGTTGGCCAAAAATTTTGGTTCCTTCGCCGCTAAAACGAAACTGACCGATGTGGGAACAATCACAGAGTAAGACAGAGTTGGTTTCCGTGTAAAAAATATTTTTTAGGGGTTTAGTAATGAATATATAATATCGTTGGTAAATTACTAACCCATCGTTCCACAGAAATCCCATGGCATAGCATAGTCGTCTTCTGAAAGTTGAATAAACGCATCTGTTGGCGCAACCACTAGTCCCTTGGCGATCTTAATATCCGGGTAGGTGTTCCTAAATGCACGTATACCGCTGGTGTCTCTGCGGCTGGGACGGGCTGTTGCCTTTATCTCAATTGGATAAAATATTCCATCCCTTTCTAAGATAATATCAACCTCTGCATCACGATGTGTGCGCCAATGATACATAGTAGGCATGGGATTTAAAAGCGCACACTGCTTACGTATTTCATTTACAACAGCGGTTTCAAATAATGCGCCCCATAAAGGATGTCCGCCAATAGCCTGTGGAGAAGAGATTGCTTGAGCATGAGAGGCTGTGCCTGTATCGGCAATATATCCTTTGGATTTACCGCTGATGCGTTTAATAGTATTGCCATGGAAAGCCGGCACATCAAACCATTGAAACGTTGCCTTGAGTATGTCGAGCCATCTTCGGGATGTCTGAGGCGTCAGCCCCAATTCACGTCCAACTTGGCTGTAATTGATCTCTTGGGCGGTGAGCGCTGACACAAGACTTACAAAACGGCGAAACAATGCCCAATCCGAAACATCCGCAAACTGACGAACATCACGTTCGAGATAAGTACGCAAATAAGAATCATGGAAGTTGGCGACATGCTCCAATGGCATTAAAGTGGCTTCAGGAAGAAAACCACGCCATAGAATTTCATACAATGTCAAACCGGTCTGTAATTTCTTTGTTTTATCGTAAATACTTGAATCCTGGTTTTCCAGCCAGGCCAGAAGCCATGGCTTGGAAGTATCTTTAGCAATTTCCCCAAGACTAAAACTATATAAATCAAGGATTACTATTCTGCCAGCCAGACTATCGGAGATAGACTTCATAACAGACCACTGTTGTGAACCGGTGAG
Organism: Planctomycetes bacterium GWF2_42_9; assembly: GCA_001825675.1. GTDB lineage: Bacteria > Planctomycetota > Phycisphaerae > Sedimentisphaerales > UBA12454 > UBA12454. Next base: position 72,571 of record MHYA01000155.1, on the reverse strand, counting down.
TATAAATTGGCCGGCTTTGCGGTCAGCATCGATGCGTCTTTTTAGTGCGGGAACAACTTCGGGCGCATATTGAATTTCATCAAGGATTATCGGTTTAAGGTGGTTTTTTAGAAAAATATCAGGTTCTTTTCTGGCGTTTTCAACATCCTGTAACGGGTCAAAAAGAACATAGTCCATATTTTCAAAAATATGCTTAACCAGTGTGCTTTTACCCACCTGCCGTGCACCAGTAATGACAATGGCAGGAAAATACTCTGCGAGCTTCTTTAATTTATCAGATAAGATTCGATTTTTATACATAAGTCGCATTTTAAGCATGCCATCATTGATTTTCAACGTAATTGTATTGAATATTTGAAAAAACTCCCAAAAAATTTAACAGCTTACTACAATCCCAGATTGTCCAAATTTAA
>MHYA01000155.1:53324-72118 GCA_001825675.1 Planctomycetes bacterium GWF2_42_9 | reverse complement strand
GTACCCCAGGCAAATTCATTTTCGATTTGATTTAGAACAAAAGCCTAACACATTTGAAACTGGTATTGATTGGCAAACTTACTGGACGAAGATAACTTGCAAAACTTGCTTTGAAGATGGAATCTACTTCCTAAATCAAATCGAAAATGAATTTGCCTGGGGTACTTGGGGCAGAGTTGAAGTATCAAAAGATATTGAATCTTATCAAAACTGGCAACCTGGCCATGAATATAACGTCGGCGATATGGTCATAGGCACAGACCAGAATATCTATGCCTGCGAAATACATCATACATCAACTATTGATGATTGCCCGATCACAGGTGCAAATTGGGATGATTATTGGGTTTTAGCGGAGTGTTCAGTATGAGTTGTTGCGGTAAAAAGTTGATCACCGGCACAGATGCAGTTGCCAAGTTAAACAAAATTAAAAATATTGCCGAAGGATTTGCTAAACTTGCTGCCAGCAGGGTAGGTATGAATTTTGAATATGCCCAAGAGAGGCTTGCTATTTGCGAAAGCTGTGAAAATGTTACATGGCTTAAAGATAAAGAGTTTGGGGCATGGCTCAATGAAAATAAGATAGAAGTTTTAAAAAATCTCGACTCGCTCGAAAATATCACAGATCTGCCGCTAAAGCCGCATAGGGCTTTGACGCGGAGGTATTGCATTAAATGTAAATGCAATATTCTGGCGAAAGTTCATAGTAGGGAGGAGAGGTGTGTGGAGGAGAGATGGGAATAGTTGGAAGGCAAGAGGTTGCAAGGACGGGATGAAAGAATCCAAAAGACAAGAAGTTCTAACGTTTGATATATTAAGATTTTAAAATACAAAAAAATGCAATTCAACAATCGCAAAAAAAAACAACATAGAATCTTTCATAAGAATTATCATTTCAAAATAAATGCAATGTTAAATAATTCAGAAGTATATCACGTGTTAGCACGTAGTTGTTGCTGCGAAGTTGGAAGTTATTTATTTAAAAAGGATTAATTAAATTATAACTAAATTTTAAGTTTGTTTGTGTGTAATAATGTAAGAGCTGTATTAATAGGTACTTGTAGCTAATCCAGTGTTGTTGTTGTGGTTCAGTCTAAATATAAGATGATTTGAAAATATACGATAGTGAACGATCTTGTAATAACTGTTAAAAAAAAGTTTGTTTTTAAGCTTGCTATTTACTGGTGTAGTGATATAGTGTGATAAGTCTTGTGTGGCTAGGAGTTGTTATTGTGATGCATTGTGCTAAGTCGCTTCATTGATTCAACATCATAAGAATATTCGAGCATAATTGACGTCAGTTTAAGACTACTTTCAATTGGCAGTCGTTTTTTAGTCAAAGTTTTCGTTCTCTCAAAATTGTTTCTGATACAAATATCCATACCGAAATTCTTTTCAAATAACAATTTGAAAATGTTTATAGGAGAGTGTTTTTATAAAAGAAAGGACTATTATGGCTAAAAATCAATTTGCTTTGATGGGTGAAATTTTAATTGTTTTTATATTAATTGCTGCAAGTACAGTAGGTGCTACACCGGTAGTTAAGTATAGATGGAATTCTGTAAACTATCTTCCTTCCACCCAGGGCTGGACACATGCAGGATCGGGAGCAACACTCATGAGTAACACCACCCTTGGTGTTATTACAGAATCACAATCTGGCAGTGGTGGTATATCTTTTTGTGATTTGGTGAATTCCGATGATTTGACAAATTCTAGTGGCTGGACACTAAAAGGACTTCTGAAAGTTGATTATACTAATACTGCTAACTATGCCGTGACGCTTGCAGTTGATACGGGTACAAAGTTTTGGAATTTCACTTTTTATTTCAATTCATCCAATCCGACAACATGTGGCGTACACACTCGAAATACTTTATCAACAACACCGATGTTTCTTAAAAAGATAACAGATTTTAATACAACCTTCCACATGGTTGAAATGGTTGATTATGACGGTAATGAAGTGACACCTCCGGAACTGTATGTTGATGGCGAACGAACAGTACGTTATGCACAAGATGGCGGACATTTTTTGACAGCAGGGACGGTTTATTGGGGCAATGGAAACTCAGAATCCACTAGTACTGCCCAGTGGCAGTTTGTAACATTTGAAGTGGGTGCGGCTTATGAAAAGCCTGCAGAGTCGGTTGCAAGATATGAATGGGATTCTGATCATTATCTTCCTTCCAATCAAGGCTGGACACAATCAGGTTCAGGTACGACGCTAACAAATAATACTGTGCTTAGTTGCCTTACGATAAAACAGACTGGTAGTGGTGCTACAGATTTCTGTAAAACTGTGGGTACCAATAGCCTGACAAATTCCAGTGGCTGGACATTGAAGGGGATATTACGCGTTGATAACACCAATACATCCAATTTTGCCGTAACCCTGGGAGTTGATACAGGTAGCAAGTTCTGGAATTTCTGTGCTCATAATTTTGCGGGTCAATCCGGAACGTTTGGAGTATACACGCGAGGGGCTTCGCCGCCAGCGGTATTTCTTAATTTGGTACAGAATTGGGGTGCTGCTTGGCATACTATTGAAATGGTTGATTATGATGGCAGTGATTTTACTCCGCCGGAATTGTATGTTGATGGAATACGTACTGCCCGCTATGCACAAGACGGCGGTCACTTTCTGACGGCTGGGACGGTTTTCTGGGGTAACGGTAACTCGGCATCCACCAGTACAGCCCAATGGCAAAGTGTAGTACTAGAAATAGGAGCAGCTTACCCCGAGCCTCCAGATACTGTGGTTAAGTATGAATGGAGTTCAACAAACTATCTTCCTTCCAACCAAGGTTGGACAATAACAGGTTCTGGTGCAACACTCACGAATAACACCACTCTTAGTACCCTTCAGGAAGAACAGACGGGCACCGGCGGTAAGGATATGCGAGATATGGTGAGTACCAGTGATTTGACAAATTCTAATGGCTGGACACTAAGGGGTATTTTACGAGTTGAATACACCAGTACCAGCAACTATGCTGTAACTCTTGCAATTGATACAGGTACAAAGTTCTGGAACTGTACTTTCTATAGAGAAACAAATGATATGAATTCATTATGCAACAGTGGTGTATATACAAGACCTTCATCTCCTCCTGCTGTATTTTTAAAACAGATTTCTGATATGGGAACAGTGTTCCACATGATAGAAATAGTTGACTACGATGGCAATGAGAATACTCCACCAGAGTTATATATTGATGGAGTAAGAACGATCTGTTATGTAAAAGACGGCGGCCATTGTCTGCCTGCAGGTACAGTTTTCTGGGGTAATGGCAATTCGGAATCTACCAGTATAGCCCAGTGGCAGTATGTTGGATTTGAGATAGGAGCGGCTTATCCTAAACCGCTGGATGCTGCAGTCAAGTATGAGTGGAATTCTGTAAACTATGACCCTTGTAGCCAAGGCTGGACGAAAAATATTTCAGGTAGTGGAGCAATTCTTAGCAATAACAGTACACTGGGCGCTTTTAAAGCAGAACAATCTACCAGTAATTACACATATTTTACAGATATTGCAGATATTAACGATTTTACAGACCCGACCGGCTGGACACTAAGCGCAATTGTACAAGTTGAGAATAGTACTGCCGTAAACTATGGCGTAGCTATGGCACTTGATACAGGAAAAAAACTGTGGAATTTCACTTGTTACCGTCAGGCAACCAATGAACGGTACGATGGAGTGCATACTAATAATGGGGGTTCACCTGGTGATTTTTGGCCAGCTAACACACATCTTTGTCTGATAGATAAATGGCACAAGCGTTTTTGTTTGATAGAAATGGTTGATTATGACGGCAGTGACCTTACTCCACCAGAATTGTATGTCAATGGAGTACGGGCAGGTAGTGATGGTCTATATGCTCAAGATGGCGGAACATATCTGCCAGCTGGTACCGTAATATGGGGCAATATGAATTCTACATCAAACACCACGGCTTATTGGCGACATGTGTCCTTCTCGAAAGGTGCAGCTTATCCGAGGCCAAAACTATTGCCATCAACCGAAAGCCGTTGGAGCCATGGTCATGAACTTTTACTGCGTTACGGCTTGCAAATACAGGCATGGGTACAGGCAAATTCAACCACACCGCCGAGTTTTAACCTTGATCACTGGGCAGAGTCTGGCTTCACAACAGTATTTTTGGTTGAAGAACACTATGATCCTAATATAATTCCGCTTATGGGAGCAATTCCGGGTATGCCATGGGGAGCAAGAATTTACCAGAACCCGGGCGAAACCGCAATGCGATATGACGAAAATCTCATGAGTCTTCAGTATATGGATGATTCTTCTTTGCCTTTAAACATCGCAAGTAACAGAGATCTAGCAGCCAAAGTAATACCGCGGCTGTGCCTTACACATCCACGTTCGCTTAACTATACGATGCAAGGTCAGTTTACTGCTGCTGGTGGGACTATCGCGAGTAATGAGAATATCACCCTGTATATGGACCAATCTCATCCCGATATGTTGATGCAAAATGGTTACCCTTATAATAACTATGTAAATTTATCAACAGATTACTATTGGGGTTTGCAGCGATATCGGCTATTAGCTGCACAAGGGATCGATGGAGATACAAGCAGGCCAATCCCGCATGGTATGTGTCTTCAGGGAGTAGCATGGACTGCTTACGGGACTCCGTCAGAATCTCAAATACGCCTTAATCAATTTTCAGCTTGGACATTTGGTTGTAAATTTGCCAACTGTTTTGTTTGGAACATGAATACTGGCAACTTTGGCCCCCTTCTTTTCGCCTCTGGTGGTGATAATAGCCCGACGGCTTCATTTTACCATATGAAGGAAACAACGCGACAGAGTCGTAACATAGGTAATACTCTCGTCCGCTTGCAGTGCTATGACGTGCGGATGAAAGCGATATCACATTCCTTACCATCAAATATGGGTCCTTGGACCGCCCAAGCACATACGGAAACCTATATGACAAATCTTGCAGTCGCCAGTCTTGGTAATGGCACAGGCGATGTGTTGATAGGATATTTTTCCCCATTACATGATGATTTGGCCGGTGGGTCTTATGGGTACAATGATCAGCGATACTTCATGGTTTTGAACGGTTTAGCAGATAAAAACAAAACAGCAGTTCAAGGCCGACAGCAGATTGATATTACGTTTAATTTCGGTACTACTGGTATCACAAGCTTACAAAAGGTTAGTCGTGATACCGGTCAAGTAGAAACGGTACCGCTGACATCAATGGGTGGCAGTGTATATAAACTCACTTTGACCACCCTTGATGGGGGTACAGCCGAATTATTTAAACTTAATACAGGTGCTCCTTTTATCATTGGGCCGCCTTGCCCATCCCAGGCAAGTAGTCCGAGTCCTGTGAACAGTGCAACCAACATAAGCCAAACCCCTAATTTAAGTTGGGTATGGGGGACCGAAACAATGTCTCACGATGTGTATTTTGGTGCAAACCAGACAAATGTTACCAATGCCACACGGACATCGAGTGAATACAGTGGCAATCAGATTGGAACCGCATATAAAGCTGGTACGCTGGCTCCAAATACGATTTATTATTGGCGAATTGACGAGGTAGGCAAGGGGGGTACCAAAAAAGGTACAACATGGAGTTTTACAACCTGTGATTAGTGAGAAATAGTCTTTTTTAGCATAGCGGTAAGTTATTTGCCGCTATGCTTTTTTCATATGTAGGCTAATTCATTATAAATAATTTTGCCATACTAATCAATATATCACAATATATCACACTGATGAATTCTTTTTCTGCGATATCGCTTATCAAAAAGTCATAAATTGACGTTTAATTTAGTTTTTTTTACAACACTTGTATTGGTAAATAGTTATGTGTGTAGTGCGGAGGCTGTAATTAGAAAGCATTGGAATCTGATTGTAATAAATATAAGTTATCTAAAAAAAAAAGATATATAAATTATAAGACAAATTAAATTTATGTTGACATTAAACAAGTGGTATGATATGCTCTGCTATATACATATTGTAAAATATTTTGCTCTGTTATTTAAAAGGTGATTTAAATGTTCACATCGGTAAAAGCAAATAAGGTTCAAAATGATTTGATCAAATTGATCAGAAACTACCGGTTGAATTCCGGGGCTAAACTTCCATCTGAGAGGGAGTTGGCGGAAAAACTAGGAGTCTGTCATTTAACTGTTAGAAAGGGTTTGAAGGCCTTAGTAAATGAAGGCATAATTGTAAAGCAACCGCGTGTTGGAAACTATATAAAAGAAGTAGCACCATTCCATGCTTTGACACAAATTACAATTGTGGTTCCACATTGGTTAGCAGAAGGCCTTTTACATCAGCCGAACGTCTCTTTGATTTTGTCAGGCGTTAATAGCGTGTTTAAATCGCATGATTCTTTAGTTAATACAATCACATTCCGGCAAGGTTTCTTTTGGGAGGACGCCGGACAGTTGATAGTCGATCGCCATAGTGATGGGGTAATATTGCATGTCGACAGTTCTGTTTCGCGACAAGATATTCAGCGTCTAATGAATGCCGGAGTTAAAGTTGTCTTGCTTACCCATGAGCCACATCTTGCTGGGATGGGACTTGTCCAGGTAGATATCGACAGAGGGATGGTTATGGCCGAGATTCTGGATAAATTAGTGGGGCTAGGACATCGTCGTATTATCGTTCTCGATTATACAGAAACACCGTATATTGCTGAGAATATCCAGATCATTGATGCAATCGCAAAGAGTGCCGGCATAGGTTCCGTCAATGAAGTGCTTGTTTATATTCCTACTCACGATGGCAAATTTGATCTTTCGGTACTTTCAGGGATCTTTGATCGTGGGCCGACGGCAATAATTGCTCCTGATGAATATATAGTGTCTGAGTTATTCCGCCTGTGTGATAGTCACGGTTTGAAGGTACCTGTGGATATTTCTTTAGCTTCAATAGTAGATATGACTCCACATATTCATCCAGTACCTGTTACTGCATCTAACTCACTTGAATCAATCAAAGATTTTGCAAAAAGTGCGGCGGAATATCTGCTTCATAGCTTAAAAGGTGATGATGTCAAGGAACGTGCAGTTAAGATCCGTTGCGAAGTACAATGGAGGAAATCTGTTGGGCCTGCGAATCAGTAATTTGAGAAGAAAAAGAAAGGAGGAATGGCAAAAAAACATAGAATGCGTTTGTGTGAAGTATAAAATCTTAATTAAATTTAAAAGAAATGGAGAAGGACAATGAAAAGTAAAATATATTTGATGATGTGTTTGTGTATGGTTATTGGAGTTTCAGTAAGTCAAGCAACTCCGCAAGTGCAATACCTATGGGACAGTGTCAATTACACGCCAGCCAGTCAGGGATGGCATGTAGATTCAACTGGGGCCAGCCAGACGAATGACACTGTTAATCAGGCGTTGGCTGCTGAATCAACATATGGCTATAACTGGCGTTGGAACAAAACTGGAGCAGTAACAAATGATCCTACCGGCTGGACATTGACTGCACGATTAGAAGTGTTGTCAAGTAATACAACGAATTGGTCAGTATTAGTGGGTGTGGATACGGGCAGCAACCTTTGGAACATAATCCTCAATAAGTGTTCTTGGAATGACGAATCAAGTGGAGTGTACACTATGCCTGGTCAAGCTTTTCTTCAGTCTGTTCCGGACATTTATTCTGTGTTTCACACTTTTCAGATAATTATGGCTCCTGGAGAAACTACCCCCAAACTTTATGTTGATGGACTACTTAATGCTGATGCGGTTATTCGCAATGGCGGTGGAACTTGGCTTGGTGCCGGCAATGTCATATTCGGCAGCGGCAACAGCGAAGCTGTCAGCAGTGTTCTATGGCAGGAAGTATCTTTTGAAACGGGCGTTAATCCAATCCCCGAACCAGTTAGCATTAGTTTGCTCGGACTTGGCGCTTTAGGTTTACTGCGTCGTAAAAAATAAGTCAATTTATATTGGTGGGGTAGAGACATGTGCCTTTACCTCACCTTGTGTTGTATTCTAATAAGCGGCTATATGGTTAGAGAGTTAGGAGTAAAGTGGTATGAAAAATATTCTAAAAATAAAAACAAAGATTTGTTTTATCCTGTTAACATTGATTGGTGTAAGTGCTTCGATTGCTTCCCCTTCAATTGAATATAAATGGGATTCGGTAAATTATTTGCCTACAAGTCAGGGTTGGACACAAAGTGGAAGTTGTTATCTTACGAACGACCTTATAAATGAAGCTTTAGCCGTAAGCGCTTACTATAACAATAATGTTGCGTTCACAAAATCTGGTGCAGTTTTCAACGATCCTAACGGCTGGACACTTACTGCTGTTGTGCGTGTCCGTCATGCAGACACTTATAATTGGAGCGTTGTTTTAGCGGTTGATACGGGTGCCAAATGCTGGAATTGGTGTTTTTATAAAAATATTCACAATCTGGCTATCTCAGGAGTGCACTCACATACCACATCAGGAGTCGATTTTATAAAGCTCATACCTGATATAGGCGAGGAATTTCATATTATACAGATGATTTACGACCCATGCTCGGATACTTCATCGTATCCTGATCATGCCCCGGAATTATATGTAGATGGATACGCGGACAAAGAGGCAAGGCTATATGCCCGTGATGGCGGTGGTGGTTGGCCTGGCACCGGCAAAGTTTTGTTCGGCAGCGGAAATAGTGAGGCTACCAGTGACGTAGATTGGCAATATGTATCATTTGAGGTTGGGCAGCATCCTGCAATTTCTCCGGAACCTGCCATTGTGGAGACACGCTGGAGTCGAGGCCAGGATATTTTAATGCGCCGCGGTTTGCAGATTCAGGCACAAGCTTTTCCCACGGCTGCCGTACCATCGTGCTTTAGCTTAAATCGCTGGGCGGAATCTAATTTTACCACCGCAAATTTTGGGTGGGTTCCGGACCAGAACATACCTGCTTTAATGGGACTGGCTCCTGGCATTCCATGGGGAAAATGGGGCAACGGAGTTTCAGAAACAGAAATGTCATACTACTCGAATTTAGTTAGTTTGCAATATGGAGACGAGCAAGATCTCGAACTCTGGCAAGAAAGACAAGATGCGATAGTTGTTCTTTCTGACTTGAAGAATAGATTTCCCGATGTTCTTAGTTATACAGATCAGTATTTCAATCAAGTAGATAACGAGAGTATGGAACTCTATATGACAGAGGCTAAGCCTGATATGCTTATGCAGAACGGCTATCCTTATCGAGCAGGACAGAGCGTAACAGATCTTTACCAAGCATTAGAAAGATACAGGCTATTTAGTCTGCAAGGCAATGGTGATGCTGCCAAGCCAATTCCGCATGGGATATATACTCAAGGTGTGATAATTGATGGACGCAAGCCATCTGAATCTGAGATTCGCTTGAATCAGTTTGCCCCATGGACATTCGGCTGCAAATTTGTCAGTTGCTTTGTCTATAATTCAGATGTAGCAGGCGAGAGCTTTCAGCCGCTTCTATTCACCGGCGACTGCGATGATAGTCCGACGGCCGAGTTTTATATTATGAAGGAACTTAACCGTCAAAGCCGTAACATAGGCAATTCTCTCGTGCGTTTACAAAACTATGATGTGCGGATGAAGGTAGTATCCACATCTAAGCCCTGGAATATGCAGGAATGGACTTCAGCATCGCATCCCGAGACTTATATGACTAATTTGGCAGTTACCAATACTGGCAATGGCACCGGCGATGTATTCATAGGCTATTTCAAACCTGTGCATGAATTGTTTGACGGGCCAGATTACAGTAATCAGATTTACTTCATGATCCTAAATGGTTTAGCCGATTCTGCAAAAACAGCAACTCAAGGACGTCAGCAAATAGATATTACCTTTGATTTCGGTACTACCGGCATTACCAGCCTGCAAAAGGTAAGCCGTGATACAGGATTGGTAGAAACAGTGCCTCTGGCTTCATTAGGTGGTTCAGTCTATAAGTTGACTTTGACGACCTTAGACGGTGGAACAGGTGAGTTGTTTAAATTTAACACAGGTGCTCCTTTCATTAATGGACCTGCATATTGCGGAGATCCTGCATTTGGGTTTTTAGCCGGCGATATAAATGGTGCAGATGGCAACCGCGATTGTGCTGTTAACTTTTTGGATATAGCACAACTTGGGGAAGATTGGTATCAGGTGCCCACTTGGTATGTAAATCCCATCAGATTGATAGGACGAAAAGCCGATATCAGTGGCCCGGAGGGCAAGCGAGATGGAGTTGTAGATTTATATGATTTAGATAAACTCTCTGAGGGTTGGCTCGATAGCAGTACTCCGACTTGGCCGTTATAATCAGAAGATCACGTACGGATAACGTAAGGTTTACGATAATGTAAAATTGAAATGAATGTGGAAATGCCCCGGATGGTTGTAGACAGAGCAAATTTACATGGCTGTCTGGGGCATAATTACGAAAATCTAGGAAAATGAATATGTTTCAATTAAAAATTAATAAAAAATGTTGCCAGAACTATGGGTTTACACTAGTAGAACTTCTTGTTGTTATCAGTATTATTGCGTTGCTATTGGCAGTGCTTATGCCTGCCTTAACTAAAGCTAGGGAGCAAGCCAGGCAAACAGTGTGTAAAACTAGATTCCGACAATTTGGAATAGCTTGTTATACCTATGCGAATGATAACAAAGGTAATCTGCCAACCGCATTTCATGTGGCTAATGGCCGTAACATTCTGGTTTATCATGTATTACTTGATAGCCGCTATATGGTAGAGGAGTCTCCTTTATGGTCTTGTCCTAGCGACAAAAATCCTACTATTGTGACGAAAAAAACGCGGTATTTCCCAAATTGGACACTTCCGAAAGGCAAGTTCAGTTATAATTGGAACGGATGGGCAGGATATTATGTTGCCCCGGGTGCGCAGGGTTGGTCAAATTTTGGCTGGATAGCTAAACCTGTAAACATGAGTTCAAAAAGACCCGCCACTATTGCTCTTGCAAGGGACAAATGGCATGAAGAAACCACCGGAACATTGGCACAATGGATGACTATTTTCGAAGATTCTCAACATAGCAGAACTAAATATGGTCCTAACCACAAGAAAGGGTACAATTTGCTTTGTGGTGATACGCATGTAGTTTGGGTGAATAGTGCTTCCGATGCGAATGACAAATACCGCTGGTTGCCAGTTGGAACATCATACCCATATACATGGGACGGAGAATATGGAAACAGAACTGACTTTTAGAGAGGATATCTCTTAAGGAAAGCTCTGAAAATGTCCTTAACACAGCTGGAACAATTCAAAGCAACTATCACCCATGAAAGGCACAAAAATGTCCTTTTCTACGCCGATTTTACTCCTGAACTAACCAAACGTATGGAAAAAGAATATGGACCATGTGATGATCATGACCCTGATGAATGTTGCGGCCCTTGGCGAGAAAAATTTGGAATGTTTAATCCCAAGGTGCTAAAACTTCGTGAACCTGCTAATTATTCAAAATCTGACTTCATGCGTTATTATCGTAACATGGAAATCCCTGAAGGTTCCAAGGTTGATGATAACGGAGTCCTGTTAATCCCAGGCAGTATGTACCATTTCTCAAGGTACGTCAGCCCATTACGAAATGCCGTAAGATTTGAAGAAATAGAATCATTTCCTTACCCAGATTTAACTAACTTCTGTGATAAGCACTTTCGGATGGAAGTAAAGGCAGCTCATGATAAAGGCCAAGTTGTTTTAGGATATGTAGGCCATATTTATGAGGATGCATGGCAAATACGTGGCTATGAACCGTTTCTTATGGATATGATTGTGAATCAGGATTGGTGTGAGCTTATACTTGACAGACTTACAGACAGAAACCTTACTCGTGCTGTTACCGCAACAAAGGCAGGCGCAGATTTTCTTGTGACAGGTGATGATGTCGCAAACCAGATTTCTATGATGTTCGATATCAAGCTATGGCGTAAAATGATGAAGCCTCGGTGGGCAAGTATCTATGCAGCCGCAAAAGAAATTAATCCTGACATTCAGATATGGTATCATAGTGACGGTAACATCACAGAGATTATCCCTGAGTTGATTGAAATCGGAGTGACAATACTAAACCCTGTTCAGCCTGAATGCCTTGACCCATTGATGGTAAAACAAAAGTATGGAGACAAACTGGTGATAGATGGCACTATTGGAACACAAACTACAATGCCATTTGGAAGCCCTGATGACATAAGAAAAACGGTTGTGCAACGAATTGAAACACTTGGAACTGATGGGGCTTTAATCCTAAGTCCTACTCATACGCTTGAGCCTGAGGTACCTTTGGAAAATATCAGAGCTTTTATAGAAATGTGTGGCAAAATGTAGCCAATTTTTCATTTAAAATGAATACATGCATCTTTGTTTTGGTTTTAATCGTACACCAGCCAATTGATTCGTCGTATCTTAACTGCCCCTTCATCACTTGCAGCAACCCCCATATAAGAGAAACCAAGAATATCCGGTATTTGAATAGGCAGTTTAGGGCCGTCATTGATGATAAGAAAAACTTTATTATCATCAAGACAACACTGAATATTCAAGCTGAATCGCTGTCCTAATTGTATTTTGTTGGAATATTTTTTTTCTGTTCCTGTCGGATATGCCAGATATGAATAAGCGGCACATCCTCCCGGCAAATCAGCCCGCTTGATTTGCGGTATGCCTGCGGCTGCATAAATTGTTCCATCTTCGGCAAATCTTAATCGCAGACATGCTTCATCGTACCAACCGGGTTTGAGAAAACTGTCGTGCAAAAGCAGATATGCATTAGGTTGGCAAACGGTCATAGCCGTCTCTATGAGGCCGCTACGAATTAATGGAAAGCTTCTTACCGCACCATATTTGCCTTTACCTATATCTTTTATAAAAAGGCTGGCGCCAGGCCGGCTGTCTTCCGGCCCGGTAATGTCGCTGGTTGCGCCAATAGCATAACTTGCAGAGCCAAGACAGCTCCAATGCTTGAGACCATCAGAAAAATCTTCCGAGACTTTTTTTTGCGCAAACCATTCCTGATCAATCAAGGCAATGCGAAGATGGTTGTAATTCCAGTCTCCAACGTTGTATGTAACTATGATTTTTCCGTTGGGTGCCTCGACGATATAAGGATACATTGCGCCCCAGTAAATTTCAGGGGAAGCGACAGGATAGTCAATATGTGCCAGTTCACGCAATCCGTAGAAGGAAATGCCGTCAGATGTTAGCGCGGTAGCAAGGCTGTGACGAGCGTATGCATTGTAAACTGCATTATTCCACACAATAACAATATTCCCATTGTGAAGACGATGCATAACGGCAGGCGAATTAGAAGACAAAATTTTTGAATGAGCACCGGGCTCCCAAGTTTCACCATTATCCGATGAAAAAGATTGCCATTGAGTGCCTGTTTGTGCACGGATTAACATCCAAATGCGGCCATTCGGCAATTCGACACAAGTCGGTTCGCAACCACCACTTTCAAAACCATTACCTCCAACATCAAGAGTGGTCTTGCTTCGATGCCACGTAATGCAATTGTCGTCAGAATAAAGCGCTGAAACGACAAATTTACCTTTCGAGCCGGTGAGAAAACCAAATGGGAACACAACTCGCTGATTTGATAGTTGGATACATGACAACACAGAACTGATATAGGTTTCTCCGGTAGGCAAAAGAGTTGGCTCACTCCATGTCAGGCCGCCATCGTCAGAAATAATCTGAAAAGCCGGCATTTTGCATTTTGTCGAATCATGATCCGGACTGTAATGAGAATACATTCCATATATAGCAAGTAATCTTCCATTTGCTAATTTCAGGAGGGCGTAAGCAAATGGAGCACCTGTTGCGTTACCTTGTACTAAAACTTTTGGCTGCCCCCATGTCTTGCCCATATCTTTGGACATCCGCAGTTCCATTTTAATCAGATGCAGGATACTTTCCTGCGGAAAAACAGGCCCGGTAGTGAGCATAAGCACGCAGTCTTCAGAGACGCACGCAACAGGACCGGCCAACGTAGTTCTTGCACCAGTCTCAAGGACATAAGTTTCTAACATAGGATTTTCGTGATTTATAATTAATGAAGGTTTTGAACAGACACTTTTATATGTTCAACGCAAAATGCTTTTTCAGTAACTTTTTCAGATTTCAAACGCAGATAGCAAACTTCGCTGCTATCTCGCAACAACGGCAAAACGGCAATAAGACGCTTGTCCAGGCTTAATTTACATGTTCTTTCTGTACAGTTCCAATTCATAGTCAATTCATATAATCTGCCGGATTTTAAAGGTTCTTTGCCTGCCAAAAAGCCTTGCGAGTCTATATCTACAACATACAACGCATTTATAGCATCTTCTGGATCAAACGGTACTGAAAAATGATCAGTAAGCATTATTTTCAATGGAGCAACACCATTTTTAAATGAAAAATTCATTACCAGTTTTCCATCATTGCCCATGGGGAAATTCCAAATGGCTGTTGCAGGCCAATTTGAGTCCATTTTCACTATCGAAAGCACTTTCCGATGTTGGCCTGAAGCGGAATTGAATAATTCTATTCCTTTGCAGGTAAAAACAGACCAGTCATCCATGCCATCATCAAAATTGGTTTCCTGATGTGTTTGCATAAGCCAGTCGGGTGAGAAACTCAAAAGTTGAACCCTCTTCTTGCTCTGGCCTGTCAAAATGAGTACGTTTCCATCTGTATTTTCAACCGGGAATGGATACGCTGTCCCATAATCTCCTGAAGGCGGCGGCGGTTCATTATTGAATGGATCTCTTAATATTTCACGATGGCCTTTCCATGTTTTACCATCATCATCTGAAATAGCTGCATGAAGTACATGCCGGCCGCCTAAAGCATAAGGATATCGCAAACACTTGTTCCAAACAAGTACTATTCTCTTGTCGTGCAATCTTAATAATCCAGCCGGAGAGTCGGACGATAAAAATCGCGTTGGCTGGGGAGCAGACCAAAAATCACCGTCGTTTGAGAATGACTCATAAAATCTGCCAAGTTGCGTTCGTATAAGCATCCAGATTTGCCCATTTAGCAGTTCCAATATCACAGGTTCGCATCCGCCATAGGCTTCAATGCAGGGCGTATGAACTGTCAGTGGATACGCGGATTCTGCCCATGTATCGCCGTTATCGTCCGAATATAGAGTTGTACAAACAAAAACTCCCTTAAACCAAAAAGCATCTAAACCGGTACCGCGGTTACTCCATGTTCGTTGATTCATATATGAAAACGGCAGGACAATGCGTCCCGATTTCATCTGGATGATAGAATTAAATGAACCGCAATATCCTTGCCATATTTTTTTAATTGGCGTCCAGTTTTTTGTGTCCAACGATTTAGTATGCCAAATATCTAAACGCTGTTGCTGTGGAAGAGCTGCATGAATCTCTCCTTCGCCGCGATGGTCGTCAACTACTCCGGTTTTCGCATCATTGAGTAAAAAAACGTGCAACCAGCCCTTATTATCAAATAAAATTTGTTGTCCGAGCCATCGGCCGGATGTGTTGGGAAGTTGTATCAATATCTCTGGTTCATTCCAGGACTGGCTGTTATCTTTGGACCAGCATGCAGATACCGTTTGCTCGTTATCGTATGTCGCATATACTGCAATCAATTTGTGTTCTTCAACCTTTGTTATGGCTGGCGCTGCCGATAAATTTGGCAGACAGGTTAGCATCTGTTTATCCATAAAAATTTTGCCCTTAAAATGCAAGCTATTATCTTATGATTTGAATTATTGTACCATCCCCAGCCTTTAATGGAAACGATACAGTTTTAATTCCACCAGCAAATTCTTCAGTCAGCGACAATGATTTACCGCTAATTACATCAATTACCTGCTTGGTTTGTGGCTCCAATCTTACAGTAGTTTCTTCTTTCGATTGTAAGTTGTCATTTACTATGACTGAGTAAAAACGTCCGCTTTCAGAATCAGAAAAATTTTGAATTTGAGCAGGATGCTTTGATTCAGCTATTAATTCTTTGGTAGGTTTCCAATTATAAATAATCTTTGTTAATGGCAAAAGCCGACCATAAATTTCACCTAACTCATCCATTTGAATGGTAGTTTTAGCTGTGCGAGTTAAGAGAGCGCCTGGGCCGGTATTTACGGATTCTTTTAACAGAATCTCTTTCCAACTGCATTCGAATGGTGGTCTTTTAGCTGTTTCTTCACTGCAACTAATTATTGGAGCAGCCTGAAAAAAGACAATACCTTTAGCTTGGCCGCGAATTGCTTCCCATACTTGCCACCGAATTTCGGCGCAGGTCGGCATCCTCCAATGATAATAAGAACCTGGCAAAGCTATGACATCCCCATTGGGATCGCAGGTGAACGGCCCCCAAATTTCCGTAAAACACTGCGGCATTACCCATGGCTTCATCTTTTTGTTGCCAATGGCATTTATCATCCTGTTAATACCTGCTCTATAATAAGTTTTACTGGAATCGTCTGTATGAGGTCCATTACGATCATTTGGCCCGAAGAATGGATAGATATCGGTACATACTACGTTTACGTTTGTTAATTTTGGTACCAAAGGAGTCTGTTCATACATAGTTACTGTGAGAGTGAAACGATTAGGATCGTATTCTTGAAACAACTCTCGTATTTTCTCAACCTTGGGCATATCCTTTTCAAGAGGCTCGTCACTTAGTACCCACCCCGTCAGGGTCGGGGAAGAACCTGCCAAAGCAATGAGATTGGGAATGAGTGTTCTGTAATAGTGATTTGGGTCTTCTGTTGGCCATTCCCATCTTACATCCATCTTTGTTGGGCGGATAATCAATTTCATGTTGCGTTTTTCGCATTCGTTTAAAAGTTTCGGTATATCTTCTTGGATCATGTTGGTGACCCAAAGTGTATTTACATTTTTATTAGCGAGGATATCAAGCCGTTTTTGGACATCTTCCCAACGATCGATATTTGCTTCTTTTGCCCAAAATTCAGTCAATTCCCAACTTAGGTAGACTCCAAGCGGCACGAAGTTAGGGCCATCAGGTGCTTTTGCAGCGAAAGTATGAGGTATTTGAAGCAGCACTGAACACATGACGCCCAATAGGAATACACATTTTAATGTTGATAATTTCATATGATATCCTTCCAACTATTATCTTATGATTTGAATTATTGTGCCATCTCCAGGTCTTAGTAAAAGCGATGTAGTTTTGCTCCCTCCGGCAAAATCTTCGACCATCGGTAGCAATTTCTTACTTGTCATATCAATAATCTGTTTTGTTTGTGGCTCAAATCTTATAACAACCATTTGTTCTGATTGCAAGTCGTCGTTTACTATAGCTGAATAAAAGCTGTTATCTTTGGGATCATAAAAGTTTTGAATCCGAGCGGGGCATTCTGCTTCAGCGATTAAGCCTTTTGTGGGTATCCACCGATATACGAGTTCTGTTAATGGCGCAAGCTTGCCGTATAATTCGCCTAATTCATCCATTTGTATAGTTGTTTCGCCATCGCGCGTCAAAAGTGCGCCAGGACCGGTGTTAATCGGTTCCTTAATCAAAATCTCTTTCCAACTGCAGTCCAAAGGTGGTTTTTTAGCAATTTCTTCACTGCAGCTTATTATGGGGGCAGCCTGAAAAAAGACTATGCCTTTCATCTGGCTGCGAATTGCTTCCCATACCTGCCATCGCATTTCAGCAAGCGTGGGCATACGCCAATGATAATAAGATCCTGGCAAAGCTATTACATTATCGTTAGCGTCGCATGTAAATGGTCCCATTATTTCTACAAAACATTGCGGCATCACCCACGGTTTTATATTTTTGTTGACAATAGCATCAATCATTTTACTAAGACAAGCCCGATAGAAACTTTTACTTGAATCATCTGTATGGGGGCCATTGAGGTCGTTTGGTCCGTAAAATGGATATACATCGACACACACGGTGTTTAAATTAGTCAGCTTTGGCACCAAGGGGGTCTGTTGATACATTGTTACTGCAAGGGTAAAGCGGTTCGGGTCATACTTTTCAAAAATCTGTCGCAATTTTTCAACGTTGGACAGGTCTTTTTCCAATGGTTCATCACTTAGTATCCAGCCGGCCAAAGTATAAGAAGGGTCATCTATGGCAGCAAGACGCGGAACAACTGTTGGATAATAATTTGGATCTGCAGAACGCCACTCTAACTTTGCATCCACACCTGTTACACTGGGAAGTAATTTCATATTGCGCTTTTTGCATTCTATGATAAGCCGTGGCAGGTCTTCCTCGACCATATTAGTTACCCATAGTGTATTTACATTGTTATTAGCAAGGATGTCAAGCCGTTTTTGGACATCTTCCCAACGATCGATATTTGCTTCTTTTGCCCAAAATTCAGTCAATTCCCAACTGAGGTAGACTCCAAGCGGCACGAAATTAGGGACATCAGGTGCTTTTGCAGCGAAAATATGAGGTATTTGAAGCAGCATTGAACACAGGATGCTTAATAGGAATATTAATTTTGATGTTAATAATTTCATATAATATCCTTTCCTTGTAGAAATTGTTGGAAAAATGTTGGTTATTTGTCTGGCAGTAGTATATTACAGCATATCACAAGTTGTTTGTCAAATTAAATATTGTTAAAGTTTACGGTAATTATTTTTTGTCTTTATAATTCAAAAAAGAGGGTTTATTTATTATTGATTTTATTTTGGAATTTAGTGGCCTAAAAAAGAATTATGCGAATATTAAGAAACTTTAAAAATAAAAAAAATCGCTTATGATGCTTGACAGTGGTGATATGTTGTGATATGATACACAAAGTAATTCGCAAA
>MHYA01000155.1:0-53317 GCA_001825675.1 Planctomycetes bacterium GWF2_42_9 | reverse complement strand
ATTCTAAAACCCTTTTCTTGAAAATTTTATATGCTTAATATTAGTATAGCAAAATCAGGTCTTATATATCGCAATATTAAACCGCATGTAAGAAGTATTCATGCATACTTTCCATCGGTGGTTACTCTTCAGGGAAATACGATGTTGGCGACTTGTTGCCTAGCAGAGGCTTTTGAATCGCTAAATATGCATACAAGTTTATTTCGTTCGGAAGACTCAGGTGAAACTTGGGTTCACCAGAAACGTCTTTGTTCTGATGTTCCTGGACGTATAATGTCAGATTGTGCCCGGATCACGCGTGTTTCTGATAAAGATGTAATCGCTTTCATGATCCGTCATGACCGCACTGATCACCAAGAAGAAGGCTTGACTAACCCTGTAAATCTTGGTTTTGTTCCCACGGAACTATGTTTATTACGTTCTTTTGATAGCGGTCATACTTGGGCAAGTCCAGAACCAATAAAGCCTGCCTTAACGGGTCCTGCTTTCGAGATGTGTAGTCCGGTTACTATTTTGAGGGATGGACGGTGGATTATTCCCACCCAGACTTGGCCTGGCTGGGATGGATTATGTCCCAATGGGATAAAAATGATTGCATTGCTATCACACGATCAAGGACGTAGTTGGCCAGAGTATTGGACGGTTATGCATGTACCTGGCCGAAAGCATTTTTTCTGGGAATCCAAAATTGTCCAATTCGACGATGGCAGGTTGATGTCAACAGCATGGTCTTATGATGACGAGTTAGCTAAAGATTTACCTAATCAATATGCGATTAGCAGTGATGGAGGCTGCACATGGTCGAAGCCATGTGCTACGGGTTTGTTAGGCCAAACCTTGACACCTTTTTTACTTTCAGATAATCGGATACTATGTATTTACCGTCGTATGGACAAACCAGGTTTGTGGGCAAATTTGTCTCGACTAAATGGTGATAGATGGATCAACGAATATGAGATGTGCCTATGGGGTCATTATACAGAAAAATTGACCGAAGTATCGGCCAATATGTCACATAATTTTAATGTATTAAGATTCGGTGCACCATGTATAACAAGGTGTCCCGATGGAACAATATTTGTTGCCTTCTGGTGCTATGAAGACTGTATAGGTGTTGTCAGATGGTTTAAACTGTTATGTTCCTGAGTAACTTTTGATAACATTTTTTTCTAATTTATAATTATAAAATAAACAAGGCTTAAATTAATGAGCAGGTCATCGATACGCAAGCAGCTAAAGGGGTATATTCCTTCTATTCGTACATGTTTTGATCGAAATGGTGATATTGATTTTGAAGGGCTTGGAAATCAAATAGAGTTCTGTATTGAAGCCGGAGCAAAGGCAATTATGCTGACAGCGGGAGACAGTCATTATATTTGCCTGTCAGATGAGGAGATTCTTGAAATAACGCGTTTGACGTGTCAGCTGGTAAAGGGAAGGGCTTTAGTAATTGCAGCAGATCGTTATCACAGTACTGAGCGAGCGTGTAAATTTGCAGATATCTGCAAGGAAATGGGAGCAGATATACAAATGTGTTTGCCGCCTGACTGGGGCGGTTCCTGCACAGACAAATCATTAGCTGAACATTATGTTTCTGTATCGAAGGTCATGCCTGTAATGATTGTGACGAATATATTTTTACCCCGCGGCGTAAAATCCGGCTTAAACACAATTGAGATGTCTTTGAATTTATCGAAAAACATTGTTGCAATAAAGGATGATATGTGTGGTGACTTTGCCAGGCAATTATGCTTGTTGGCATACGACCGTTGTGCAGTTATTGCCGGTGGTCAGAAACAAAATCATATAAATATGTGGCCATTTGGATGCGATGGTTATCTATCAACTTTTCTTTGCTTCAAACCTCGGGTTAGCCATGATTACTGGAAAGCTATAGAGACGAACGATCTAGCGAGGGCATCAAAGATAATAGGGAATATTGATATTCCCTTTTTTGAGTTTATTTTATCCTTACCCGGAGGTTTTGATGCTGGTATTCATGGCGCTCTCGAACTTTTTGGGATTGCCAAACGCTGGCGTCGCTCGCCATATTATAGTTTAAATGATCAGGAAATGGATCAACTACGCAATTTTTTTCAACAGAAAAATTTGCTATAAAAGGTAATAATAATGAATATGAGTTGGTTTGATTGGACTTTGGTAATCTGTTTTACAGGCTTTATTGCTTATGCGGCGATTTCGACACAAAAGCTCACTAGAAGTGTAGCAGATTTTTTGGCCGCAGATCGTTGTGCCGGTCGCTATCTGCTTGGGACCGCAGAAGGACAGGCAGGGTTTGGAATTGTCTCGATTATAGCTGTTTGTGAGCAATTCTATGTGGCAGGGTTTTCACCGTCATTCTGGAGCGCAATGTCGGTTCCATTCGGGCTGTTAATTGCTTTTTCAGGCTGGGTGATTTATCGATATCGCCAGACGAGGGCGATGACAATAGCGCAGTTTTTCGAGATGCGGTATAGCCGTAAATTTCGAATTTATACCGGAATTCTGGCATGGGTAGCAGGAACAATAAACTTTGGTATGTTTCCGGGTATAGGAACACGCTTTTTTATCAAGTTTTGCGGCTTCCCCCAATATTTTGAGTTTATGGGTATTACATGGACAACGTATCCTATATTAATGTTAATTTTGATCACTGTAACATTGTATTTCACGTTAGCTGGTGGACAAATAGCAGTGCTCGTAACAGATTTTTGGCAGGGATTTCTTTCCTCTATTTTTTTAATGGCATTGATAATATTTTTATGGATAAAGTTTCCATGGAGTACCTTGTCCGATGGCTTGATCGCATCTTCAGAAACGGGAAAATCTTTAATCAATCCGCTTGATATCGGACAGCAGCAAGGTTTCAATTTTAGTTTTTTTGCTATGATGTTGTTTATTAATTTGTACAGTTTTATGGCATGGCAGGGAACGCAGGGGTTTAATTGCTCGGCTGTGAGTGCGCATGAGGCTAAGATGGCAAAGATAGTAGGATCGCTGCGTAATGGAATAATAGGTTTAAGCCTGATAATAATTCCTCTATCAGCGATTGCGATTATGCATCATCCTGACTACAACAAAGTGGCAACCCAAGTTGTTCAGGAACTTAGACAAACTTATCCAGGCAATGAACAGCTGCAAACGCAAATGACGGTAACAACAGCGGTCGGGAAAATATTGCCATCTGGATTAATAGGTGCTTTTGTAGTCGTGATGTTAGGGTTGTTCGTTAGTTCTCATAGTACTTGCATGCACTCGTGGGGCAGTATCTTTGTGCAGGATGTTATTTGTCCCATACGTAAAAAACCGCTTTCAACAGAACGTCATATGCTGATCTTGCGTCTTTCCGTAGTTTTTCAGGCCGTGTTTATTTTTCTATTTAGCTGGCTTTATCCGATGAGCGATTTTATTATGATGTTTCTGTCAATTACAGGTGCAATTTTTGTAGGTGGAGCTGGTTCGGTGATCATAGGTGGATTGTATTGGAAGCGAGGAACTACAGCCGCGGCCTGGGTGTCAATGACAGTAGGCTGTTTGTTATCGCTTTCAGCTATTGCTGCCCAACAAATTTGGCCTCATATTCCAGAAAAAGTTGCGTATTGGTATGAACTTGAACCTGGTAGAGATGTTCAGTTGGAAGGTATGGTGGTTTTAAGCGAGAAAGAAGGTCTGACTTTTGAGGCAAAGTCGCTGAAGTTAGGTAAAAAAGCCCTTGCACCTTTGCCGCAAGTTAATCAAATGACGCTTAAGAATGGACAGACAATGTATGTGGGCGCTAAGTCATCTACTATTTCCGAAATTATTTCTAAGCCAGATGCGGCAAAGGCATTTGTCTTCAGAGGACAAATTGTCGAAAAGCTTAAAAATAGTTACTATCGAGTTGCTGATGAAAATAAAGAACATACGTTGATAGCCAAAATATCTCCTCCATTTCCTATAAATGGTCTTGTTATGGCATTTTGGTGTGCGGCCCTTGGAGTTATGTCATATGTTATTGTTTCATTATTTACCTGTAAAGGTAAAACTGTGGATATGGATAAACTTTTGCACCGCGGCCAATATACTGTCAAAGAAGATGAAGATGCCATTAAAGAAAACGTAAAAGAAGAAAAGCCTGTAGGACGATTTTGGGCGTTTATCGGTGTTAACAGCCACGAATTCTCGCGTGTTGATAAGGGGCTTTTTCTTTATATGACGCTTACATCAGCCTGGACATTTGGGGGTTCACTGTTACTATTATGTTTCGCTTTACATGGATGGATGAACGACCACCGTTGGTTGATATGGTGGCGGATTCAAATGTATTATGTATTTGTGACGGCAATAGTTGGTTGTATTTGGGTTAGTATTGGTGGAATTTTTGATCTTAAAAAAATGTATCATCGTTTACGAACGAAAAAAAGAAATGAATTAGATGATGGCCATATTTCAAATAATTTACTGGAGGAAGAAGTTTATGGGGTTAAAAGTTGACAAAACGGCAACAACGATAAAAATAATTGCACAAGATTATATTCTGGAGCATGACTTTGCTCAAAATCTGTTTGTATCTCTCATTTTCAACAACGGCATTGGAGGCCGTTTGTTTGTTGCATCAGGTTGCGACAGAGACGAAATGATTGATGAACTTCAGTATCTGGATAAACCGGTGCTAAGGCAGTCAGATGACCGTATTGATGTTATTTTTGCAGGTAAAACAACTTTGTGGAATAGAGTGGAATATTGTTTTAGTTGTTATAATACGCGAGTATTGTATGCATATAAGGTCGAAGGCTGTGGTTCTCTCGATGATGTCCGTTTCTTTGAAGGTTTTATTAAAGATGATCCTCGACTTTTAGCAAAATTTAAGCCGGCGTACACTGGTGAAGGTCGCAAGACCGCATGGCACAGACCGGTAAAAGATTTTCTAACATCCTCGGTACCAAAATTTGACATTGTTTTCTCTACGCAAATTAATTCAGCTGACAAGCGTTTCTATATGTATTACGAACAAATAACGCATCGCTTGAACGGCTGGATTTATAACTATGGTGGTGATTGTTTTGTTACTCCGAGTATATTTTCTTTTATGGTTGGTCCCAGAACAAAAGACAAATGGGTTACAATGGGATTAGTGGTAAAGCCCGGCGAAAACAATTTTTTGAATTTTGATTACTGCGGAGGGGAAGGTTTCGGTTTTAATCTAAACTATAGCGGTAAAACTTTTATCAATGGACAGTGGTGCAGCCCAGCAATTCTATTTGAGAAAGCCGGGGATGTATATGATGGTCTTCGCTCGTATGTTAATTATCTTATTAATAATGGCTACGTTAATAAAAGAAATAGAAGTACTATGCCGTTGTGGTGGAAGAAACCGATTTTTGGTGGATGGGGTGAGCAGTGCTATCATTCAACATCATGGCAGGATTATTTTACTGTTGGCAGATCAGGAAGGTCAGGGCAGAGCGCAGAAAACTGCACACAGGCAAAATATGAAGAAATGCTTGATGCGTTGGAAAAAAAAGGTGTTAATCCATGCATACTCATAGTTGATAACAGATGGTATAAGAATGACTGCTGCTTAGAGGTTGATGAACAACTTTGGCCAGATATGAAAGGCTTCATACAGAATCAGCATGTAAAAGGCAGAAAGGTAATACTATGGGTTTCGCCGTTTCATTACCAGCCTTCTGCTATGGGGAAGGATGTTCTTCCTGAAGAACTATTGATACTCAACGATGCAAATAGTTATAAACTTGAGATTGATACAGATATTTTTTATCCGGCAATGAAGATGGCCAAAAAGAAAGTGCGTGTCCCTCATAATTATGAATATGGACAGCATAAGTGGGACTTTGGCGTTAATCCATTAAGCGCAGCATACGAAAATCGTGTTCGGCGTAAAGTACAATATCTTCTTTCCACGGAAGGTCTTGATGCTGATGGTATTGAGTTTGATTATCTGCACAATATTCCTTCCCGAACCGGTTTTGTTCCTAACGGAGGCGGTCCGGTGATTTGGGGCATTGAACTCCTACGCAAGACATTAGCTCTATATTATTGTGCTGCTAAGAAAGCAAAGCCTGACTCACTTGTAATTGCGCACACGTTCAATCCATATTTTAATGATGTCGTTGATATGCTTCGGCTAAATGATTTCTACACTGACAACAAGAGTGTGGTTGATCAAATGCTTCATCGTGCCATGATTGCGGCAATTAGCTGCCCAGGGTGTTGTATTCATACCGATCAGCATCCAATGCCAAATCTTGAGGCTTGGCGTGAATATGCAAAATTCCAGCCTTTTATAGGTAATCCTGTGCTTTATTATGTGACAGGAATGGAAACCACATATGAGAAATTTACTGACGCAGATTATGAACTATTAAAAAGTATTTGGTCTAAATATCTAAAAAGCTACGATAGGGTATACGCTCCTTTACTGTACGGTAACAGTCAGCATGAACCTGACATTAAGCAGTTAAAAAAGGAAATTGTATAATGTATACTAAGCATGATTGTCCGCCGGATGGTGGGAATCCTTTGAGAAAACCTTTGGGAAAAACGGGAATCTCCGTATCGCAAATTGCTTTTGGGGGAGCTCCGATAGGTTTTCCTTATGGTCTTGGTGTAAAGGGTGAATCGGATTTGCTTCAAGAAACTGATGCCATAGCCATCTTAAAACAAGCTTTTGAAAATGGAATCAATTTCTTTGATACCGCTCCTAATTATGGTCGAAGTGAAAATTTGATGGGGAAAGCATTTAAAAGTATACGTCATGATGTCATTATTGCAACCAAGTGTCCCCGCATATTGGATGATAATGGAT
This sequence comes from Planctomycetes bacterium GWF2_42_9, assembly GCA_001825675.1. Taxonomy (GTDB): domain Bacteria; phylum Planctomycetota; class Phycisphaerae; order Sedimentisphaerales; family UBA12454; genus UBA12454. Next base: position 46,509 of record MHYA01000155.1, on the reverse strand, counting down.
GTATTTATTCATTCAAGAACTTAAAGTCCCTTATTACAGATTCACTCGAAAAAAGTTTGTTTGCTTTACAGTCTGATTATGTCGATATATTATTCCTGCATGATTATGAATGCAAAAACATTGTGAATAATTCGGATTTAATCTATATTCTCGAAGATTTAAAAAAAAGAGGATGTGTTAGAAGTGTGGGTATTTCAACTTACGGTCCATCTGATACAGAAGCCGTGCTATGCAGTGCCCATTGGGATGTTGTTCAATTAGCTTTTAACTTGATGGATCAGCGTGAATTGGTAAATTTCAAATCGCTGCAAACTAAGGGTATTGGGGTAGTGGTGCGCTCTGCATTATTTAAAGGTATTCTAACGGACAAGGTCGATACCCTTCATCCTGCATTGATTTCAGTTCAAAATCATAGGCAACGATATTTTAAATTCATAAATGAAAATATTAAAAGCTTATATGAATTGGCTATAAAGTTTATTCTTTCGTTTGATGCAGTTTCAACAGTTTTAATTGGTATAGACAAAGCGGATTACCTCGAAAAAGCAATAGGTATATTTAGTAACTCGCAAATATCAGAAACAACTATTAAAGAACTTTGCGAACTGGCTTATCCTGAGCCTGAGTTCCTTAATTTACCTAAATGGGACAAGTTAGGCTGGTTGAAATAGACTATAGTTATTTAAGGACGTACAGGAAAAAGGAAATGACATATCCAGGAAACGGTACAATGACAAATTCCTTACATGGAATTATAACAGCACTACCAACGCCTTTGCTCGCCGATGAAGATGTTGATATTAAATCACTAAAGAAACTTATTGATCATGTAATATCGCAGGGTGCAAATGGAATTTTTGTACTTGGCAATATGGGTGAAGGGCCGGCATTAGCTGATTCTCAAAAACTTATTGCGGTTAAAACAACTGTTGAGCATACCAATAAACGTGTGCCGGTTCTTGCTGGGATTGCGGAGGTATCGCCGAGGAGAATGATTGAATTGGGAAAAAAGGTAAAAGGACTTAATCCAGATTACCTTGTTGTGACCACGCCGTTTTACTATCGATTTCCTCATCCTGACAGTTTATTTGGCGCAATAGAAAAGGTTGTAAACGAGCTCGATTATCCTACTGTTTTTTATCATTGTCCGGGAGCTACTGGAAATAAAGTCGGTCTTGATACACTGATAAAGATTATGCAGATTCCGCAAATGAAAGCTATAAAGGATTCAAGTTGTGATATATATCTGTTTGCGGAGCTTTTACGCCGTTACTCAGAAAAGGATAATAGGCCATGTGCTATTCTTCAAGGAGATGAAAATGTATATGACATAAGTCTGTTGATGGGTGCAAATGGTGTAATCACTGGCGGGGGTACTGCTTTTGTAGATACGCTCGTCAAACTTTATGCTGCAGCAGTTCTGGAAAATGACTGTTTGAAAGCATTTAACATTCAACAGGAATTTCGCAAACAAATGGATGATATGCTAGGACCAGAGCTTTTGACAGATTGGATGTATGCGATAAAGTCGCAACTCAAAGCAAAAGATTTAATGGATAACAATGTTGTGTTCCCATTTATGAAGAGGAATCGTTAATGACATTGCAGCATAAAGTTAAAGTTCTAGACTGTAAAAGCAGCCAAAATGAATACCTACACAAAGATTTTCATGGTGCATTGTGTTATGCAATAAAATATCTTGATGAAAAGTTGGGTCCGGATGCGACATCTGAATATCTCAAACAGATTGGCAAAGAAGTGTTTTCTCATCTTATCGCAGCAATAAAAAGCGATGGTCTGATTGCTATAGATCGCCATTTTAAAAAAATATTTGAACTTGAAAATGGTAAAGCAGATTTTCAAATAGAAAACAATCAATTGACGATAAATGTATCGAAGTGTCCTGCAATATCACATCTAAAGTCTACTGGCCAGTTGTTTACCGACCGTTATTGCCTGACTACAGTGATTCTGAATAAGACCGTATGTGAACAGGCCGGCTATAAATGTAGTTGTCGATACAAGCCGTATGAAGGTAAATGTATTCAGAAATTTTGGAAAGAATAACGGAAGCAGACTTTTAACATTGGAATTACTTTTATTAACGCCAAATTATATAAAATAATTAAGTTTAACTTGCTTATGTGGAGTTTAATCTTGTCTCTATGCTTCGTTGCAAGTGCAGAAATTTATGACAACAATTCTATGAAAATGGAAGATATGGAAAAAATTAAAACATTATTGATAGCGAAAAAACCTTTAACATGGATTTTTACGGGCGACAGTATTACTCATGGGGCATTGCATACATACGGCTGGCGGAGTTTTTCCGAACATTTTTCAGAGCGTATTCGTTTTGAGATGGGACGAGGCTTGGATTATGTAATAAATACTGGTATCAGCGGAAATTCCACAAGTGAAGTTCTTCAGTCTTTTGAACGTCGTGTCAGCCAATTAAAGCCTGATGTCGTGTTTCTTATGATTGGCACAAATGATTCCGTGGCCGGCATGGATGGCGTGAATACTTATGAGTCGAACCTCTCTAAGTTGGTTGATTTGATTCGTCAAAGCGACGCTATTCCCGTACTCAATACGCCTAATCCGATACTTTCAGAGGTTGGTACCGGCGGCGCTAATAGGGCGTGTCTGTCTGAATATGTTAGAGTTATGCGAAAGGTCGCAGAACAAAAAAACATCATATTGATTGACCACTGGAAACACTGGGAAACAATCAAGCCGGGTAAAGATTCAATGATGGAATGGCTTGCCGATAGTATACACCCCAATTTATACGGCCATATTGAAATTGCGAAAGAAATTTTCAAAGCTTTGGAAATATATGATACCAACAGTCCAACCTGCAAATTATTTGTGCCATAACGTGGTAAACGTTTATTTTTTTTAAACTTTGAAAATACAAATGGACTGCAGATGAATTGGATAATAGGAAAATCTTAAAAAAGAAAATATGATATCCTGCACAGAGTTTATACCGGTATACAGTGAACTGTTTAAATTCCTTGAACAAAAAGGAGGCAAGGCTGCTGTTGTCCGTTTTTGGGAACATCTGTCTGACGCGTTTCTGACAAACCTGCGAGATATTGCGGCTAAAAAGGGGCTTGCCGGCTGTTTTGAATATTGGAGTCATAGTCTTTCTGAAGAGGCAGCCGATTTTAAAATGACTCTGGACGAAGATAATAATATTTTTACCATTGAAATGCATAAATGTCCGAGCAAAGGAATGCTTCTAGCAGTAAAACATTTAAAACCATATCATGCCTATTGCGAACATTGCGACCGGCTCTACAGGCGTGTGCTTGAGCCGCTTGGATTTGAATATAATATAGATCTTAGTAATTGTGACAAAGCTTCATGTAAAATTGTTGTTAAAGCAAAGAAGTAGGAACATAAAATGCACGTTAAAAATCTGTTGAGCTTAAAAGATAAAGTAATATTAATCACTGGCGGCGCAGGTTTATATGGGAGCGGTATGCTTGAAGCTCTGGCAGAAGCTGATGGTAAGGTAATTACAGCTTCCCGTTCTGTCGAAAACGCTAAAAAAATAGTCGATGAGATGAAGAGTAGAGGGCTGGATGTTTATGCTAAATATGTTGATCAGGCAGACCATGCCTCAATAATAAAACTTAAAGCTGAAATAGATTCAGAATTTGGCGGTCTTGATGTCTTTATTAATAATGCGGTTGCAAGGCCTATGCGAAAATATACTGATCCGCTTGAAGCGTTTGCGGAATCGATGCGGATTAATGCAACAGGCATGTTCGATATTACCCGCGAAATGGCTGACCTAATTGCCAAACGTGGCGGCGGAACAATAATTAATATTGCATCTATGCAGGGGATGTTCGGGGCTGATTTTAACCTATATGAAGGAACTGAAATGGATTCACCTCCTGATTACCATTTTCATAAAGGTGGTATGATAGCTTTAACGAAATATTTGGCTCGCAAACTCGCTCCGCAGAAGATACGTGTTAATTGTATAAGTCCAGGAGGCCTATTTTCAAACCAGCCTGAACCATTTTTGTCGCGATACAAGGCTAAAGTACCTCTAGTTCGTATGGCAGGCCATGATGATATAAAAGGATTAATAGTGTTTCTTGCATCGAATGCGAGTGCTTACTTAAATGGCGAGAATATTTTGATGGATGGTGGCTTACATGCTTAGAATATTTATTTACCTCTACTACAAATAACAACCTGTAAATAAACTTACTTATAAGAGGTGAGGATAAAAAACGTACAAGGAATTACATGTTTTAGGAAGACGAATTATGAAAAGCAAAGTATGTATTTCAGCAGAAGAATATTTGGGTAGAGTTAAAAAGGCTTCAAACTTAATATCGAAAGCCGGTCTTGATGTTTTAATAGCAAATTCAAATGAAGCTGATTTTGCAAATGTCAGATATTTTTCAGGCTTTTGGCCGCTCTTTGAAGTTGGCGGTGTTGCAATCGCAGCAAACGGCAAAGCGGCATTAATGGTTGGCCCTGAATCACAGGAATTTGCCGAGAGCTGGTCGCCGATTACGAATATTCATCGTATGAGAGAATATCGCGAGTCCGCAGATCCGCAGTTTCCAGGCGGCGGGTTTAACACATTTGCTCAAGTGTTTGAATCTATTGGCGTAAAAAATCCTAAAAAGATTGGAATAGCAGGCTGGCTCGTAACAAGCGTTGAACTGTATCAATCTATACAAAAAGCATTTCCATCTGCGGAGATTATTAAGGCGGATAATATTGTTACAGAGCTTAGACAAGTTAAATCTGAAGCTGAAATAGCCTGCCTTAAAGAGGCGTTTCGTATTTCCGAAATTGCTGTTGATGCGGTCTTATCGAAAATCAAACCAGGCATGACAGAACTCCAGGTTGTAGGTATCGCGCAAGAAGCTATTTATGCAAATGGCGGAGAGTACGAAGCTCACGCACTTTATCTTTTTGGCGGCAACAATACAAATAATGCTATTTCCCGGCCGAGATACAACATCATAGAGAAAGGAAGAATAATTCAGCTTAATTTAGGCGCAAGATACAATGGCTATTCGCCTTCAATAGGAATTCCATTCTGTATAGGCAAAATGAATCCGCGTCAAAGAGAGCTTATTCAGTTTGGGCTAGATGCACATTTTAAAACAAGAGAATGGTAAAAGCAGGAATCGTCGCAGGTGAAGTTGCGAAGAAATTTGAGGCATATTTTAAAGAAAAAGGATATGCCGCCAATTATCTTTATGGTCCATGCCACGGACTTGGAATGCTTGAAGTTGAAAAGCCATGGATAGAAACAACATCGGAATATAAACTTCAGGAAAATATGACGTTCCAGATCGATACTTTTGTCCGTGATAAATATTTTGGCTTAAGATGGGAAACTGGTGCTGTTATAAAGAAAAACGGCATAGAACTTCTTTCAGATAAAATCAAAGGCATAGTTGAACTTTAGAAGGAAACGAAAATGAATACCGGTAAAAGAGTCTGGGTTTTTCCTGATGGTGATTTGCCTCAGGCAGGTGATAAGGAACCTTTCGGACACGAATCGCTCGTTATTTTAAATATGAATGATCAAGATACGAATGTAGAATTTGATGTTTACTTCGATAAAGCTGAACCTGTGAAAAATATTAAATCTATCATAAAAGCCCAGCGTGTGCGATGTTTCAGACTTGATAAACCGATAGGTGAAAATAATTATCAAATACCTTTTGGACAATATGCACTGGTGGTTCGCAGCCAATTGCCAGTTGTGGCGCAGATAGGAAGAATGGATATTACACAGCCAAACTTGTCATATTATACAACTATGGGATACGCTCTCGAATAAAACCCTTAAGGTGAATTATGCGATTTGAACTAATGTTCCCAGACCAATTGAGGCAGGCGATAGATAAAAATGTGCCTGCGGTAATGGCTATTGGTGTTATGGAATATCATAGCGAGCATTGCTGCGTTGGTGTTGATACACTTGTGGTGACCAGAGCATTGGATATTCTTGAAAAAGAAATGGAAATGGTTATTCTGCCGCCGTTTGTTTATGGTACGGCAAGTTATGCGGTAGCACCGCCTGAAAAAAAAGGAACGATCAGTATCAGTTCGCATACGGTTTATCTATATGCAAAAGAATTGTTTATGAACCTGCTTAGAGTAGGTTTAAGAAATATCCACTTGTTCATACATCATCAGAGTGAGAATTTTACCCTAGGAATGCCTACAGACCTTGCGTTGAAATTGGCGGCAAAAGAAACGATATTTGAGTTTTTGGAAAAAGAACGCGGCGAAGGCTGGTGGGGCAGCGAAAAGATGCAGGATTATTATAAGCAACATGAGAAAGGCTCTGATCCTTTTAGCTGGATCCAGATTCATCCGTTTATGGATGAGCTGACCCAAAAGCAATTTCCTATCGACCATGCCGGCAAGCAGGAAACATCTCTAATGATGGCGTTTTGTCCGGAAGGAGTGGATATGAAAAGGCACTCTAAGGAACACTGGTTTGCTCAATCCGCTAAAGATGCAAATGTTGAATATGCCAATGCCGTCAAGAAAATGATTCTTAATAGTATAAAACAGATTTTGACAGGTAAGTAAATATGTCGAAGATTTTTGAAAATCGTATTTTTCGCTGCGGTCAAAGTAATTATAATCTAAAAGATGAAATACTTGCCGTTAATAAAACTCATTCAGATGATAATCTAAAAGCGATTGCGGATTCCGGTTTTAATGGCATTTGGCTAAGATTAGCTCTCCGGGACATTTCGTCTACAAAATTATTTCAAAAATATAATCATAATTCTGATAAGTATCTAAAAGAGCTGGGTAAGTTATGCCAGCGTGCAGAACGTTTCGGATTAAAGGTATGGCCTTATTTGACTGAGCCATTGGGGATGAAAGCATCGCATCCATTTTGGAGAGATAATCCGGATTTGGCGGGCCACAATACCAAAATTTATGGTGAAGAACCACAAATAGCTTTATGTTCATTGACGCCGGCTGTAAAAGATTATTTGCATGATGGATTTTCTACGCTATACAAAAAATTGCCATTGGCAGGTGCTATTTTGATAACAAGCAGTGAACATGTCAGTAATTGCTGGGCACATGTTATAAGTAATCCTAAGACGTATCCCAATCCCGAAACATTTTGGGCAAAAAAATGCCTATGTCCACGGTGTAGTCAATACGGTCCTGCTGAAGTTTTGTCTTCAATAATAAATTTAATATATAATTCAATCCACACCGTAAATAAAGAAGCACAACTCGTTGCATGGGATTGGTCATGGAATATGCATTTCAAACCGCCTTATAAGGAAATTAGCGAATTATTACATAGAGATGTAATTTTGATGGGTGATTTTGAGAGGGGCGGCAAAATCAAACGTGCAAACAAAACAAAAATCGTTGAAGAGTATAGTTTGATTTACCATGGCCCATCTCCGCGATTTAAATCTAAAGCACAGTATGCACTAAATAATGAGAGAAAATTGTGGTCACGCTTTCAGGTCAATACAACGCATGAACTTGCTACGGTTCCCAATTTACCTTTGATCGTGTCACTGTATCGCAAATTTAAATTCATGAGACAATCAAAAGTATTAGGTTTCATGGGATGCTGGAATTTTGGGTGTTTTACCAATACTTTGAATACTTTTGCGGTTAAAGAATTATGCAGCAAATTTGACAGCGATGAAAAGCGATGGCTTACAAATTTCGCGAAAAAATATTTTGGCAGCAAAATTAATTCAGATTTAGTTGTAAAAGCATGGTACGATTTTGATAGTGCTTGCAAGTATTATCCTATAGGGGGAAATAATAATTTTCTATATTTTTCACCGGTTAATGAAGCATTGTCATATCCGCTTGTTTTGGGTTTTAAAGGTATTCCGATGGGCGGCTCATGGATGAAACATGAGTTTGGTGACAGACTCGAAGATACTGCTTTGACATATTCGCTTGAAGAAATAGCTGATTTGTTTGGAAAAATGTCAAAAAAATGGTCCCAGGCTCTTGCCGTTTATGAGAAAGCATTGGATCGTAACAGACACAATATAAAAGCGTGTAGAGAGTTCAGTCTCGCCAAGATTGTAGGTGGAATATTTCGTAGTACATATAATATTTATAACTGGTATTTGCTTCGCAAAAATAATAGAACGAATATAATCAATCCAAAAGAGAAAGACATTATTTTAGATGAAATAGCTAATCTAAAATCAGTTTTGCCTTTTGTGGAAAGCGAACCAAGGGCCGGATTCCATCAGGAAGCCCAGTGCCAGATGTTTGATTCAGCAGGAATACAAAGAAAAATCAAATTGTTACAGAATCTATAGTTTCAAATGGTTGTACCTATGAGAGTCCAATTGTAATTCATCCAAAGTTTACATTATTGTTTATTGAATACGTTTTTATCTCGTCCGTGCAAAAATTCATCATGACTTAAAGTTTTGTTCTTTCACAACTTAATATTGAAAATTTGGACAGTGAAATCGCGGAAAACTTTTGAGTTGTTTGTTTTTAGCTGTTAGGAAAACTGTCTTTTCGCTAAAAGCTCCTGCAAAGGGCAGACTATCACCGTAGATGTATCAGAAAAAGCGACGCGTCAATTATGCCGCTAGTCTGTGATGATTTGAGCAGGCCGCCGAGCCGTTAAGAAAACCATCTTCATAATCGGTTAAAATCTTCGCTACTTGTTCCATATGTCTGCCGTCAGGCTGGGGTTTAATTGGAGCAAAGAATACTTTTCTGGTGGAAAGCTCTATGACAAAGAAAATCGTGCATCGTATAAGTCTGCGTCCTACGAGCAGTTCAACCGTAAAGAAATCGCAGGCGGCTAAAACATTCCAGTGGCTTTTGATAAACTCCCACGAAGTAGTTTTTACAGTTAAGTCGGGTTCTGGATTAAAGCCATTTTCAATAAGGATGTTCTTAATAGTTGATTGGCTAATTTCATATCCGAGGTAAACAACCTCGGTCTATTATTTTTTGATAGCCCCAGCGCAGATTTTCTTTGAATTTGATTACAAGTTGTACTATTTCATGATTAATTTGTGGTCTTCCGACTTTGCCGCGATTATTGCAGCCGTTATATTTTCCAGCAACAAGCTTGTTAAATCAGCTTAATATGGTATCCGGCGTAAACAACACCGTGCATTGCTCTAATATTTTTCTGCTGAGTCTTTTTGCTTTGGAAGCCACTCGCATTTTTTGGTTCTTGGTCAGCAGAATCCGTTTATTCTGTTTTTCCTGCTGCTCTATAGTACGCGTACCTGTTCCCGAAGATAATCGATTGCTTTGTAAAGTTCTTTATCTACGCAATAGGCAGGATAAGTTACCACTGTAATCCATAAATCCTTTTTCATAGTCAAAAATTATAACATCTTTGAAAATGTTTTCAAATATTTCACCCGTCTATCATACTTTGACATTCCAGCCATTTTCGGTTGTTGAAATTATTATTCTTGTTAAGATGTTCAAAACTCAATATGAGGATTTTATATAGGAATTTAGAAAATTCATTATAGTAAAAAAGGACATCTATGAAAATTCGTCCCTGGACAATGATTTTAACTATGCTTGCCGGCTGGATTAACCAGCAACAGCAGGATGTAATAGAATACCTCAAAACAGAGAACGCCATACTCAAAGAAAAAATTGGCAAGAAGCGAATTATTCTTTCTGATGAGCAGCGATGGAAATTAGCGGTGTTGGCCAAAAGAATCGGTCGTAGCGACCTACACTGACCCCAAGTCATGTGGTTATGCTGGTAACGTATCGCCGATTATTGTCATTCCGAAAACATGTTTGCTGGCTTTGGTTTCGAGCGTTACGACGCAGAAGCCAGAAAAGTCGTCTTACATGGAAACGAATGCATCCCCTGATTAATAGATGGTTGCCACAACCGCGAATCTTGCATCCATTTCCCTGGGAGCGATTGCACGTTATGACTCAAGGCAAGAGCCGTATGCAGTAGTACTGCCCGTACGGAAATGTGCGGGGGGCTGGGAGTAATCTCAGTCCCTACCGCGACCACATTTTTTTATAAGCTCTTAATCTGGTCATCATCTTTGTCATCCTCAACACTTACGGCTTGTCGATTTAATACTATCCAATCATTCAGAATTTTTTGAACCTGAGGTCATAGCTGCAAATTTAATCGCGATTGAGAGTTTTTTTTAAATTACTGATGACATTACATACCACATTGCTATTTTATCGTAACTTTCCGGCCAAGTGCATCTTGCGGTATTCTTTAAAAAGTGAATAATGCATCTCATGATTTAAATGGAGTATATCGTGAGTACGAAGCAAAAATCTGAAACCGACCAGCAGCAATTTTGGAAGATGGTAATTGAAACATGGCAGTCCAGCGGGCTATCGGTCCGTCAGTTTTGTAAAAAAGAAAGCTTATCAGAGCCATCTTTTTATTCGTGGAGAAAAAAGCTGACCGGCGGTGATTCAGAACAGGATAACCAACATGAATCCGAACCATCGGCATTCATCGAAGTGGCAATGCCTGAAAATAATTCTGCTGCCATAGAACTTTTGCTTAGTTGTGGCAGCATTCTAAAAATTCCTGCTGGTGTTGACGCTAAAACATTAACAACAGTTATTTCAGTTTTACATCAGACCCAATTATGCTGACGCTGCCATCATCGGTAAAAATATTTATTTATTCACAGCCGACGGATATGAGATCGGGCTTCAACAAACTCTCAATGCTAACAGAAAGTTTCATGCAAAAAGATCCGTTCAGCGGACATCTGTTTGTATTTTTCAGCAAGACAGGTGATAAATGCAAAATACTTTTCTGGGACAGAACGGGATTTATAATCTGGTATAAGCAGTTGCAGGAAGGAACATTTGAAAAACTTCCTCAAGATAAAAACAAACCATCTATCGAAGTTGATATTGCAAAACTGACATGGATACTTGAAGGCATAGATTTGTTCAAGGCAAGAAGACGAAAACGTTATGAAAGGCCGGAAAAAATATAAAATATATTTAAATTATTTTGTATTTATACGACTTTAGGCTTGCTTTTAAGGCATTTGCTGTTATATAGATATTCATGTCAGGGACGATAAAAGTAACAGCAGAAACATCTAAAGAAAACCTTCCGAATGATACCGATACTCTAAAGGAAATGGTGCTTACTCTGCTTGGTCAAATCGATGATTTACAGGGGCAATTATATTATCTCAAGAGACAATTGTTCGGCAAAAAGAGTGAGAAACTAAATCCTGCACAACGATTGCTGTTTGAAAATCTATATGATGAAGTTAAGGCGAAGCTCGAACAGCAGAAGCAAGAAAAACAGGAAATAGTTAAAAAGCCAAAGAATGAAAATCATAACGGCAGAAATCCACTGCCTGCCGAGCTTCCCAGAGAGACAACCGAGATAATGCCGCAGCCGAAAGAGCAAACCTGTGAAATCTGTAACACCCCAAAAGAAATCATCGGCTCCGAAAAAAACAGAAAAACTCGAATACAGACCTGCGTGTTTTTATGTTAAGCAATATGTCAGATATAAAATGGCCTGTAAAAAATGTGAAGGGAATATATCAATAGGTCAACTTCCTCCGATGGCTGTTGACAAAGGCATAGCTGGTGAAGGACTGCTTGCACATATTATAACGAGCAAGTATTGCGACCATGCACCGTTGAACCGGCTTGAAGGTATATTTCAACGAAGTGGTGTTGATATCAATGTATCGACAATGTGCGATTGGGTTGGGCAGTGTTCAGATTTGCTTGTGCCATTGGTAAAAAGGATGCATAAAAAAATACTTGAGTCACCGAAGATAAATTCGGATGACACATCGATACCAGTAAAAAATCCAGGCCGCAAAGGTTCTACGTATAACGGCTATTTATGGGCATATATCGATGATAAGAAAAACGTAGTTTTTGACTTCACACCGACACGGTCAAGAGAGGGTCCAATAAAATTCCTTGGTAAATATTGTGGTAAATTGCAGGCTGATGCATACAGCGGCTATGATGAATACTTCAGGACATCTGGAGCTACAGAGATAGGCTGTCATGCACATGCCAGAAGAAAGTTTGAATATGCTTTAGACAGTGATCCTGTCAGAGCTGCTCGTTTGATGGTATTATGGGGCAGGCTTTATGAAATTGAAAAACATGCTAAAGAAGAAAAATACGATGGTACACAATTGCTCCAAGCAAGGCAAAATGAAGCCAAGCCGATATTGAATGAAATAAAGGCTGTTCTTAACGAATATAAAGACCAGGTGCTTCCGAAAAGTCCGATGGGCAAGGCAATTACATATTCGCTGAATCAATGGGAAGCGTTGAACAGATATGTTGATGACCCGATACTTGAGATAGATAATAATTTATCTGAAAGAACTTTGCGAACAGTCTGCATCGGCAGAAAAAATTATCTCTTTGCGGGAAGTGAAGCCGGAGCACGATGTGCAGCGAATATTTACAGCCTTGTGGCCAGCTGCAAAATTAAATGACATTGATCCGTTTGCATACTTCCAGGATGTGCTGAGCAGAATTAGCACCCATCCGATGGAAAAGATAGATGAGTTGCTGCCGAGTAATTGGAAGCCGCCTGAAAAGACTGCCGATAAAGCCGCCGCATAAATTTTTTGCAGGGGTGTATTTGGCCGGAATGATACATTTTATCAGTAAAAAACACTTAAGACACATTTATTTACTCTCTTACTTGAGCGAAAGTTGTACTTGGAGACGGATACTCAAGACAACTTTTGCAAGTTTCTTTAAATTGAATGCCGTACAGGCCCATAGCCATTCGGTTCGCACTTTATCCAAGCCTCTGCAAAGGAACTGTCGTAACCCTATCCATGATTTGATCAGACCGAATGCACCTTCATTTAACCACATGCGCTTACCGTAATTTCTTTTGCCCTCCTCAGTTTTCATTCTTGCTAATGCCTTGTCTCGCAATTCCTGATATTGATCTCGCGTAACAGTACGAAAGCATGAATTTCCAATTAAACATTCTGATGAAAGAGAGCATCTTATGCAATGCCCGCATTCATACCTTCTCGATTCTACAACAGGATTGCTGCCATATACTGTCTTGGAATATTTTATCATTTTTCCCATAGGACAATAATAACAATCTTTTGATTCATCATAAATGAATGCACTTCTGTCAATCTTTTTTGTTTGAGGATTCCGAGGAAGTTTAGGCCAGTCTTCAACCGCTACAGGCTGTGTCAAATCATCACGAATTGCTGGATTGTCTTTCACCGACACATTTGCATCAACTGGAATATATGCTTCTATTCCACGATCATCTAGCCACTTGAGCAATGAACCGCTCGAAAATAATGCATCTGCCAAGACTTGCTTTGCCATTTGGCCATAATCTTCTTTAATTTGATTTATCAATTGTGGTGTTGCGCCTGGCTCGTCATTTCCTGAAATAACATCAGCGTCAACGATAAAACCTCGTTCACCATCTACGGCTACTCGCACGTATCTTGGTGCCATCAAATGCTATCTGGTTTAGATTCACCATGCCCATTGCCATAGCTACCTGTCCCAATTGGCGGAATATATTTTTAAGCTCTTTTTTGAATCGGTTTCTAAAGTTACAAAATGTTGAGTGGTCGATCTGCCGGCCTTCTACCAGCCATATAAAATCCACAGCATTCTTACATGCCCATTCAAGGCGTCGACTCGAACGTATACCATGACTCATACCATAAAGGATGGCTGAAGCAATAATTCGTGGGTGTATAGCCGGTTGTCCGATGCCACTAAAATATTGGCATTCCCATACAGACCAGTCCAATTCGACTAAGATTTCATCAAACAGCCTGACTGGATGATCCTCATCAATACAACTATCAAGGGTGGGACTAAAAAGTACAATCTGTTCACGTTCAAGAGAAGTGTTCGCCCAACGAGTCATCTGAATACATCCATGCTTCAGAAATTTTTATTTAATCAGATTATAGCGCAAGCTTCCAAAGATGCAATGCTAAAAAACTAAATCGACAAGCCGGAGGGGCAGGCAGTAGCTTATCGGACATCGCCGCATTTTCTACTTCCATTTCATTCAATCTATCCATACTCATATATCGCTTAACCGGCGAATAAGGTTATCTTTGTCATGCAACCAAAGTTTTATTCAAGTTTCTTTTATCGAGTACGTTGCGTATTTGCCGCATTTGTTTTTCAGTTATTGGGAACAAAAAAGTCAATGAAAATGCAATTATCAGAACTACAATTGGTGCAACAGCATAATAACAACGCAGATAAAAAATTGCCTGGGGCTTCTGATTTAAACCTAAAGCAGCATCAAATCCAGATAGACTGACTGCAACGCCACTTATTGCAATAACAGCACCCATTCCAACCTTGAATATCCAGGAAAAAATTCCGCCGTACATACCTTGTCGTCTATAACCTGTATTCAATTCATCGATATCACAAATATCTGCTAACATAGATGACGACAGTACCGAAATGCATGCAAGTCCAGGGCTATTAAAAAAGCAAATTACCAATGCAAGATAAGGATACCTGGAATTAAAAGCCCAAAATGTTGAAAGATAACCGCAAATTATCATGAGCAGTCCTATTTGCAAAACACGTTTTTTGCCCCATTTTGCCGCATAATGTACAATTAAAGGCATTATGGCCATTCCCAAGATGTTGTACGTAATTTGAAAAATCGCACTTAAAGTTGCTCCGTCAGCCTTGCTGCCCTTGTATACATGAAAGATAAAAATATATGTCTGAAGTGGGCTAACAAGAAATACTCCAATAATTACACAGGCCATAACACATGACAAAATTACAAATGCCTTGTTCTTAAATGTCTCCTTGAGACCATTTCGAAGAGATAATTTCTTTTGATAATTAGTAGAGATTTGTTCACGGCAAAATATTGCGGGGATAATACCCAATAAAATCATCATTAATCCATATATGACGCCAACAATACGAACACCTTGGATTTCATTAGTGCTGCCAAAGAGTTTCATGAAGCAGAGTTTATATGGCCAAGGCATGAGTATAGCACTGGCGAGACTCGCAAGAAAACCTTTATAGGCCATGACGTTTGTTCGTTCATTATAATCGGTGCTCAATTCGTATCCTAATGCATTCCATGGAATAGCAAAAGCAGCATATGCGGTAAAGAATAAAGTTGAGAGAACCAGAAAGTAAAAAAACAAACCAATTTCTGATAAACCAGACGGAGGTGTCCATATAAGGGCAAATAGTATGCCGGCCAATATGGCTCCTATAAATATATATGGTCTTCGGCGTCCTAAGCGGCTCTGAGTATTGTCGGAAATATTTCCAACAAGTGGATCAGCGAAGGCATCCCAAATCCTTGGAATTGCCATTGCATATCCAATCAGAACAGGGCTAACACCAAGAGCAATATTATATATTGGCATAGCTAATGGGAATATAGCACTTGACATCAGGCAGTCTGCCATACCGCCTGCACCCCATGACAACTTTTTATCAAATGTAAGCTTCTTTTCTTTTT
Source organism: Planctomycetes bacterium GWF2_42_9 (assembly GCA_001825675.1). Taxonomy (GTDB): domain Bacteria; phylum Planctomycetota; class Phycisphaerae; order Sedimentisphaerales; family UBA12454; genus UBA12454. The sequence continues at coordinate 31,001 of MHYA01000155.1, read as the reverse complement.
CATTTGTTATATTCATTTTGTCTTTATTCCTAATATATTTTTAGACAATTAATGGCTATGCTATACAGTTGGCATTGATTGAATATGATTTATTTGTTATCTACAAGCTTGCCTTATTTTGGTAATAAATCAACAGCATTTAAATTGAATTGGTTTATATAGTGATTATTTTTATCTAAGACCGCAACAGTAAAGGTGGTTGGATGGGTCACATTCCAAAAGCGAATTTTTAGTTTGTATTTTAAACCATTTTTCAATTTTACGGGTATGCTTGCTCCACCTTCTGTTCGGTGTGAAGCGGGAATTGCAAGGTGACGGCCATGATAGTTGAGTATCATTTCATCATCAAGCCAGGCGGTAATACCCGCGTCAGAACAAATCATTATGAAGGCATCGATATCAACTGGAACAGTTAGATTGGTGAGAAAACACGGAGATTGCAGGGGTAATTTAAGGTGGTCTGTCAAAGTGATATGAATACAAGATGCCGAGATTGTTTTACATTTTGACTTATCTAACTGCTTTTCAAAATCGTTGCATTGATTTTCATCAGTAAAGAGCAGCCAGGAGTAATTGTCATCAATCGGCGACAAAGTTAGGTCTGGCTTGAAATTCACCATTTGTTTTTTCATCTTTTGTGAAAGCCTGACAACTCTGTCTGTTAGTTCGGAAATGGTTGTGGGTAAACCTAAATTGTTTAAAAAATCTGCAACGACAATGTGCTGTCCGATAGGTTTAGACCATTTTAAATCAATTCCTTTCATGCCTTTAAAAATTCCAACAAAAGCACCGCAGGTTGCTGCTGTACAATCACTATCCATTCCGCAATTAACAGCGGTAAGCAATGTTTTTTCAAAATCACTATTTCCTTTCAAAAGGGCATAGAGTATAAATCCAAGATTCATCAGGCAATCTGTAAAATTATGGCTGTAAAAATTATTAAGAATAGATTGGCGTGCATCTAAAAATGAGGTGTTACTTTTAGCCAGGCTGAGTGTATGTGCGAAAATTTTATGAATCTGAGATTCTGGTGGAATATATTTTAAACCTGTTTTAATAGCATCTTCAATCGAGGGGGCGGTGAAAGCGGCACTTTGAGCGCCTGCCAAAAACATTTCAGCAAATACGCCCTCAAAGGCATGATCTACTGATGAGTCAATTTTGGCGAAATATGCGGCTATATCAGGCTGATTGGGAAAAAGGCATGCCCAAATTTCCGAGCGAATGGCAGCTCCCATACCGTGAATAAACCAGTTATTGTGCAATCCGCTTAATGGCGGATTTATGCCGCGCTTTAAATTCCAAATCGCAACACCATATTCATCCCACCCATATTTGATCCAATGAAGCCATGCTTTAGCAAAAGTATCATATCCTATATCACAGTCAGATTGTTCGAGGCATTTGAGCCAGACTAATTGCAGATCTAAATCATCATTTGCTAAAGGTTTGTCAGGTATTGGGTCATAAAAAACAAGATTGTGCGGGCCGTTTTGTCCTTCATAAGGTGCGCCAAGAGTTCCGCCAATGCATTTGCCAATCCAGCATGCTGTTATGCGATCATAATAATCCATTGAATTAATTCCGTTCTATTTTTTTGAAGAAAGCGATTCAAATAGTTGTGAACATTTCAATAAAGCTCTCGGCAAATGAAAACATCCTTTCCATTTACCACCTTTGAGTTGTAAGAGAACTTTGCCTTGTCTATCAAGGTAACCAAACCACTCGCCATACTCTGGATCCGCAAAATGCTGCCATGTCCATTTGTGTACCTTTTTAAACCATATCCAGCAGGAGTTATCGTCTGTTAGATAATAACCCATTAGTAAGGCTATAAGAGTTTCGAGATGTACCCACCAAAGTTTTTGATTCCATTCGAGTTGCTGGGGCGGAAGGCCTTCGGAATCCATGAAGTAAAAAATTCCGCCGTAATGACGATCCCAGCTATAGTTCAATGTGTCAAGGACGATTTTAACAGCTTTATTGATTAGTACGCGGTTTTTTGTCTGTCTGGCAATATCCATAAGGAACCACATGCCTTCTATGCCATGGCCGGGATTTATCAGTCTGCCATCAAAGCAGTCAGGATGTTTACCATTTGGGCTGGTGTGTTCAAAAATGAGACCTTTATTTTTATCATAAAATATGTTTAGAATTTCAGAAATACATTGTGATGTTGTTTGTTCAACGGAATCCTTGTCAAGCATCCATTCAAGCTCTTTAGTAAGGTTGAGCAGAATCATCGGCAAAGCGAATGAAACCAATGGGCGTGTGCCGGAGACAATTTTAGAGTATTTGCCTTTGGGATTTTTATATCTTTTAAGGACGTTTTTATATGTTTTTAACGAGAGATCACGAGCCCATTCTTTTTTGCTGGCGAGAGCATATTGGCTAAAAGCCATTGCAGCGAAGCAGTCAGAGAATATGTTGTATGGTGCAATTAAAGGACGGCCTTGTCTATCTAAAGAAAAGTACCAGTTCAATTGTTTATCATGGCCATTCTTTTTGAGAAAGTCTGCTCCGTGCTGGGCGATATCAAGCCATTTTCCATCTTTGCTTTTTTGACGTTTTTCATTATAGAGTTTAGAAAACATCCATACCTGACGAGCCTGCAGCCATACAAATTTATCAGAATCGTAAATTTGTCCCCGGCGATCAAGACAAGTAAAAAACCCCCCACATTTTGAGTCTATAGAATACTTTTCCCAGAATGGCAACACATCTTTGTAAAGAGCGTTTTCATACTGCAATAGATAGCTTTTTACTTTATCCAAGAATCAGTCCTAATATTTTTTTTTGAAGTAAAGTAATGTTAATATTTTTTAATATTATGTTATCCCTGCAAGAAATAGCGGCAGCTGTACCGGCTGCTTCGCCAGTACTCATGCAGACCGGCATTACACGTGTAGAGCCGGCAGCATTATGTGTTGCGCTAATTGCACGACCGGCAACGAGAAGGTTGTCCACACTGCTTAAGAGACAGCGATATGGTATTCCATAACATTTACCATGTGGAAGGTCGTGGTAGTCGACGCCATTCGCATTGGATTTATGTACATCAATTGGATAAGCAGACATGGCAATTTCGTCGGGAAAATGTCTGCACTGGAGTACATCGTCTTCGGTTAGAAGATATTGACCTGCAATTCTTCTTGTCTCTCTCACCCCAATTTGTGCAGCGGTCTTGATAATGCCAGCCTTTTCAAATCCTGGAACATATTTATTAAGGAATTCGACTACAAATCGAACTTGTCGGCGCCCCTCGATATCAGCCTGCGATAGTGAATATGAATCGCAGCCATTGAAGCCAGAAATTCGTGTGCCATTTATGGATATTACTTCAGGGCAACGTGGATCAGACCATAGCATTGCAAGAGAATCACGCGGAATTTTCCATTCGTTATTTGATTTGGCAATCTCAACAATCCGATTTAGCGAATCGTCACCATTGCCCCAAAAGAGGTATTTAGAGTCGATAAGATGTGCACCTGCTTTTACAGCAGATTGTATATTAACGTTGGCTAGTGTGCATATCATAGTCATTGGCTGATATGATCCGGCATCTAACTTGGCCTGTAATTGTGCACCAGCAAGATAAGCAGCTTCGGCATCGCCAGTTGTATCAATGTATAACCGAGCAGTGAAATCGAATTTTACTCCCGATTTACCTATTGCAGTAATGGAGGTAACTTTGCCTTCAACAGTCTTAACCTCGGACAATTTACAGTGATAAAACAGATCCACCTTCGCGTTACAAAGCATGGTGTCTAAAAGATGTTTGATATCCTCCGGGTTTGTCATAACCCATGCGTTTACAGCTTTATATGCACCGCCTGAATGGATCAATTCTGTTGTGAATTCATTGAAAATATTGGAGGCCACATTTTTTGTACCCGCTGGGAAATTTGCGTAGACGCTGACGTTTGCAGCGGTAGCCATCCCACCACAAAAGCCATATTGCTCAATTAGGGCGGTTTTTGCGCCTTGTCGGGCAGAAGCAAGAGCAGCACCGAATCCGGCAGGGCCTCCACCAATGACAACTACATCATAATTAAAATTGTTCATAATTTATTATCATTACTAAAAATAATGTTTTTATTGCGAAGGCTCAAAATCTGTAAAGCAAAACATGCAATAGGCGAAAACACCCTTATGTTCAATAGCAATTAGACCTTTTGTTTGCACCAATAATCTATTTCATCATAATTAATGGTTGCCACAGAGAGATATTTATCACTGCATCCATAATAAACGAAAAATTTATCTTTCAAAAGGACAGCACCGTTGGTGTAAACTGTATTTGCGACATACCCTTTTAATTCATATTCTTCCTGCGGCTCCAAGATAGGCTCTTCCTGGAATTTAATTATTTTAGATGGATCGTTTTTGTCAAGAAGCATTATACCGAGACGGTATTCAGCCTTGTTGTTTTTTCCGTGCCAGAACAGCAGCCATCCATGTTCAGTTTCTATCGGAGGGGCTCCTATCCCAAGCTTGTTTTCATACCATGAACTATCTTTTGTCTGAAGTATGCACTTCATTCTTTCCCATGTTTTCAAGTCCTTACTGTAACTTATCCACATATTAGGCATTGGACGATGAAACAATGCGTAATAGTCATTAATTTTTCCAGGCAGCAAACCACTTGTACGCTGTTCGAATTCTTTCATAATCAACCCATGATTATGAAATGTTTTAAAATCCTTTGTTGTAGCAAGACCAAGCCTGTCTCCTGTGTAGCCGAAACGTGACATACTTACGAAAACGATATAATATGTGTCGCCGATTTTCGAGATGCGAGGATCTTCGCATCCATACTCACGCCAAGGGTCTTTCTTGTCTCTGTCAAAAACTGCTTGTGGAGATCTATAATTTATATCAAAGCCATTTTCTGAAATTGCCAGTCCTAATCGTGTAATAGGGCATTCCCATTTTAAACCTTCTCTCAATTCATCATATCCTTCAGCGCGGTAAAGAAGGTATACCTTTCCGTTATAAACAGTTGCAGCAGCATTATATACATTTCTGTCTTCCCATTTATTGTGATTAGGTTTCAAAATGGGATTCCCTTCATACTTTTTGAGCTTAACTATATAAGGTACTTTACTTGTAGTTTTAACAGAAATCGTTTCAAGTTTCTTCAAATTCATGGAAGTTTTATTTTTCTCTATAATATTCATTTTCAGTGAACTCCTTGGAGTATAATTATTTCTCAATAGTAGTCATATTTATTTCAGTTTTTGGAATAGAAGCTGTTGCTCTAACTACTCCATCATCATCGTTATCAATTCTTTTAGCCTTAAGTGTTTTTAACATACCCAATAAATCTCTAGCTCCGCCGGTTGTAAACCAGACAGTAACAAAAATTCCCAGAATAAGATCAAAAATTATTTTGAAATGCCAAAAACGCATCCATGAGCTGTCCGGTACATCTTTTATAATGTTCCATAGGCACCCACACAGGAAAACGCACCACCATCCCAGCGAATAGACCATAGCTGCAAAGAATATAATTTTATCTATTAAAGTAAATTCTGCTGTTATGCCAAGCGCCTTGAAAAGCCAGTTAGTTTTGAAGTTTTGTGGTTGTATGCCGTCTTCGGCAATCGCATATTCGCCCCGATGCAGCATTTTATCTAAATTAAAGTTTTGATTTTGTAATAAGCTTATGACAATATAGATTATAACTGAACAGGCCATTGCAATGAAGTAAATCCACTGGCTATTGATTGGAAACTTTGCTTCGTTATTATAGATCATAGGCCAAATTTGCTGAAGAACCATACCTATAACAGCAATCGATGAACCGCTTATAATAGAACACCAAGCCGCAAGTGTAGTGCCTTTTTTCCAGTACAAACCGCCTATTATTACAGAGCCTGCGCCTCCAAGCCAAATGGCACCAGTAACGGCGAAATACATAAGAATGTATTGAGTCTGACGAAAGAACAGGCTAAACAAGAATATGAATACGGCTACGGCTATAATCGAGATTCGCAGATAACGGATATGTTCCTGTGGACTCAATTCTTTCTTTTTCCGCAAGGGCAAGATGACGTCCTGAATTATTATACTTCCCCAAGAGTGTAAATATGTATTATGTGAGCTTATGAATGCGGCCAGCATTACAGCGCAGAACATACCCATGAATCCGATTGGAAGAATATGTCTTAGTATAATCGGGACAGTAACTTGTCCTTTTATGGTCGGATTAGGGATTTGATTTAAAGAAGTATTTATGTTATTTGCAACCGAACTATAATCCGCATGATTCATAACAGCAAAAGCTGTGATTGGCAACATTAGGAGCACTATAACACGTGTGATGCTTCGCCAACTGCCGAGAACGCGAGCCATTCTTGCTTCGTGAGGAGTTTTTGCCGAACAATTAAATCCCTGATTACCCTGCCATGCCATAAAATTATAAAAAGCGCCAAAAACACCAATAAACCAGTACCATATACCGAAATCACTGGCTGCTGAATGAAATGGATGAAGCATTGATTTTTCAGGAGGTGCTGCCATAAGGCCTTCTGTTATACGCTCCCATCCAAAGGTAACTAAAATCCCTATTACAATGACTATTATAACAATATTACAAAAAATGCCCTGAAGGAAGTCAGTAACGATTATGGTAATTTGCCCGCCGGAAAATGTGTACCAAAGAGATGTGCCGAGAAGTATTGCCATTGTAACGGCAAAAGTCGAAATATTTATGCCAAAGATTGAAAATGCGGTTTCAGGTAACCCGCAAAAATAAACAAAAAATCTTGCGCCCACAGCGGGAAATATTCCAAAGTTGAGTAGCCCGGAAGTTGAAGCAAGAATTCCTGCAAAAATCCGAAATTTGCGGCTGTAACGCGCTTCGAAAAATTGTGCTAATGTCATCGCTCTGGTTTGCCGGTACCGATAGATAACCCAGCCTGAAAGCGCTATAATAAGGCTTATAGGCAGTGTCATCAGGCTCCACCAATAGGGGCTAAAACCTGAAAAAAAGTACATTTCAAAGCTGAATATAAAAGTTACGGCACCAAGGTCTGCCATTCCATCGGCAACACAGATTATATATCTGCCTGCACATCTATTGGCAGCGAGAAAATCGGCCACACTATGCATGTATATTTTGGTAAAAAGCACAACCAGGGTAATTATAGTGAAAAGCCCTAACACGATTGACCAGTCTATCCAATTCAAAATCGTGCTCCTTACAATGATGTAATATTAGGACCAAGCCTTGTGGTTTCACGTTCAATTAATTCAGGGTCGAGCATAATCTCTCTTCCTGGTTTACCGTCAATCATCTCAAAAAGAAGTTTACACGCAACTTCCGCCTGTTCATATTTTGGCTGGCGTATTGTGGTCAATGGATAAATTGCCTTTGCAGCTTCCGGAATATCGTTAACACCCATCAATGCCACATCTTGTGGTATTCTAATACCTGCTCTCACTGCCATATTGATAAAATCACAGGCAAAGTTGTCACCATTGAAAAATAGTGCGGTTGGTTTGTGAATAGTTTTGTTCCATCGTTCAAAAATTTCAAACATAGGGTTGTTTGAACCATAATCACAAGACCAAAACTCTACATCCAGTTTCTTATCAGAAGGTGTAACATTTACTCCATCGTTGACACCACTTTTGACCCACTCGCTCATGCCTATACATGCGATGTGTTTGTGTCCTTTTGAAATCAGGTGTTGTATTCCCATTGTTCCAATTGCAGTACCGTTGACGCAAACTGTGCCAGAATTTGTTAAAGCATTTTTAGGTATGTGTGCTAAATAAACTACTGGAGTTTTTCTTTGTTCCATAAATGCTTTAGTGCTTTGATCGGCCTCGCATTCAGATGCAAGTATAATCCCATCAACCCATTTTCCAGTAACGAAATTCATAACATCAGCCTGTCGCGTTTTGCCGTAGTCGCGAGTTGTCATTAATAGTACGCCACAGCCTAAACTTTCAGCGACATCTTCAATTGCTTCAACGCAACTTGGCATAAATGAGTCAGATATATATTTGACCACTAACCCAATCAAATTGCTTTTGCCCGAAGCAAGGGCTTTCCCAAAAGCATTTGAGCGAAAAGCGGTTTGGCGAACAATTTTTTCAATCTTTTCACGAGTTTCCTTACCTACTCTTATATTTTCGACCCGGTTATTCAAAACGGCTGATACAGCTGATCGCGATACTCCGGCAATAGTAGCGATATCGGCCATTGTGACCCTGTTTTTGCCGCGTGTTAAACCTGAAATAGTCATTTGATTCCTTTAGTGATAAACCAAGTTATCTTATGTTATCATTGTAATAGGTGGTGATGGAAATGCAAGATAATTATTTTAAAATTAGTTAAAAAAAGGCAGTTTTTTGCTTGACTAATTTGATAACGCGTGTTATCGTAGTGTTCAATCGAGTATGAAGTTACTTTGTATTATCATGGTTTCGAAGAAAGGGGGCAATTGGAATTTGGTTTAAGTTTGTTTGTTGGATGAAGTTTTATGTTAAAATAGTTTATCTTTTTTAATGGAGGAAGGAAATTATGATTATTAAATTAAAAACAGCAGTTCTGGTTACATTGGTTTTTGTGTTGTCTCAATCTTCTTATGTGTTGGCGACGATCATACCGTCATTTAATAATTTTAACACAGCAGGAAGTTATGAAGATTGGACTAAAACAGGGGTGGCTACAAAAGAAACAACGATTGTCCATGGTGGTACCGGAGAAGCAGTTAACGTAAGAGCCAAGGGTGGTTACCCGAGCTATGTCTACAAGGATTTTGCAAGCGACCCAGGTTCGTATACACAAATGCAACTTTCGTTTTGGATGTACGAGTATTCGGCCAATGCTAACGACCAATCGCTCAACATTGCACTCCAGGATACTACGACCGTAGGCTATGTTGGTCCAAATCTTCGCATAAAGGTTAAGAATGGCGTGAGAAGTCTTGTGCATTACTATAACATAGACAATCCTGCTAATCCGGGTACGGCGTTGTTGGTTGAAGATGTAATTGCTTCAATAGTTATGGATCAATGGAGTCAATTAACAATAAGTGCCAGTACGATTAGTGATACATTTACAGTTCAATATAATGGGGTAATGTACAATAATAATGGCAATGGATACAGTTTTTATCAACCTATCAATGAGATTAGCAGAGTTCAGTTTAGTAATACAAATGGTTCGGCCGTTGTCAGCAGAACAACTATTGATGATGTAAGTATTATAGTGCCAGAGCCGTGCACAATCGCTATATTGGCTTTGGGGGCATTGGCATTTCGTAAAAAGAAAGCATAAAAAAATTCAAGTTATGTTTCAATCTCGGCAAGCACTATGTTTGCCGAGATTGAGCAAAATACAAAGTAACAAGTTATATAAAATATGGAGAAGTGAATATGAAATTTTCCGGAATAAGTTTGTCCGCCTTTTTGATGTTATTTATGGCTTCTGTATTTTCAAATGCTTCAGTCATACCAAAATATAGCAACTTTGATACAACCGGTGATTTTGACGGTTGGACACATACTGGTGTTGTGAAAGATTTGAATGGTATAAATGGAACAGAGTGTCTAAAGCTAACCGACCAAAACTGGCTAAGTTTAGATTTTAGTGCAGATACACCTTATTATAAAACATTGTCTTTGTCGGCGTATGTTTATGAGCCAAGCGAAAATGTGACAAAAAACAGTGAATCAATTGGAATTTTGCTGCAAAGTGCAGGTAGTGCAACAGGTCCTACGGTTACCTTTTCAAATGTTGGTGGTGTTAGGTATGTTGGTTATAAAGTTGGAACTACATTTCATCCGATTACTCCGGCAATTTTAAATAAATGGGTGGAAATTAAGATCCAGGCAGATTGTGATGCCAACCAATTTGCTTTTACATACGATGGTATAGACTACAATGATACAGGCGACTTAGGCTTTCCATTTTCTAAGGCATTAACCAGGATTAACATGGTAATGTTCAACAATCCCAACGCAGCAACAGGAACGTGGAATCGTATTGATAATGTCAGAGTCGCAAAAAGTTTCAGCTATCTACTTCCAAAATATGATAATTTCAATTCAATTGGTTATTTTAGCGGCTGGCAAGGCAGCGGCAGACCAGCAAAGGTGACAAGTCCAATAGTAGGAACAACAGGTGAGGCAGTAGAAATAAAATCCGGAACTTGGTTATGGCTTGATTTAAATGGTGATGGATTGCCATATAATCACATGATATGGACTATGCAGCTTTATGAATCAAGCAGCAACATTGGATATGGCAGGGGGCTTAATCTCTTGTTGCAATCCACAAATGTTACAGGAATGTCCCTAAAAATTGACGATGTCAATGGCGTTAGGATGCTGCAATCAAGCAGCTCCGGCGTGTGGACAAATATTTGTCCAATTATCACCGATCAGTATGTTGAATTAAAGTTGGAAAGCGATATGGGAAATCCTATTGTTGCCGGTTCAGGAAATCCTCCTTCAGGCATCAGGGGTTATACAGTGGTAACGTATAACGGCGTCAGGTATGACAATGGAGGCAATGGATATAAGTATTATGACAATATACCAAAGATCCAGAAGGTGATGTACAGCAATGCCAATTATGATTACGATAACAAAACATACGTCGATGATGTAAAAATTGAGTTTTCATCTGAACCTATGGTTCCCAGCAGCAGTGATTTTAATCTTGACGTGGTTAATAGCTTTGATTCATGGTTTAATGAAAGCGGTGCGTTTAAAACAACCACTCCGAGCCGAGATGGCAGTCTTGCCGTTGTAATTCAGAAGGCATCGTGGCTATATAAGAATTTAGCGATAGATTCAAATGTTTATACAAATATAAAGTTGTCTGCGTGGACATATGAACCAGCAACTAACGCGGGACGGTCTGTAAATATTCTTGTACAGAATAGAAATGTTGCTACAGGCTTAACGCTCGCTTTTGATAATTATAGCGGAGCGAGGTATTTGGGTTATTTGGCGAATGGTACTACGTTTACACCAATAACACCTGCAATAACCAATCAGTATGTTTCACTAACCGTTGAAGCTGATGCCGCTTGGGGCAAAGGCAAATTCGCAGTTATCTATGATGGCATTCGATACGATAATTTAGGACAATATTATGATTTCAGCACCAAGCTTTACAGAATTGATCAAATTATGTTTGCCAACACAAGCTATACAGGCACTGAAACTTTCTATGTCGATAATGTTCAGCTCGATGTTTTGCATCCAGTAAATTGCGGCGATCTTGGGACACCTTATTACACTGGTGATTATAATCATGATTGTATTGTGAATTTTAAGGATATGGCGTTCTTTGCAGAATATTGGATGGAAACCATCAGCAGAACGGCATGCACAGATCCTGCTGAATGCGACTATCCAATTATTCAAACAAATAGTAATCCGCAACTGATGTATCTCAAGGCTGATTTGGATCAGAATACCAGCGTTGATTCTTATGATCTGAACGATTTTGTTGAGCAATGGTTGGCCGCAACTGAATTGTAATAAAAAATATCTTAACTGCGGCAGGTCTTTTTGTGTTGCTTGCCGCAGTTTGTATTACCTGTAACGAAAGGAGTTTATATGCATAGGAAAAACGCGTTTACTTTAGTCGAATTGTTGGTGGTAATATCTATAATTGCAATCTTACTTTCTGTTCTTATGCCTGCACTTGGTAAAGCGAGGCTTCAAGCAAAGAAAGTTGTATGTGCTTCATATTTGAAGCAATGGGGATTGGGGTTAAAATTATACGCGGAAGATAATAAGCAGTCTTATCCTCTGGGATGGCATTCACCTCCTTATCGGCAAAAAAATCTTCTGCTAATGCTAAGTAAATATTTTGGGACAAAAGACCTAAGTATTATTAGTTGTCCATTGCTTGGCATTCCTCTGCCACAAAAAGTATTTGATCCCGGTAACCCAAGTACATGGTATACACAGTACTGTTATTGGGGCGGCATTACGAAAGAAGCTTGCGGTTCGTACTGGTTTGACGTTCCTCAGGAAATGAAGGATATAGGCTTGGTTAAAATAACAGATAAACCAAGAGAGGTTGTAATGTCAGATAAATGCTTTACTGACAAATATGCTCCTCCAAAAGCACCGGAATGGCGGCTTGCACCATCAAACTGGAATCACAAAGCTGGTAAAAAATTTCTTGGAAATAACAATCTATACGGTGATGGTCATGTTAAGCATGTGGATTTCAATAAACTTAAGGAAATCAAAGTAGATAATACTTATACTATGATGAGATGAAAAAGGTTGTTAATTTTACTGTAATATAATTTCCAAATTTACTAACATTTATTGTGTGTCACAATTGGGGATTTTATGAATAATCCTTTAAAGGGATTTTGTATCATAGTGTTGCTATCTCAGATTTTTGCAGTAACGATAAGCAAAGCATCTTCGGTTATAAATTTTTCAAAACTGCCTACGGGTAAGCCAGTTAATGCTGATCTGTTGAATAATTTAAATGCGACAGGTGATTCTAATGCACAGTTCAAATGGCCTGCATTTACTGGTGAAATAGTTATTGAATTAGATTTTGAAGAAATAAAATGGATTAGCAATATTGAGCTATTTGCCAATGCGGCGCCAAAACGTAATATCGATCGTGTTATAATTGAAACCGCTATTGATAAAAGCAACTATAGGCAAGTAGATGTTATTAATTGTGAGGATAGCAGGCTTAATGAAATTTTTTATTCCTTAAAAAGTAAAATTTTTTCTGAAAGAGCTCGATATGTGCGTCTTTCCATTTACGCGCCATTTATTGAGGTGCCAATAGCTATTCATCATATTAATATAGTAAGTACTTTAGATAGGCCTGTCGAAAAATCACAAATTACTACAGTAATTTGTGAAGATTTGGCAGATGTAAATGGTACTTGCAGTGTTCAAAACGATATAGTCAAAGTTATGTTTAATAGCAGCTCTGGCGAAATTTCAGGTATTTACAAAGCAGGTTCTCGCAAAAGGCTTGTAAATAAGATAGCGACTTGGAGTATGCTGCAAACAAAAGACGTGGAGAATGAAATCGTTGCAGATGATGTTGTTGAATCTTTCCATTCAGATCTCAATAAAATGGTATTTAATTGCACATATGCGGGTGATAGACGAATTCGAATGATTAAGACCTATACTCTCGAATCAAATCGAATAATAAAGAGAGTTGATTACGATGGTTCACAAATTCAATCACAGGATTTCACATTCATAACCCCCGCGGAAAGGCTGCTATTGCCGCAAGAGCGACTTGAGCAAGTTGTTTTTGCAGGAGGTGATCCATGGTATGGCCCCCGGGTCTGGCCCAAAGATATCATAGCTAAAACACGCCAAAGGGGGAGTGGTGTATCACATTGTATGATGGTTATAGATCAGGAATCAGGAAATAAAAACTCTCTTGCAATATATAGAAGGCGAGTCAACGATCATTTTTGTTGGCCGGTTAGTTCTGTTCATAATTATGAGACATATAATTCATTAAGTTATTATCCTGATGGCGGCCTCATTCCTATTTCAACTTTTGCTCTTCACAATCAAAAGGCAAGTTATGAAACCGATATTATATTCTTTGAAGGGCAGGAACCCGAGTTCGTTCAGAAATTTTCTAATGTACCGGATGTGGCAGATGCATATTCAAAAATAAAAAGACCAGAATGGACTAAAGAAGTTTCATGTAATCTTTGGCTTGATCCTATGTGTGAAGGGGCTGCAGTCAAAAAACTCGGGGAATTGCTTGAAATGACTGCCCGTGGAGATATTTTGGTGATTTTGAATCAGCCCTTTATTTGGGGTTCATTTGGGGAAACACCAGAATTTTTAAATATCTGGGGAGCACGTGTTTACCCGGATGATTACAAAAAACTTATAGTAGAACTTAAGTCTATGTCGCCAAGAGTCAAAGTTGCCTTGTATAGTTGGATATGGACAATTGCCCCTAAATCAGAGTTTTTTAAAGAATTCAAAGATTGCGCAAATGTTTTGGACAAAACCGGTCAACCTTTCAACGCATGGCCGGGTATCGATACCACACATTTGAGACGCATGATTGATAAGCCGTCAGTTGATGCTCTTAAGGAGCAATACAGGAAAATGGTTGAATCCTATGGCGTAGATTATGTTTACCTGGATGGCGGAATCGGTGGTTCAAGTCAAATTGACTGGCAGCGTGGTACGGTCGAACAGGATTATGATTGGCAAGAATTTTATTGCTTTATGAGAGACCTATCCGAAAAGGCCGCGAAATCAGGTGTATGTTTTAATTGTAAGAGCAATCCAATAGCTGATTTCGGAATAGCCGAGATGGCGTTGGGAGCTTACAAGGGTGATACTGCATATATAATGAATTATATGTGGGGTGGGAAACTTCAAGAAAGAACTGACCCGAATCATCGCGTTATTCCTTGTTACTGGGGCTTCAGTGATCCTTGGTACAGTAATATTTGTGTTGGATTGGGAATGATTCCTCATATAGAAGCTGCTGGGTTATCAAGTGTTGAAACAGATTTTATTGGCTTAAAATCTCATGTAATTACAGTTGCAAGAGAAATGGTTGGGACAATACCTAATGATGTGATAGAGGGCTTGTATCCAGACAGCTGGGGACAAAAAATAAGCGGTTATGCTTTGTTCAGGGGTAATACTGATGTCATTTCATTGATGAATAGTTCTGATCAGGTGCAAGATGCAAAAGTTGAATTGCCTGGCAAACTTAACTCTTCTCGTGATAAATCAATTTATGTGTGGCAAAATAACTTTTTACCTATACTTTCAAAACCGCAAATATATTCTGAATTTGAACAGATGCAAGCTTATGATGGAACATCTTGGTATCCTCAACATTCAGTAGAATCGAGATACCTTGGAACTACCTCCGCAAACCATGAGAAAATAAATGTAAAACTAAACCCGACACAGTTATCGATATTAGGACTTTCAAATAGTGGTGCAGTTATAAGTGCCATAGATGGATTACCAACACAATTGAAAATGAGCAATATTCTGAATGTTTCAGTACAGACAGAATATAAAAATGATCTGGTCAATATTCAGGTTAGTGCACCCGAAACTGTCAAGGAAGTTGATTTATGGTGCATTTTGCCTAGTGGCTGTATTGCCAGTTCCTCAGATGCTAATATGACAGGCTTCTTTTGGCAAAATGATACCTGTATAACGTGTGTTAAAACGCGTGGTTCCGGCAGCTATTCTCTTGAATTTATCCCGACTTGCCTGAATGATGAAATCCCGGTTCTACTGACTTGTGATGCAATCGCGACCTCTGGTGAATTTTTGAAGGTCGAAATTAAATCGGCACCAAAAAATATTTGCTGGAATGTTATAAATGAAAAACAGCAGATTATGGCGGTACTGAATGCATGTACCGGTAAATCGGAAATAAAAGTGCCATCTGAGCTACATGCAGGAGACTATAAGTTAAGACTTGTTTCGGCAGTTTCAAATGAGATTCTTTGGGAACAAAGCATAAAAATAATAAACCAAATAGAAAAAACGTCGGCTCCATTAACATCAACTGAAGCAAAATATAAATTGCAGGTGGTTAAAGATAGTTTGATCTTAAACGCAGCAGTACAAGAAAGTTCAGGTGCTTGCGAAAGTTCATATGATCTAAGTAAACGTACTATTACGGCAAAAACTCCGCGCCGACCTACAAGTGCCTGGGGGTTTTCATCCGCAGGATTAGAGTTGAAAAATGTGCGATGGCTTAAATTAAGGGCGTCATCAAATATCAGTTCGGCATACTGTATTGAACATCGCTATGGAAGAGATAAACCGTTTGCAGGCCTGGTAGTTGATTACAAAACAGCAGATGGATATACAAAACGCGTAGCTTTAAATTGTGGTCTCAATGAAAATCACTGGGCATCTCCGGATTACGGCAAAGCATCTAAAGTAGATATGAATGTTTCAATTACAGACTGGATAACTTCAAAGGAAACATCAGATATGGCA
This sequence comes from Planctomycetes bacterium GWF2_42_9, assembly GCA_001825675.1. Classification (GTDB taxonomy): domain Bacteria; phylum Planctomycetota; class Phycisphaerae; order Sedimentisphaerales; family UBA12454; genus UBA12454. Next base: position 15,017 of record MHYA01000155.1, on the reverse strand, counting down.
CTTGATCTTGAAGAATGGGCGCCGACTGATTGGTCCGGCCAATGCTGGATAAATGCATGCCTGGGCAATATACTTCCGGACAGATGGATATCCTTCGAAATTATTGACATCGCAAATGAGGAACCAAAATGGTCAAACGAGATATTAAAAGGAGGTTCAGACGTTGCCAGTTTGTCAGTTTTTCCAGCTCCATATACCGTATCATTTGTAAATGACCAGATGGCGATTGATGGGCTCGGAAATGAAAAAAGCTGGAGTGCTGCACAAGTAATAACGGATTTCAGATTTTTACATAAACTGAATAGCGCTGAAGATTGTAAAACCACTGTAAAGATGCTTTATGACCCGAATAATTTGTACATTTTATTCCAGTGCTTAGAACCATCCGGCTCCAGAGTTATTACATCGCACGGCAAAGAAGGGTCTCCCTGGGCTGATGATAGTGTTGAGATATATTTGTGTGAGGATGTCAATAAACCTGTCACCAAGGTTATAATTGGAGCTGATGGAAGCTGTTATGCAGATCATAATCTCCAAATTTTCTCAGGTATTGAAACCAAAACGGTTATAAACGGATCGCAGTGGTCTGTTGAAGCAAAGATAGCCTTAAGCCAACTCAACATGTTTTCGAAAAAAGGTAAAATATGGAAAGCGAACGTTTGCCGTAATCGGCCAAGACGTGAGGGAGAGCCTTTTGGTAGGGAAACAATTTCTTGGGCAAGAATAAAGACTGGCACATATTCACAACCGGCATTTTTCGCAGAATTAAAATTTAATTAAGAGATAAAATGAGCCTTCAAAGAATTTTAAAATATGTTTTGCTTTGTGTAATGTGTGAATCAATTGTCTATGGCGGTATTTTTCCTGAATTGAGTTCTTTTGATTTAGCTGGCTTATATAGCGGATGGTCTGTTTCAGGCAATGTAAACAAAATTACATCACCTGTTTACGGCGGCACAGGACAAGCTGTAAAGATCACAGGTGGAAGCGGGGGCTGGTTTTATAAATCTTATGGTACTACGGCGAACATTAATGCAGTAACTATATGGTGTTATGAACCGTCAGCGAATAGAACTAATTATAGCGGAGAGAACCGCTCAGTTAATATAATGCTTCAGCGGGATGGATTTACAACAGGGCCTTATCTGACATTCCTGACTTATAATAATTTGCGTTATTTGACATGTTTTCAAAACAGCGTTGCTACTTATATTACACCTGTTGCAGAAAATCAGTATTTTCAAATTAAATTGGAATTGCTTGGTGATGTATCTAATCAGAAATACGTAATTTATTATAATGGAACCAAATTTGACAACTCTGGACAAGGCTATGGTTTTCAGTCGTCATGCAGCAAATTAGATAAAGTGATGTTTAGCAACACAAATACGAATTCAAATGTATATGCTTTTGTTGACCAGGTTAGTGTGGATGGTTCCGGCGGCCCAACCGGATTGCCCGTTTGGAGTTTCGAGGATCCTCTTGACCCCGATGATGACTGGCAAAATTACGATTCGGCAATTTTGTCTCGCAGTTCAGGAAAACTGAATGTTTCGATCGCTTCCGGTAAGACTTTTGGAATAATTGCTGCGCAAGTGAATCCGTTTGATTCTAATTCAACAAGTATTTTAAGGCTGGATGTCAACTGTCCCGGTGAGGACAGTGTAACTCTTTATTGGAAAAATTCAGAAATGATCAGCTTTATGGGAATACCAATTCCATTAAAGAATGGCCGGTCTGATCCCAGTGAAGGCATTGATTTAAGAACGGAGGAAACGTGGACGGGCACCATTACAGACATCGGTATTGGCATTGGTACTTATGGCGATGAACAATTATCTATAGATTCTTTAGGATTTTATTACAATACAGCAGGAGTTCCGGTTGTAAGAGCAACATACGTTGGTTTCAAAGATGCTATAAATCGGCCTAACCGAGCTGCGACTATCAGCATTACATTAAAACATATTTCCGGCCCGGCAATACCGTCATCATTGATGACTTTTACTTCTGATTCTAATTATTTTTCTCCAATAGCGTCAGTAACAGTTCCTGCGATAAATCCGGGCCAGAATGTTACTGTTGAAACACAAGTATTGCCTCTTGCCGATGGTCAAAGTGTGTTAGAATGCCACTATAATGGTCAAAAATTTATAGAAAACCTTCGCATTGATGAGCCGACCTCAAAAATAACGCCTGGTAGTTATGCGGTTCCGGTGCCGGTACCGATAAATACAAATTATAATATTGGGACTTTTTATTTTCCAGGATGGTCAAATGAATGTAATTACTGGCAAAGCTATGACTATCTTGGGCTTGAACCAGTGATAGGTAAATATCTTGAGGGGCAGCCGGAGGTTTCGGATTGGCAGATTAAATTCGCTGTCGAAAACGGAGTTAATTTTTTCATATTTGATTGGTACTGGCAAAATGGTACTGAAAGACTTGGTGCTGCGTTGCGCGACGGTTTCATGCGAGCGCGTTATAAAAATATGATGAAATTCTGTTTGCTCTTATGTAATCACGAACCTTTTGCCGGCAGCACAGATGCGGAATTAACGCAGATAACCGATTTTTGGATTAACAACTATTTAAAGCAATCTAATTATTTGCGAATCGATGAAAAACCCTGCATTATTTTTTGGAGCCTGTATAGTTTAAGAATGGGTTTAGGAAACGGTACTCCTGCATCTGCGAGCACAGTTGCTGCAACCTTAAATTCCATGCGTCAAAGATGTATCGATGCAGGTTTGCCCGGTTTATATATTGGCTTATGTATGCAGAGTGAAAACTCTTCTTCGGTTATGTCGCTATATAAAGAGTGCGGTTTTGATTTTGTTACCGAGTATGCTTTTGCCAATACAGGTCAGGTGACAGATCATTCTCCATATCATGAATTTGTTTTGAAACACCGGGAAAAGTGGGACAATGTTGAGCAAACCAGGGTCGGATTAGATTTGGATTATATGCCCACATTGACGCCCACTTATGACAGAAGACCATGGAAAGGCCCCATGGGGCTTCGCCGATTTGAGCATAGTTCGGTGTATTGGGGCGAGGCGCTTTCATTGCTCAAGACTCATATGGATACTTATGGCCAAACATTCTGTATTTTGGGCAATTGGAATGAGTACGGTGAGGGATGCGTTCTGGAACCTACGAATAAAGTTGGTTTTGGCGATCTTGAGGCTGTTAGGCAGACATTTGCAACGCCTGGAAACTGGCCGGTTAATATTGTTCCATCAGATTTGGAATGGCCTTACCTGCAACCATTTGTGAAAAAGGATGTATCTATTTTAAATTATGGATTTGAAACTGATGTTGCTGTGCCGGCATTTACTTCAGCTTATGATAATGATCCCTGCTCTCCTCCCTGGACAGTGCAGGAATCTACCATTATTAATCAAGTCCAAGTATTTGGGAATGAGACTGCTGGAGTTTTGCCGCAATGGATATATGGCGATATGCATGCATTGAGTTTTAAGATTATTTCTGACCCCATGAGTTTCCGGCCAAGTGTTTACACATCACTGATGAACAAAACTGCTGTAAGATGGAATTTCCGAATTTATGTTCCTTCAAATGTAGCAATACAATCAGAGACTCGTTCGTTCGATTTCTCAATTAAGGGTATTAAAACCAGTGATCATGCAACCGAAGATCGTGCAACTTTGGCAACGTTATTCTATACAAGTTCAAATACTGCCCAGATAAAGATTTATTCACCGCTTCATAGCGGCTGGCAGACACCAATCGAAATTTCTACGGATCAGTACCATCTAGTCGAAATAGAGGCAAGGACATTACCTGACGGAGACGCCTGGTTTATCAGAATCGATGGTCAGGTTTATGACAATGATGGCGATGGGTGGTCACTGTTTAATGCCGTTGATTATTTCACGAAGGCTGAAATTAGGGGCGGAGAAATAGCCGGAGTTCAGATTTTTATGGATAATTTCTCTACCAGTTGGATTCCCCAATATTGGTTTGGAGATATTAATAAAGACAATTTTACTAACTTTGAGGATTTGGGTCTTCTTGCAGCTAACTGGCTGATTTCATCCTGCAGTTCAGACAATCAATGGTGTGATGGTGCGGATTGTGACCAGAATGGCAAAATTGATTTTGCTGATTTAGCAATGCTTGCACCAAACTGGCTCAATTAGAAATAATATATGCATTGCATTAATTCATTTAATAATAAGCTGGATGTAAACTTGCGAAATGAGGCAAGAAGAATATTTCATACCCATGAACGCAAACTCACGCAGATGTGCATTGCGAGTCTGGAATCGGTTTTTTGGCGGCAGGATCAATATGATACTGGCGGCATTGTAGAATCTGACTCGCGTGTAGATGGCGGGAGGAAATTATATTGGCCTTGGTGCTGGCCGCGTACATATATTGTCGAACCGCTTTTATTGCTTAAACAGTTTGATCGTGTAAAAAAATTCTGTAACTTTTGGCTTAGATGCCAGAAAACAGATGGAAGCTGGCTGCACTGTTATGATGTTCGCGATTATTCTGAATTTCCAGGATGGCCGGAGACGGATAATGTCGGTTATATGCTATGGCATTTTAGCCAATACGTAAAAGCATCCGAGGACTACAGCTGGTTAAAGCAAAATTGGCAAAAAGTTCAGAGTGCTGCTGATTTTCTACTTAGTAAATTCGACAGTACCATAAAACTAATTTGGGGACAGGAAGAGGCGCACATACCTGGCTTTGAGAAAATGCCTATAAGATTTTCATTGCATATAAATTGTGTTTGTGCAAAAGGGCTGCTTGCTGCTTCAGAACTTGCACAGCTTATGGGATATGATGATTTGGCAGGACGGTATAGTGCGACTGGTATGGATATAATTCAGAACGGAATTCGCAAATATTTGTGGGATGCGGATAACTGTACTTTTTCATTCGGATTAACCGAAGATGGGACTCGTCTGACAGCAGCCGTTGCATGGATGACGCCGATACCTTTTTGGCTTTTTGATTTTTTCGATGATTTGCTTTGTGATACTTTAAAGTTTCAAAAAAAATCATTATATAATAAGGATCCGAAGATAAAACATACCTATTGGATTTATGATTTTGATCTCGTTCTTAAAAAAAATAAACCTCTCGAAAATAAATATTCCGGCTTTGGAGTTCAAATAGGAACACTACCTGTTATAATCTATGCATGTTTAAAGGCCGGCCTGTTCGAGCATGCTGCTCAACAGATTTGTATTTTGCTTGAATTCACAAATCCTGAATCAAATCTTGTTCCTGAGCATATAAACACAATGCATTCTGGCGAATTGGGAAACTACTCACTTTATCCCAAACCATACTATTATGTTGATTCTGGCAATTTACTCCATTTGTCGTTCTTTTTGACTCTGATTGCCAGAATCTGTCCAGAAATTCTTATTGAATCACATCGGAAGCTTTTGAAAGGTTGATATGCGAACAATAATATTATGTTCAATTGCGAGTATTACGTTTTGTATGAGTTTAGGTTTTGCTGCAGAACCATCACAGTGTTCAACCAAAAAAATTGAGGTTATTAATAATGGAATTGGCGGCCAGAATAGCAATGATATTCTCAATAGATTCCCCGATATTCTCAAAGCAAAGCCTGATACTATAATTCTTATGGTCGGTACCAACGACAGTCTGAATTCATCTAAGTCGGTTACAGTTGAGCGGTTTACAGAAAATCTGAAAAAGATATCAGACCTTGCTCGGACTGAGAAGATTACTCTGATTCTCATGACCATACCTCCTTGTTATGGGAAATACGTGCTTATGCGGCATCCTGCCCAATTCTTCGAAGCCCACACACCTGAAGATAAAGTGAAGATCTATAACAGTGCTATAAAAGCTTTTGCAGCGAAAGAGGGTATCCCTGTGCTGGATATTTATAGAATTTTCATGTCAATTGGCAATGTTGGGCTCGAAAAAGACAGTTTGATTCGGAATTCAGAAAACAGTAATGCACAGGATGGCATTCATCCTACCTCGGATGGCTATAAAATTATGGCAACGGCTCTATATGGATTTATGGAGTCGCAACAATTAAAGCCGGAAAAAATTGCATGTGTTGGTGACAGCATTACATTCGGTGTGCATGTAAAAGGCGAAGGTACTTCGACAGGACAGACATATCCGGCATGGTTATCTGCGTTGTATAATTTTAATTAGTATAACTTGGTTTGTAGTAAGTGATAAAATATGCCTCAGAAAATTTATAATGGTACAAGATGGAAATTATTTTTTGGCAAATATTCTGGAATTGAGAAGTTTGCAGTTGATGAACTTAATAAATGTGTGCAGAAGTTTGTGCCGTATCTTATAGAAGTTCGACCCAGTCGAGAATTCACCCCCGAGTTGTTTCATGCCGTAATTGCAGGTACCATAAAAGATAATCAACTCATTGCAGAAATGGTAGATAAGGGTGTCATATCTTTGCCAACGAGATCTGGCGAATATTCGATTTTTTCCGGTATTTCTCCTTGGAATTCGGAAGCTCGTATTCTTGCGATTGCCGGTTTTGATGAACAGGCTGTTTTATATGGAGTCCAACATATAAATTCAATACTGCATTTGGAAATTACTGCTGAAACGCCTAAGGAAACGCAGGAGCAATTAAATAAATTGCGGAATTTTGTAATTTCAGAGTATCCGCGTATCGATAACAGGGGCATCTGGACATGGGGATATGTAATATATGATTACAAGCGATTTATAGACAATTTGGCACGCCTCAGAATGAATATGCTGACGATTTGGAATGATTGTCTGCCACATAACATCAATGAGGTAATTAATTATGCTCATGACAGAGGGGTGCAAATCATATTAGGTTTTCACTGGGGGTGGGGATTGGATTGGGGGCAGAAGGATTTTATTTTGACAGATGCCGGTGTCCGGGAACAGATCAAATCTTCCGTATTAATGAACTGGTCGCAGAATTATAAACATATTTCCGCAGATGGTATTTACTTTCAGACGATTACAGAACACGGAAATACTCAAATCGGTGGTCAATCAATTGCATCCGCCGCATGTACACTTGTCAATCAGGTCGCAGGAGAGATACTGAATCAGCGGCCGGAGCTTTATCTTCAGTTCGGTATTCATGCTACGAGTGTTCTTGATAATTATACACAATTCAAATATCTCGATTCGAAGGTAAGTCTTGTCTGGGAAGATGCCGGAGTGATACCGTATTCCTATAATCCTGTTACGAACCAGTCTGATGCAGGCTTTTCTAAACCAGTTGGAATTGATAGTGTTGATAAGACAATAGAATATTCTAAAAAACTTGCTGCATTAAGACTTGGCTGTGAATTTGCAATGGTGCCCAAAGGCTGGATTACACTGCGGTGGAAAGAAGAATTTGAAAATCATGGCTCGTTCATTTTAGGACAACGAGAACATGATTTTATAAAGAAGCGGTTGTGTGAACGGCAGGCACGATGGGATGAGGTGAATCGCTTGTGGTTCATGAATTACAAGCATGCTCAACGGTTTTATAAGGAATTGCTGGCATCAAAACCATCGCGAATGACTGTAACGGGGCTTATAGAAGACGGGATGTTCGAAGAATGCATACAGCCGAGTGTCGCTTTGTTTTCGCAAATGCTCTGGAACCCTATGTGCGATTCCAAAAATATGCTCAATTACGCAATGAGTCCTTATTATAAATATTTCTAAGAATTAAAACACTTATTTATAATAATGAATTAAATGTGAAATTTCCATCGTACAAAATTATCACTATGCTTCTTAATTTATCTATATCTGCATTTGATAAGAAAAATAGTGTTTTATGTTATTGATAATAGAACGTTTTAAAGGTTATTTTGTTGAAAAATAAGAGATTTTTGCTTTCGGCTCTCAAATGGACTTTAGAAGGATATAATCCTTATGAATGGAAACTTTTTCGAAGTTTTGAAACAAATAGTTTAGCAGTTTCTATTGTAGGCAGCCTTGATACTAAGATACCGTCTTCTGTTCAAAAAGTGCTTTTAGATAATAATATTATTAAAAACTGGAATATTGGGCTTAATTCGCGTGATTGTGAATGGATAGAAAATAGGCATTGGATATTCAGTACTAAAATTCCGGATAGCTGGTTTTTTTCTGGGGAAAATCACATTCTTAAATTTAAAGGTTTAGATTATAAAGGATGGATATATTTTAATGGAGTTGAGCTTGCGACATTTGATAATTCGCATTTGGAATATGAACTGAACTTAAATGGGAAATTTCATAAATCGGATAATGTGCTTTCCATTGTATTTGATGTTTCACCGAGATGGCTTGGTCAGTATGGTGAAACATCTAAGATGACAGATTTTAAGCCGCGTTTTAATTATACATGGGACTGGTGTCCGCGGTTGGTACAGATAGGAATTTGGGATGATATAGTTTTAGATGTTTTTGAAAAAGACAAGATAAATCATTTCGATATTGAAACTGATTATATAGCTGAAAAAAAATCAGGTTGGCTGGCAATAAAGGGAGACATCTTCGGCCAATCTGATACATATTTATCTGTATCTCTATACGATTATCAAGAAAAAGAGTTGCTTTTTGATACAAAACTTGATGCTTGCCTGTTTAATGAACGAGGGATAGTTGTTGGGGATTTGGAAGTGTTACCATGGTGGCCAAATGGAATGGGTTTTCAGAATTTATATTCATTAATCATTAAATTATATGATAAAGAAGATAATTTAATTGATATTTTTTGTAAACATATAGGCTTTAAGCATATAGATTGGTTGCCGTGTAAAGATGCGCCAAAAGGTGCAACGAATTGGCTATGCTCAATAAATGATCAATTAGTTTTTTTGAAGGGTGTTAATTGGACACCCATCCGCCCTAATTTTGCCGATGTAAATATTGAAGATTATCAATTAAGAATCGATAAATACAAAAATTTAGGTTTTAATCTATTTCGTGTTTGGGGTGGGGCTTTTCTCGAAAAAGAATGTTTTTATGATTTTTGCGATAGATCGGGTTTGATGGTTTGGCAGGAACTGCCTTTGTCGTCATCTGGTTTGGAGAGTTATCCCCCTGATGATCCAAAATCTATAGAAGTTGTTACTAAAATTGCAGAATCGTTTATTTGTAGGCGCAAGCATCATATTTCATTATTGATGTGGTGCGGTGGTAATGAGCTTCGTGCATCAAAGAAAACTGATGATCCCATTGAGTTTGATCATCCACTGATTAAAGAATTGGTAAATGTTTTTATAAATAAAGATCCTAAGAGAAAATTCATACCTTCTACGCCTTTTGGGCCCAGTTTTTGTGCATATGAACATAACTATGGAAAAGGGCTTCATTGGGCTGTTAACGGACCTTGGAAGATAGATGGTACACTAGAAGATTGGGAACGTTATTGGAGAGCAGATGATTCTCTTGCAAGAACGGAAATAGGTTGTCCCGGCCCCTCGTCTACTGAAATAATAGAAAAATATTGTGGTGATATTGATCCGTTTCCATGCAATTTAGAAAATCCTCTTTGGGCAAGAACACCATGGTGGTGCGAGTGGAAAGAATTTATATCTGAAAATGGTCGTCAGCCAGTAGATCTTAATGAATATGTTGCATGGGGAACAAATCGACAAAGCAAAGCTCTTGTAATATCGATTCAAAACTGTCTACATAGATTAGGACAATGTGGAATATTTATCATCTGGATGGGGCATGATTGTTTCCCATGCACAGCTAATACTTCAATATTAGATTTTGAAGGAAATTATAAACCAGCGGCTTATCAAATTAAGAAAATATTAACCTCGGATTAATAATTATGTTAAATGAAAAGTAGATCATTAATTGTCTACGCATTTAAATGAATAAAACAAAATAATTAAGTAAACTTTTGGAGTTGGAAATATGGTTCTAAAAAAAACAGTAAAGTTGCTTTTTACCGGAGATAGCATTACTGATTGTGGTAGAAATAATCCTGCATATCAGCCATTAGGTAATGGTTATGTGTATTTTGCAGCCTATGCGTTGATGGCTAAATATCCTGATTTAGAAATTCAAATAATAAACACAGGTATCTCTGGTAATACATCAACACAGTTACTGAATAGATGGAAAACCGATTGTACCGATTATAAAGCCGACATCATAACAATCCTGATAGGTATTAATGATTTGTGGAGGAGATATGAAAAAGATAAAGTCAGTGAGGCTGTTTACCCTGAACAGTTTGAGGCAAATTACCGCCAAATGATCCAAATGGTGTTAAATTCTTGCAAATCTGATATCATTATCATAGAGCCATTTATGTTCTGTAATGATAAAAACAATGATATGTTTAAAGAATTAAAGCATTATCAGAAAATATGTGCGAAACTCGCCACGGAATATAATATTACACTTCTAAATTTACAAAGTGAAATTGATTCGTTATCGGCGTGTGTAAGTAGTGAAAAGTGGTCTGCTGATATGGTACATCCCAACCTATGGGCCCATTGCTGGATATCTCAACGGTGGAATGATACTGTCTTTGGTAAAATAAAAAAGTATATCATCAAAGGTTAATTTACTTCATCAGTATTTTGCGTTAGTATGTAAAAACTATTCCGTAGCATCAAAATGGAATTTGCATGGCTAAATCTGACAGATTTTGAATAGTAAGTAGAAGAGCCAAATAAAGAATTTTAGGATTAATGATTTTATGAAAAATATTCATTTGATATGTAATGCACATTTGGACCCTGTATGGCTTTGGGAATGGGAAGAAGGTGCTGCTGAAGTGATTTCAACATTCCGTACAGCAGCAGAGTTGTGTGAACAAAATAATACATTTATATTTAATCATAATGAAGTCATTTTATACGAATGGGTAATGGAATATGATCCCAAACTGTTTGAACGAATAAAAAAACTTGTCAAGGCAGGAAGATGGCACATTATGGGCGGCTGGTATCTTCAGCCGGATTGTAATATGCCAAGCGGGGAATCATTTGTTCGTCAGATTCTTGCGGGCAGACAATATTTCAAGAAGCATTTTGGTGTTACGCCGACTACTGCTATAAACTTTGACCCATTCGGTCATAGTCGCGGTCTTGTCCAGATACTTGCTAAATCAGGTTACGATTCATATTTGTTTGGAAGGCCGCAGCCAAAACAATATATGGATATGCCGAGCGATCTATTTACGTGGGTTGGGTTTGATGGTTCTGAAATTTTGGCCAAAAGGTTCCGCGGTTGGTATAACACCAAGCTTGGTCAGGCAGAAAAACAGATTACAGAAAGAATTGAACAATCCAATGATGATATTGTAGAAGTTCTTTGGGGTGTGGGTAATCATGGCGGAGGTCCCAGTAGAAAGGATTTGATAGATGTAAATGTGATGATAAAAAATTGCAAAGACGTAAAAGTATTACATTCTACGCCTGAAGCTTATTTTGCACAGGTTCATAAGAGCGGTATTAAACCTGGAACGCGTAAGGCGGATTTGAATCCATGGGGAATTGGTTGCTACGTTTCTATGGTTCGGGTCAAGCAAAAGCACCGTCAGCTTGAAAATGAGCTGTATATGGTGGAAAAAATGGTATCTTGTGCGGCCGCCAATAATCTTTTGACATATCCGCAGGATGAAATTGCTCAAGCATCCAAAGATTTGATGTTTGGTCAATTTCACGACATTTTGCCTGGTACATCGATTCAGCCTGTAGAAGAAGCTGCACTGCGAATAATGGATCACGGATTGGAAATACTTTCAAGAATAAAAGCCCGCAGTTTCTTTGCACTTGCCAAAGGCCAGAAAAAAGCAGAAGATGGCCGAATACCAATTTTAGTCTATAATCCGCATCCGCATAAAGTCCAAGGAATTTTTGAGTGTGAGTTTAATTTGCCGGATTTCAATTATAGCGGCAGTATTACGGATATTAAAGTGTATCAAAGGGGCAAAATGATTCCTGCGCAAGTGGAAAAGGAATTAAGTAATTTGGCTGTCGATTGGCGCAAGAGGGTAATTTTTTATGCCACACTCGAACCGAGTTGTATGAACCGGTTTGACTGTACTATGCATCAGATTCCCAATAAACCATCTGTTTTGAAATCTGCTAAAAATGGCAAAATAATTTTTGATAATTCACAGTTGAAAATTGTAATTAATATTAAAACAGGCTTTATAGACAGTTATAAAGTAAATGGTATTGATTTTGTAGGTAAAGGTGCGTTTTGTCCTGTGGTGCTTAAAGATAATGAAGACCCATGGAGAATGGATGGCACACGTTTTGGAAAGGAAATCGGGCGATTCAAACTTCTGGACAAAACCTTTGGCACAAAGTTTAGTGGTCTTGCCGATAAAGTTAAATCTAAACTGGATTCAGTGCGAATTATTGAAGATGGTGATGTCAGAACAGTTGTAGAAGTTGTACTTGGTTTTGAAGAGTCATTTATTTGCCAACGCTATAAGCTTCCCAAAACAGGTACGCAATTTGAAGTTGAAACAAGGGTTTATTGGAATCAAAAGGATAGGCTCCTTAAGTTGCTAATTCCAATGACAGGTGCCGGCTGTGAATATTTTGGTCAGACAGCTTTCGGTATTCAGCAACTGCCGTCAAATGGTGACGAAGCTGTTGCCCAAAAATGGGTGGCTGTTGTGAATAAAAAATCAGATAAATATTTCAGTTGTATAAATGATGGCATTTATGGTTCTGACTTTTCAGGAGGCAGTCTGCGTCTTACATTACTTCGTTCACCTGCATATAGCGGCCATCCGGTTAACAAAAATAAAGTGATATCAGAAAGTCAGTTTACTGAACGTATGGACCAAGGTGAACGGTTGTTCAGGCTCTGGATAAATGGTGGAAATGTTGCAGAAAGATTCGCAAAAATTGACAATGAGGCTCTTGCAAAGAATGAAAAGCCGTTTGCTTTATCATTTTTTCCGAACGGCGATGGTAACAAGCTTGAATCTTTTGCGATTTTAAATAATGAATCGATTGGAATATCAGCTATTAAAAAGGCAGAGAATAACAATGACTGGATAATAAGACTTTTCAATTCAACTGACAAGAAGCAATCTGCTCAATTGAAGTTGCCGGTTTTAGGTATTTCCCGAAGACTTAGTTTTGGACCATTCGAAATTAAAACAATCAGGGTTGATAACAAAAGAGTGTCTGAAGTAAATCTTATGGAAGAGACTAGATAGTGATATTTATTATTTTTCAGTTTTTAAGTAAATTATTTAAGGCAATCTATGAAATCTAAAGAACGTTTATTAACAATTTTATTAATTTGTCTCAGCTTGACAGAGTGGCCTTAATATGTAAAAAGTAATCCAACCACGGTCTTTTGGGGCATGGATTTAGATCAGTCAAAAAGTCCTGTTTTGACATGAACTTTGAGTTATAATTTTCAGTTTTAATTGATTGGAAATTGCAATATGAAACACCGACCATGGGCGATGATTTTAACAATGTTTGCTAGCTAGATTAATCAGCAACAGCGGGATGTAATTGACTAGACACGTCTAAAGATGCCAGCATAACTGCAAGGTTTACTGCAATCGCAGTTTGAATAGTATCGTGATTTGTTACTTTAAACACTTATGTCTCTACTCACACAGCGATAACGTATAATATTTTTCGCACATTACTTATCGGGCGTTGTGGTATGCCTGTTAAAAATAAAGAAAAAGCCCTCAATCTGGTCGATGGAATAGTATTCACAAAACAATTAACCATCTGACAGAGAAAGGGCTTTATATGAACAATGAAACATCGGTAGAATCGGCAAAAAACTTGAATGGTGTAATAAAATTTGACGCTGCACAGATTCATTCGCACCTTGATACCGTAGTGCGAACCTCGGTCGAGGAAACGCTTAACAAACTGCTCGATGAGGAAGCAGATAGGCTTTGTAATGCCGCCCGTTATGAACACAGCGATTCAAGAGCGGACAGCCGTGCAGGTCATTATACAAGAAAGCTGCATGTGAAAGCTGGTGAAATAAATATCAAAATACCAAAGTTGCGTAAGACCACATTTGAGACTGCTATCATTGAACGATATAAACGCAGAGAATCATCCATTGAAGAGGCTATGATTCAACGGTACCTTGCCGGAGTATCTGTTCGCAGAGTGGAGGACATTACAGAGGCGTTATGGGGAACACGTGTAAGTCCGGCCACGGTCAGCGAAATGAATAAGAAGATATATTCGCAGATTGAATTATGGCGTAATCGGCCATTAACGGGTAAATACGCTTATGTTTATCTTGACGGCATATATTTGAAACGCAGTTGGGGCGGCGAGGTAAGGAATATAGCTGTTCTTGTTGCGGTAGGCGTTGATGAGCACGGTTTTAGAGAGATATTGGGCATTTGCGAGGGTATCAAAGAAGACCAGGAAAGCTGGCGTAATTTTTTAAGGCATTTAAAGCAGCGAGGGTTGACAGGCGTTCAGTTGGTTATATCCGACAAATGCCTTGGCCTTGTAGAAACACTTGGTGAATTTTTTGCTGATGCAAGATGGCAGCGATGCATGGTACATTTTTATAGAAATGTATTTTCCTGTGTGCCAAACGATAAGGTCAAAGAAGTAGCTGGAATGCTCAAAGCGATACATGCACAGGAAAGCAGAGAATCGGCATTGGTTAAGGCAACGGATGTTGTTGAGAAGTTGAAATCAATGAGACTTGGCAAGGCATCAGAAGTAGTTCAGGATGGTATTGCCGAGACGTTATCGTATTATTATTTTCCACGTGAGCATTGGCTGCGAATACGGACGAACAACATGCTTGAACGGATAATGAAAGAGATACGCAGACGAACAAGAGTAGTTGGCAGCTTCCCTGACGGCAATAGTGCATTGATGCTTTCGGCAGCGAGGTTGCGTCATATAGCCGGTACAAAATGGAGCACGGCATGTTATTTGAATATGAAGCGATTAGAAGAACATGTAAAGATTGAAGGAGTTGCGATGGTCGGATAGACCGATAAAAAAATCAACACTTAAGTGTTGAGGATGACAAAGATGATGACCAGATTA
>MHYA01000154.1:173-14533 GCA_001825675.1 Planctomycetes bacterium GWF2_42_9 | reverse complement strand
GTTTCAACAGCGGACCATTTTTAAGTCCAGCAATGTTCGATGATTTTGTGCTTCCATTTTTGAGTGAGCTAATAGCCGGCTATAGAGAAATGGGTTATTACATAATCAAGCATACAGATGGAAACATCATGCCAATTTTAGAGAAACTTGTTTCAGCTGGACCGCATGCAATCCACAGTTTGGATCCACAGGGAGGGGTGGATATTGCAAAGGCCAAATCGCTTGTAGGCAAAAAAGTTTGCCTTATTGGCAATGTCAACTGCTCACTGATGCAAACGGGTACCGATGAAGATGTTATAGCCAGTGCAAAATATGCATTGGAATCGGGTATGCCGGGTGGTGGATATGTTTTCTCAACCAGTAATTGCATTTATACGGGAATGGACCTGAGACGCTATGAATTGATGCTTGATGTATGGCGTAAGTATGGAAATCAAGTATTTTGAAATCCTAAATGCAAAATAGAGGAATGCTATAAAATTGTAGAGCAACTTAAAAAATGTTTGATATTGAGAACGTAATTTCAATGAACTTTGAATATTACTGCTGACGTTGGCAGATGTATTTATTTAATATATTTGAGAATGGGAAAGTATTCATGGAACTGATTAACACAAAAACAATGTTCACAATTATTGCGTTTTTGATCGCGATGCCCTTGAGTGCAGCGCAAGAAAAAGAAAAGAATTATGTCTTGCAAAATCAAGCCTTGAAGATTTCGTTTTCAAGTAGTGCGTTCGGTTTTGATTGTACATCTATTGAGAATAAATTGGTGGCCAATACACGTTTTATTGTGCCAAAAGATAACGATCTTTCTTTACCGGGACTGTGGACAATTACCATGTCTTGCTTACTTGATACGGGCAAACGAGAAACAATACAACTAGATAATAAAAACAGCAGTGGTAATAAAACAGCTAAGACAGAAAATGACGATAAGCTTGTATTGCAATGGAAAGGAATTTCCCTTCCAGATGACTCCAATCGTTTAGATGTAACTGCCACAATCGTTTTGGCCCAGGGAGAGGAACCGAGTATTTGGTATATACAAGTTGAAAATCACAGTAAGAAATGGTGTGTAGATAGCGTGTGTTACCCTGTATTGCGAACGATCTGCAAGCCAGGTACCGCTGATGTTCTGTTGCCTTACGGTGCCTATGGAGGCACACTTAGAAAGAATAATACCTCGACATTTGACGATTGGTATCCTTCCGGTTCGCCATATTGCGCCTTTCAATTTATGGCATTCAATCAAGGAGATTCGGGATTATACATAGGAGCACATGACGGAGGAGAGAATTTTAAAAAACTGAAACTAACTAGTGAGCAGCATGTAACGTTTGAGCTTTATGCAGAAAATATGGGTATGGCCGCTTCTGGCAGGGTTCCTTCATTTCCTTATGTTATAGCTGCTTATCGTGGCGATTGGTGGAATGCCGCAAAAATATATCGCCAATGGGCATTGCAGCAAAAGTGGTCACGAAAAGGCTGGCTGGCTACTCGTGAGGATATGTCAACAAAGAAGTTTTTGGATATCGGCTTTTGGTTTCATGGAAATGCTTCAACAAAGGAATTATTGTCGTCTCAAGTATTGCGTTCCGATATGATAGTTGCTAGAAAATTATTTGCACCGCTAAAACTTGCTTTGCATCTGTATGACTGGCATCAAATACAGTTTGATAGTGAATATCCTGAGTTCTTTCCAGCGAAAGAGGGGGTAATTGATGATATAAAGGCACTTGAATCTGAAGGCACAAGTGTGATGCCATATACAAACGCACTTTTATACGACATTGGGTTGGCGAGTTTCGAACAAGCACGTCCATTTACTGTAAAAAAACAAAATGGAATTCTTCTTTCCGGTCCTGCATCAGCCCCTGGCCGCGAGTTGGCCGAGATGTGTACTTATACCGAGTTTTGGCAACAAAAAATGACAGATATATGCAACCAAGCGATAACTGAACTTGGTGTTACAGGTATATATCTGGATCAGCTTGGTGGTCATCATGCACAACTTTGCTTTGATACTTCTCATGGGCATTCGCTCGGTGGAGGTGGTTTTTGGACAGAAGGATACCGGAAAATGCTTGATTCAGTTACTAAAATAACAGGTCCCAATGGTATCTATTTAACAAGTGAAATGTTTGCAGAAAATTACATTGATTATATTGATGGATTTCTGGTTGCACATTTGCCTCTTAATATCCATGACGTTCCCCTTGCTCAAGCTGTCTATTCCGGATACACGTCGTGTTTTGGTTGTTACGAATCTGAAAGAGATGAAATAGACACATTTTCTATGCTGCAAGGAGAAGCTTTTATCTGGGGGATAATGCCCGGTTGGCTGAAAACTCCATTGGTGCGCCAACAAGAAAAAGCGGAATTGGCAAAAAAACTGGCTTTATATCGTATGGCTGCAAAGGATTTTCTAATCTATGGGGAATTGTTGAATGAGGTACACATAGAGCCAAAGGCTGGTAACGTCAAGAGGACGGTTTATGGTCCCTATATGGCAGTTACTACACATATCGAAGAATTCAGGCCTGTGATGGGAAGTATTTGGCGAACATATGATAAAAAATCATTGGGAATTGTGGTTATGAATATGGATTCACAACCACATAAAGTAAAATTTTCAGTTAATATCGAACAATGGTTGAAAAAAGACGCTGCTAAAGAATGGGGGGTATATCGTATTTTACCTGAAGGTAGCATCTTCGAAAAGTTAGCAAAAAGTCATTTGTTGGAAAGGGACATTATTTTAGATTCACATGAAGTATTGCTTTTGGCGATACGTCCGGTCGAGGGGATAGCTACAGTTAAATTAGTTGATCCAGTCAGAATGGAGAATGTTTCAAATCAGGCTGCGGTCATGGCAGAGTCATTCTTGTTTGACCAAGAAATGACAAAGCAAAAACTGAATATTTATCTTGAAAAAGATATTGTTGATGCTCTATTTGCATCCAGTATAGAAGCGATTATAAATATTGTAAATGATGGAAAGGATATACAGAAATTACAAATAATCTGGCCAGATAATAATACTGAAGAAGTCGTCCTAAGCCATAACCAGAGCACAACCCTAAAACATAATATCTCGTTTGCTGAAAACAAAGCAATGTATACAAAATGTGAGATTGGGATTAAAAAAGGTGTATTTGCCAAAAAGATTCCACTCTATGTAAACCTTATTGCTCCATTACAAATTGCAATTGATATAGGACAGTCCATAGAAAGTAATCAGATATCATCTCTAAAGATAGCGGTTCAGAATAACACTGAGAAAATACAGTCAGGTAAGGTGGTAATGGTTTTGCCAGAGGACTGGGAGTACATTTCAGGCGGAAATTTCAAAGATATTAAACCAGGTCATAAAGTAGATATTATAGTTAAGTGTAAGGTGCCTTATTATGCCAATAACGATATAGCTGTAATCACTGCAAAAATTGATGAATACACTGTGGCTCAAAGAGTGACAGCAATAAAGAGCCGTCCACAGGCGATTTCTCGATTTTTTAAACTTCCGCCGGTTATTGATGGTAACCTTGGCGATTGGTCGAAGATGACTCCGACCATTACCCTTGATGGAACTCAAAAAACTCAGGTTCAAATAAGTAATTACAAGGGAGCCGAGGATTTGTCGGCGACACTCTATACGGGCTGGGATAATAAAAATTTCTACTTTGCTGCTGTAGTAACAGATGATATTTTTCTGCAGAAAAATTTAAATGAATTGATATGGGATGGCGATTGTATTCAATTTGCCTTCCATTTTTCTGGCAAATCTGATATTGCCCAAATTACTGATTATAGTGGCTTTGGAAAGCCTGATGCCGCAAAGAATGATGGAGGGGCATCAATTGGAGCAGCATTGACAGAGGTGGGAGCGATTATTTGGCAATGGAGCCCGAATTTACAAAAGTGCAAGATGGCAACGCTTTCCGTGATATGTAATAAAGATGAAAAAACAACTATTTATGAAGGCCAAATTCCATGGAAAGAGATCGGTATAAAAAATATAAATATGCCAATTACATGGTCTCTGACAATCAATGACCGCGATGGTGAAGATGAAGCTTTTGGCTGGATGGAATGGACGCCGGGAATTTGTGGAACACAAGATCCGCTTTCATTTGGTTGGTTGCGATTGCAAAAATAACAGACCAGAGAAACTTAGCAGTAAAGCGTACGTCTTCAGCAGGATGAGTGATCAGCCAAGCGGTGTTAAGAAGTACAGAAATAGGAAAATGTAATTGACGATGACTGGAAAAAGGGGTATGTAGTGCCCCGGTGCCGCACTATCAGACCGCCATCCGCCGCACTTTTACTCCGCCGTTTACAGGGGGAAAAATCTTTAAGAGAACTATACGGGCGGCACCGGTTATTTATTCAATTACCGATTCTGCCAGGTCAGGCGTGCCAGTGAAAAGGGAGTAGTCGAAGGCGCGGTCAAGTACGCACGTCTCAATTTCATGCTGTCAGTGTCTCAGGTAAGAGATTTTGCCGAATTGAATAAATACCTGCTTGAACAATGTAGAAAGGATATGGATCGACGCCTTCGCGGACACAGCAATAAGCTGATCATCCTGCACTTTAATCTGCCGCAGCTCTTGTATTAGACTTGCAATTGCTCTCCAATTACGGCTCAATGTGTCACACGATTGACCTCGGGGGTTGCAGCCTGAAGGTTAGAAGTTAGATTGCAGTACTGCCAAATCGTTGTTTTGTAATGGGCTGCAATGGTTTGATAATTGATTCTTTACAAGGTATCTAATAAGGATAATGGTGGCCCAGATTTAATGTATGTCTTCAAGGTTTTTTGAAAGTTTAATTTCTTTACAGGATGAATTCGCAAAAAAACTTGACATGAGCTTATACGGCAGCTATAATTAAACGCAGATAAACCGATATATTACTTATAATAGTACGGTGTATCTGTTCTTATAACGCAAGGATTACATGGCGAAGTTTGCAACTATAAATGATGTGGCACTGAAAGCAGGGGTTTCGAAAGCCGCTGCATGGGCAGCCCTTGCAAATCATCGCACCAATATTAACCTGGGCAAAGAGACTAAGGACAGAATCATTGAAATGGCGAAGCAGCTAAACTATAAGCCAAATATAACTGCACGCAGTCTTTCACAGCAGAAATCATTTCTGATAGGTTTTCTTTGTCGCGAGAATTATGGCAAGAATGCCACTGAACTCTTACGTGGAATGCAGGATGTTTTCCTAGGCCAAGGTTATTCAGTTATTGCCTATGTTCATGGAGATACTGCTAAAGATGAGCTCTGTAATCTTGAGCACAGCAATGCACGATTATCTGAAGCATTGATAATCACGCCAGCATTGGAAAGGAATGGCTATTCAAATAATCAGGAGATAGTACGGTTACAGGAGAGCGGCATCCCAGTTGTACAGCTCTTTAATAAAATAGTGCCGAATATTCCCTGTGTATCTTATGATAACTATGAAGCAGGAAAAGCTGCTACTAATTACCTCATTGAAAAAGGCCATAAACGGATAGGTCATTTCACGATTGCAGATTATCATGACGAGATAACACCAGGATTTCACATTGAGAGCAAACAGCGTTGGATGGGTTATGATGCTGCGATGAGAAGTGCTGGACTGGAGCCATTTGTCTTTACAATGCCTGATGAGGGTTGGCCCGATTCTCCTTGTGGCGCAGCCAAAAAGCTGATCGCTCATGCCTATAGACCTACTGCATTAATAACTGTTTATGACTCAATGGCAATATATCTTATGGATGGGCTCCGAGACGCTGGTTTCCGTGTTCCGCAGGACATGTCTTTTATAGGTCATAATGGTGACGAATTCATATTTTATAAATACAGCCACTTGACTACATTTGTTGTTCCTTTATCAAAGATGGGCGGAGAAGCTGCACGGATGTGCCTTTCCATGCTTGAGGGCAAAACAGTTGAGGATGTTCAATTTAAGCCTGAGTTCTGTTCTGGCTCTACAGTGGCACCATTAATTATTCAATGATTAGGATTAATGTTCGTTTTTTTTCGATATCAGAACTGGTGGCGTTTTTTTTTAAGAAGTTAATAAACCGTTCTATTAAGAGAAAAGAGCTCAGTAAAAGGGAGGAGGGCAGATGAGGAGATAAGTTAAACCAGTTTTACTTTTTAATATTATTTTTTTGGGCCAATGCCAAATGTAAAACTGCCGGTGTCGGCAGGCATTTGGTAGGCAATTTTCGGAGGAGACAGTAATGAAATCCTGTAAAACAAATTTAGTATTGCTCGTGATTGCGGTTGTAATGTTAAATGGAGTTGCTCAAGCACAGATAATTCTGAGCCAAAATTTTGATAATACGGGGACCTTTGCCCCTGAAACAAGACTAGGCGATACTGCGACAGGTGATTCGACAACGTCGGTAGGAAAATGGAAAGCTTCCGGCCAACCGGGTTTAGGAGGATCTTTAATTACTGCGGCGCAGTCGTATTCGAGCAGCCAGAGCCTTCAAGTAGCCAGGGTTGCAGGATATGAGACGGGGCAGTTCATCGGTTTTGTTGATGAGGGTGCAATCCGCGGAACGGTCGAGGTGTCTTTCAGGGCTAAGAGAGCCGAGGCAGGATGGAGTGAGCCTGTTCAGGAATACGAGGGTTCGGCGGCTTGGCTTCTCGTTGGCGATAGCGCTGTATTAGATACCCAGTTTCCAGGCGAATTTATTGGGCTTCGAATTTGGAATGATAATAATGTTTATGTTATTGATGGCGGTAATGCTGTTTTGGTCAAAATTCTTGACCAGATTGACACACCAGGTTGGCAGACGCCGGGAAATTGGCATGCGTACAAGTTGGTAATTGATGCTACTAACCAGGTGTATGATGTATATTATTCCGCTGATGGTACAGATGCAGGTTACACCCAAGTATATAATGATGCGCACTACGATTTGGCGGCCATAGGATATAATCAAATCAACTGTGTCAGAGCGGAATCACCCTATTTTAACGTATATCGCGGGCCAGTGTGGTTTGATGATGTGCTAATGACAGGGGAAATATACAGTGGTCCTTCGGTTTGCGGCGATCAGGGCACGGTTTACCTTTCCCTCGATTTTAACCACGATTGCTATGTGAATATGGGTGACTTTGCTGTTATTGCTGCGCAGTGGCTGTGGTGCACAGACCCTGCAAGCAGTGCCTGTGATCAGTATTGGATAATTAATTGAAAATTATAACTGGAGAGTTTTTGCCAAAGTTGGATTTACATTGATTATGGCAGACAAGACTTGAAAAAAGGAGAGGGATATGAAAACGAGTAGTCCAGGAGTATTATTATTCACTGTTGTTTTGTCACTCATAGTGATGCCAAACGGTGTGGCTCAAGCAGTTCCGCTGATGAGTCAAACTTTTGATGATACCAATATCTTTGTTGCCGGTACAAGACTAGGTAACACTGGGATAGGCAATTCACCCGTGTCAGTCGGGCTATGGAAAGCTTCCGGCCAAACAGCTTTTGGTGGTGCTTTGGTTAACAATGTTGAGTCGTGGTCAAGCGGTCAGAGTCTGGAAGTTGGCAGGACCGGTGACAATTTTGAGACAGGCCAATTTATCGGTATTGTTGATAATGGTGTAACTGCTGGTGAAGCAGTAGTGTCTTTCAGAGCTAAAAGAGGCGCGGCAGGATGGAGCGATCCTGGCGTGGAATATCAGGGTGCCGGCAGCACGTTTATCGTAGGAGATAGCGCTATGATAGACACAGTGTTCCCCGCCGAAAGCATTGCACTTAAACTACACTCAGACAACAACCTTTATGTGTGTAACAATGGTGCATATGTAAAAATCCTTAGCGGGATTGACGCAATAGGATGGGATACGCCCGGGACTTGGCATGCTTATAAGATGGTTATAGATATGGATAACCATGCCTATGACGTCTATTATTCTGCGGATGGCACAGACGCAAGTTTCATCAAACTGTATGATAACGCTACATATAGTCCTGCCAGTGCAGGAATCGAATTGAATGCCGTTAGGACTAGCGCACCTTATTTTACGACTTGGCGCGGACCGGTATGGTTTGATGATGTGGTTATGACTCCCGAACCGGCTACCATGATGATGTTTAGTCTGGGCGGATTTGCATTGGTGAGACGTCGCAAATAAGTTGGTGACGAAGTTTTTTTTATTTACATCAGAGTGGCGGGTAATGTTCGGAACCTGCCCGCTACTCTGAATCTAATTAAATGCGAGATGTTTGTTTAAATTTGGAGAAATCAATATGAAACGATTTAAAGCATTTACACTAGTGGAGCTATTGGTAGTGATATCAATAATAGCCTTGTTGTTGTCTATTCTAATGCCAAGTTTAAACAAAGCCAGAAAAGCGGCACAAAAGATTGTTTGCTTATCAAATACAAGAACTGCAAGTCAGGCCACCATGCTATATGCTTCAGACAATAAGAATAAATTCATGAATCACCGTGGCACTCAGTGGGTGGATTGGCATTCATACCTTGTGCCATATCTCTCAAAGCAACAATATAAAACAAATGCCGAATTGTATTATGCGCCCACAACCCAAAAGGATCGTGAAAAGTATTTTAAACCATGGTGGGATTTGGTTTGCCCTGGCACACCAAAATCGCGTATGCCGCGAAATAACATAGATGTGCCAATGATTTATGGTATTCATATGGGCGGGCCTTTTCCTTTAGGTAATGTTGTGCCTTTATATACGAAAGGTTATGGTATTTACGATTGGAGCTCAGGGAAATCTAGAAGTACCTTGGAAGTAACATCGTCAGGACTGGTATTTGCAGAAATCTTGAATACTGATTATATATGGGCTACTATTGTCACATGTGACAAAATACCAGGAATTGAACCCAGATTAAATATGGATTTGCGAGACCGTCATCCGGGAGGAAATGCAGCTGCTTTTGCAGATGGACATGTTGAGAGTATTCGTGAAAAGGCCGTAAGAGATCCCCAAAGCTCCTTTTGGATTGTTACTAAAAGAAAGTGAATGCTTTATATGCTGGGTTGTGTAGAGGGGGAGAAAGGTTTTAACAGTATGCTTGCGGCTGTCAAAAAAACAATATTGTTTAAAATTGTAGTCGTTTTAGCATTGACTACACATACTGGTTTCGCAGCAACGATAATCAGTCAGAATTTTGATAATACGGGCACATTTGTTAATGGCACAAGACTCAACGGAACAGGCGTAGGTAATTCAGCAACAACAGATGCACGGTGGAAACTTTCGGGCCAAACAGGTTATGGCGGTTCATTAATCACATCAGCTCAGTCATTTTCAAGCAGTAAAAGTCTAGAAGTCGCAAGACTTAATGCCAATGCATATGAGACGGGACAGTTCATAGGTTATGTTGATAATGGCATTAATTCGGGCACAGCAGTAGTATCCTTCAGGGCCAAAAGAGGTGAAGCGGGATGGAGCAATCCGGGTGTGGAATATCAAGGCGCCGGCAGTACGTTTATTGTCGGTGATAATGTTAAATTAGATACGGTGTTCCCCGCCGAAAGCATCGGGCTAAGGCTTCACTCTGACAATGCCCTCTATGTGATTAATAACGGTGTTTTTGTAAAAATTCTTGACCAGATAGATACCCCAGGATGGGCGACACCGGGGACGTGGCATGCCTATAAAATGGTTATCGATGTGAGTAGTCATGTCTATGATGTTTATTATTCGGCAAATGGTACAGATGGGGGTTATGTAAAATTATATGATAACGCATCATACAATCCCAATTACGCAGGAAGTGAATTAAATGCTGTTAGAGCCGGCGCGCTTTATTACACTACTTACCGCGGGCCGGTATGGTTTGACAATGTGATTATGACATCCGAATCGGCTGAGTCGGAGTATGTTTTGGAAAATGATGCGATGAAGATTATCTTCTCAGAGAGTGCATCTGGTTTTAATTGCCTATCTATTGAAAACAAATTGGAGAACAATGCACGTTTTGTCGAGCCGAGCGGATCAGGTCTGAATTGGGCGGGCTTGTGGTACATGACATTTACCAATGGATCAACAACAATTGATATAAGCAATATCAGTGTTGGAATAAGGTCGGCACAATGGCAGGACAACAACACAAAACTCGTTTTGAAATGGGAAGATATAACGCTGGGAGCAGATACAGGTTGTCTGGATGTGACAGCTAATATTTCTTTGCCGAGCGGCAATAATCCAAGTACATGGACAATTGCAGTTGCCAATACCAGTAGTATGTGGGGCATAGAGAGCGTTCGCTACCCCTTATTGCGAACGGTTTGCAAGTCAGGTACAGCGGATGTTCTTTTGCCGACAGGGGCCTATGGAGGCACCCTTAAAAAGAATAATACTTCGACTTGGAACGATCATTATCCATCGGGTTCACCGTATTGCTGTATGCAATTTGTGGCGTTCAATAAAGGAAACGCCGGTCTTTATATAGCTGCGCATGATGGAAATGCGAACTATAAGACATTAGACCTGACTCTTGATCAACATTTCTTTTTCGATGTTCTTGCAGAAAATCCGAACGAGGCCGGTGATGCCAATCTTCCGGCGATTTCTTTTGTTGTTCAGGCGTATAGCGGCAACTGGTGGGAGGCGGCAAAAATCTACCGTGACTGGGCGTTACAGCAAAAGTGGGCAGATGAAGGCTGGCTTGCAGACCGCACGAATATTCCGGGAAACTTTTTAGACATTGGTTATTGGGCTGCAGATACTGCCAACCCGAATTCCTGGCTTGGCGATGATATATTTGTAACGGATATGGGCAGAATGAAATCGACTTTTGCTCCGTTAAAGCTTGGTTTGCACTGGTACGGCTGGAATAGTTCCCCGTTTGATACGAATTATCCGGAGATGTTTCCGATACTGGATCAGGGGATAGATGACGATATAGAGACGTTTCAGGCTCAGGGGACAAGCGTGATGCCATATACCAATGGACTTATGTGGGATACCGGTCTGTCTAATTTTACCGGGACTGCTCAACCGGCTGCGGTAAAAGACAAGGATGGTAATCTTGTTCTTGCCGCCGGTGAGTTGGGCCACGAGTTTGCCATGATGTGTCCTTATACCTCTGTATGGCAGGATAAAATACATGACCTGTGTGAAAGACTGATAAATCCCAATGAGCTTGATGTTGACGGTATTTATCTTGACCAGCTTGGCGGTCATAAGCCGGATCTTTGCTATGACAGCAGCCACGGACATCCGCTTGGCGGAGGCCATCATTGGGTTGATGGATACCGGACGATGCTTTCTAATATTACTACTACCGTTGGCAGTAACGCTTATCTGGCAAGTGAAATGTTTGCCGAACCATATATGGATTATATTCACGGGTTTTTGATTGGAGCGTTGTATCGTGCGACCGATGATGTTCCTCTCATGCAGGCAGTTTATTCAGGGTATGCCAATACCTTTGGTGCTCTTGAATCAGAATGTGATAGTTTTGGTACTTTTACTCTTATTCAGGGGACATCATTTCTGTATGGAGTAACTCCGAGCTGGCTCAAGCCGTATTTACTGCTTGCGGACCAGAATAAAACCAATTTGTCTGTCGATCTGGCCAAATACCGCGTGGCGGCAAAAGATTATATGGTCTATGGCGAGCTGGTAGATGAAGTTCCCATAACGGAGACTACTAATATCACCAAAAATATTTATGCTTTCTTTGACCACGCAGGCACTACCCCTCTTTACAGTATAAACTCTCGTGCCGTGAAGGGCACTATCTGGCGAACGCGTGATGAGGATTCGTTAGGAATTGTGGTTATGAACCTCGATTTGCAGTCGCGTGGAGCAACATTTACGATCAATGTCAACGATTATCTGGACAATACTTCCGGCATGGGGATATACAATATTACACCCGCAGGCACAGCCTTTGTGGAAAATCTGGCGGCAACCGGAATAATAGAAAGATCCCTTACGCTGGCCGCACATGAAATATTGGTTTTGGCCATACATTCTAATCAGGCTATGTGCGGTGATTCGGGTACGCTATATCTTCCCCTTGATTTAAATCGTGACTGCTATGTGGATTTGGGAGATGTTGCTGTTTTTGCTTCGCAGTGGCTGTGGTGCACAGATCCTGCAAACAGCAATTGCGATCAGTACTGGAAATAAAAGGCAGTGTAACAAGCTGGAATATTTGCTGATTATTTCAGATACAGTAATGTATTTTCAGCTTTGATTTGATGTTTTCTTTTTAGCTCATATTAAATACATCTTGATTGAACTTACACGATCACCTGATTAACCGAAATACTATGTTGCAATGTAATTGCTGCGCAAGGTTTGTGATTGAGAAGGCCTCAATCACGGCTTTGCAAAATATTCACTTCAAATTACATTGACCTTTCACCAGAAAGTATTGCAATGTTTTGGGATTTTGGATTCAGTTTTGATTTTATCCTTATAGCTTGAGTTCAGTGAAAAATAGCAATTTTAATTTGAATATAGTTTGAATGCTGAGGATTCAGTTCATCGAAAATAGCACTGTCGAGGGCGGCAGGCAACTTTTATAAAGGAGATGATTATGAAGAATCGTAAATTGGAATTCAAAATGCGTAAACCCATGGTTTTGCTCCTCCTTATGATGATGAATGTAGCTCAAGCAGCTACGGTGATCAGTCAGAATTTTGATAATATGGGCACATTTGTTAATGGCACAAGACTCAACGGAACAGGCGTAGGTAATTCAGCAACAACAGATGCACGATGGAAACTTTCGGGCCAGGCTGGTTATGGCGGTTCATTAGTCACATCGGTTCAGTCATATTCAAGCAGTCAAAGTCTGGAAGTGACCAGGCTCAACGCTGATGCTTATGAGACAGGACAGTTCATAGGTTATGTCGATAACGGCGTTACTTCAGGAGCTGCGGTAGTGTCTTTCAGGGCCAAGCGAGGCGAGGCAGGATGGAGTAATCCCGGTGTGGAATATCAGGGTGCCGGCAGCACGTTTATTGTCGGTGATAATGCTTTAATAGATACCACATACCCCACTGAAAGCATCGGGTTAAGGCTTCACTCTGACAATGCCCTCTATGTGATTGATAACGGGGTATTTGTGAAAATCCTTGACCAGATCGATACTCCGGGATGGGCAACTCCTGGGACATGGCATGCCTATAAAATGGTTATCGATGTAAGTAATCATGTCTATGATGTTTATTATTCGGCAAATGGTACAGACGGGGGTTATGTTAAACTATATGATAACGCGGCATACAATTCCAATTATGCAGGAAGTGAATTAAATGCCGTTAGGGCCGGAGCGCCTTATTACACGACATATCGCGGACCGGTCTGGTATGATGACGTGGTAATGACCTCTGAATCGGCTGAGTCTGAGTATGTTTTGGAAAATGATGCGATGAAGATTACCTTTTCGAGCAGTGCGTCATATTATAATTGCCTTTCTATAGTAAACAAGCTGGAAAATAATACACGCTTCATTCAACCCACAGGTTCTGGTCTGGATTGGGCCGGGCTGTGGAGCATGACTTTTACCAACGGTTCAACAACCACGAATGTATGCAATGTGGGTGTTGGAACAAGGTCGGCACAATGGCAGGACAACAATACCAAGCTTGTTTTGAAATGGGAAGACATTACTGTAGGGGCAGACACCGGTTGCCTGGACGTTACGGCCACCATTTCATTACCAAGTGGTGACAATCCCAGTACCTGGACAATTGCAGTTGCCAATACCAGTAATATGTGGGGCTTGCAGGATGTTGTCTATCCTTTGTTGCGAACGGTTTGTGCGTTAGGTACGGCAGATGTTTTGTTGCCGACCGGGGCCTATGGTGGTACTCTGAAAAAGAATAATACTTCCGCATGGAGCGATTACTACCCATCAGGTTCACCGTATTGCTGCATGCAATTTGCGGCGTTTAATAAAGCAGATGCCGGTCTTTATATAGCGGCTCACGATGGGAATGCGAACTATAAACAGCTAAACCTGACTTATGGCCAACATTTCTATTTCGATGTTCTGGCGGAGAATCCGAACGAGGCCGGTGATGCCAATCTTCCGGCGATTTCTTTTGTTGTTCAGGCGTACAGCGGCAACTGGTGGGAGGCGGCAAAAATCTATCGTGACTGGGCATTGCAGCAAAAGTGGGCAGATGAAGGCTGGCTGGCGGACCGCACAAATATTCCGGGAAACTTTTTAGACATTGGCTACTGGGCTACAGATATGGCCAATCCGGATGCTTGGATGGGCGATGATATATTTGTAGAGGATATGAATACAATGAAGTCCCTATTTGACCCGGTCAAGCTTGGTTTGCACTGGTACGGCTGGAATAGTTCCCCGTTTGATACTAACTATCCGGAATTTTTTCCGATAC
>MHYA01000154.1:0-147 GCA_001825675.1 Planctomycetes bacterium GWF2_42_9 | reverse complement strand
GAGACGTTTCAGGCTCAAGGGACAAGCGTGATGCCATATACCAATGGACTTATGTGGGATACCGGTCTGGCTAATTGTACCGGGACTGCTCAACCGGCTGCGGTAAAAGACAAGGATGGTAATCTTGTTCTTGCCGCCGGTGAATTG
>MHYA01000153.1 GCA_001825675.1 Planctomycetes bacterium GWF2_42_9 | reverse complement strand
CGCAAGCCCGATAATCATTGTTATTGAAGCTGTGTTCAGGGCTGTTACGGAATTTGAGGCAACATTTGTCGCATCTTTCATGCTGTCCAGAGCAGTGCTTTTGCTCTTTTCAAGTATCGCATTGGCCACAGTAAGCCTTTGTTTGCCTAACTCGTCACGTTCGATCCAGGTTGTTACATAGCTTGCGATTACATCATTATAAGCCTTCGCAGCTGTCTTGCACTCTTCCAGTTGGTTAAGATTAGCTTGTTGTGTTGTAACGGCCTTCATTTTGTCCAATATGCCTGTTATTTCGTCGAATTTGGGATCGACTTGCTTGATCATCTCAAGATCGCGATTGGCTATGCCCTGGTATGTTATTGTTTGTATGCAGTTGCCCAGTTTGAGTAATTGTTCTGCCAGCAGTATCTTTTGAACTCGATCGCTGAGTGTTGCCTGGACAGTATTAACATCCTTAGAGCCTGCCGAAAGCTGGGCAAATTCTTTAATCTGCTCATTGAGCTTTTCTTGTTGATTTGTTGAATACTCCTGACAGGATTTCATATAGCTTTCAGCGAATTTCTGGGCTTTTTGCATGTCGGCATCTGAAGCACCGATTTTTGATTTTGTTAAAGCAATCATCTGCTCATACTCGGCCAATTTGGTTTTTATTTCCACCACATTGCTTTTTACGCCGTCGACGTTCTTTGATTTGCTGCAGATTTCCTCGGCCTTGCTTATGGAATTGTGCACAAGCTCAAGCTGTTTATTTGCTTTTTCCAGCCAACTTTCCTGCTCAGAAAAACCATAACCTACCGCATAGTACATGGTCATAAGGTAATCCCGCTCTATTTGATTAGACGCCGACGCTGATGGTACATATTCGCTTGAGAGAATCGTTGCTTGTGTTTTAACGGCTGTCATCTTCCACACCGCCAGGCTGCCAAGCGCAACTGCGATTGCTATTAAAGTAACGAACCCTAAACTGATCTTTGCCCCGAGTTTCATGTTTTTAAACATTGTATTATCCTTTAAATTTTGAATTGGTTAGTTTTGCGGTACATTCATGTTGAGCATGTCAACGGCGGCCAGAACCTTGTCAATGTCGAGGAGTATTTTAACGGATTCCCCTATTTTGCCCATTCCCAGGATGAAGTCCGTATTTACTGAATTACCAAACTGGGGCGACTGCTCTATATTACCTTCGGAAATATCGAGTACTTCAGAAACTCTGTCGACCACGATCCCTGTGCTGAATTTGCGTCCCTGCTGAGTGTTTTCAACTACGATGATACAGGTTTGCTCCGTGATTTCGGCAGTGGCCATGCTGAATTTTGCCCGCAGGTCGATAACTGGTATTACCTGCCCGCGAAGGTTGATGACCCCTCGTATGTAAGAGGGCATCTGCGGAACAGCGGTTATATCCATATAGCCGATGATCTCGCGAACCTTGAGGATCTCAAGTCCATATTCCTCGTTTCCAAGGGCAAATGTAAGATATTTGCCCTCCTGGGCCATCCGGGCCGATTCTAATTCTTCTACTGTGGCGTGGGACATGCTATCTCCTTTCAATAAAATTGCTCAATATAGAGTACCGGCAGCCATAGAATAACTGTCGAATGCCGGCACTCTGCCTGCTTGCTCCAGAGTTGATTCAAGGAAGTTTAGACCGGCGTTGTATCTGGAGGCAGGTCGGGCCTGTTCAGAATGTGCCTACGGATTTGCGCGTGGAAACGGAATCGTAAAGATGTGATGCCGTCTGTGAGTACTCAAGGCAAAGCCTTGTTGGCGTTTCGTCTGGACAGCAATGCGTTAATATGAGAAAGAGCGTGTTAAACTCAATCGGTACTTGATCGCACCGTGGAGCTTAACATTATTTACTTCTTACTAAGACTTAATTCGTCGAAAACAATGATACACTTTAAGATAAACATAATTATTTATCTTAAGACCATGCTAATTGCATTATACCCGGCGTATCCAGGATAAGGCTAATGTTGCCATCGCCCATGATCGCTGCGCCGCTTATGCCTTTTAAGTTGCCGATACCTTCACCGAGGTTCTTGATAACGACCTGCTGCTGGCCAAGCAGTTCGTCAACCATCAATGCGCATTTTCGTGAATCACCTTCTATGATCACCAGTGAGGCTTTGGTAGCTTCTTCAATTGCGTTTGACACTTTAAAGAGATTGTGCATCCTTACCAAGGGCAGCAGTTCGCCCCTGATGTTCACAATCTCACCGCGTCCCTGGACAGTTGATAATTGGCTCTCAGAAGGCCTTAGACTGTGTTCTATTGAAAGTATTGGAATTATGTATGTCTGTTTGCCGACCCTTACAAGCTGGCCGTCAATGATCGCAAGTGTCAGCGGCAATTTAATTGAAAAGGTCGTGCCTTTTCCTACTTCAGATACTATTTCGATCTTTCCGCGCAGGGATTCAATGTTCTTGCGTACTACATCCATCCCGACGCCGCGGCCGCTTATATCAGTTACTTTTTCGGCAGTTGAGAGCCCGGCATGAAAGATCAGTTTGAATATTTCCTGATCGCTGAGTTCCTGGCCATGGCTCACAAGCCCGGCATCTATCGCCTTTTTGAGGATTTTGTCTTTGTTTAAGCCTCGGCCGTCATCGGTTAGTTCGATTACGATGTTGCCGCCTTTGTGGAAGGCTTTTAGAGTTACCTTCCCTGTTTCGCCTTTACCGGCAGTTCGCCTGCTCTGGGTATCTTCTATTCCGTGGTCGACAGAGTTGCGTATCATGTGGACAAGCGGATCACTGAGACTATCCACGATATTTCGATCTATTTCGGTTTCCTCGCCGCTAGTTTCGAAAATTACATTTTTATTGGCCTTATGTGACAGATCGCGTACCAGCCTGGCCATTTTTTGAAAAATACCGTGTATCGGAACCATCCGCAAGGTCATTGATAGTTCCTGGAGTTCGCGAATTATCTTGCCCTGGTGGCTCACTTTTCTCGAAAGGTTGTGTTCCGGCGGGAATTGTCCAAGCACCTGCTGGCCTACCATCGACTGTGCGATCACAAGTTCGCCTACCATGTTGACAAGCGTGTCAAGCCTGGCAAGACTTACCTTTACTTTATCCTCCGCCGCCGCAGCGC
The DNA here is from genome assembly GCA_001825675.1 of Planctomycetes bacterium GWF2_42_9. GTDB lineage: Bacteria > Planctomycetota > Phycisphaerae > Sedimentisphaerales > UBA12454 > UBA12454. The sequence goes on along the minus strand of MHYA01000153.1, from coordinate 11,631 downwards.
AGGGCTTGGCAGCAGCTGCAGCATTTGCCGGTGAAGTTGAAACTTGCGAAACATCTAAATGAGGCTGCTGGGAATTCACTGTTTCGGCGGTATCCTGATCCATCGGCTGGATCACATCAGAAACCGCAGGCTTGACGTTTTGTTTTTCTGCTTGTTTGCCCTCGCTGCAGCATGCAAGCTCTGAAAGCAGACTGTCGAGATTTGGATGGCTATGAACAGGCTTACCCGAATCGATGCTTTCCTTAAGTCCTGATACCATCTTCTTGAGAGCGTCAAGTGAGGCAAATACCGCATCCATGCTCTGGCCCTGCAGGACAAGCGTGCCTTTGCGAGCTTTGTCGAGCAGATTTTCCGCTGAGTGTGAAAGCGACTGGATTTCCTTGAGGTTCAAAAACCCGGCCATGCCCTTGATAGTATGGAATGCCCGAAATATGAGATTTATTGCTTCAGTATCTGACGCATCGTTTTCAAGTTTAAGAAGTCCGGCTTCGGCGTTTTCAATATGCTCCCTGGATTCCGTTATGAAATCCTGCACAAGCGCGACGTCATCGCCGCTGATCATTGTTTCCTGTGATTGAGGGGCAGGTGTATTACTTTCAGAGCCCGCGAGTCCCGTTTCGATCAGGTGCTGAAGTTCGCACACACACTTGGTAACGCTTTCAAGAGATGATTTTGCGTCGGAGCAGGAATTATTGATAATTGTTCCGAGTGTTTCTGACGCCTTTAAAGTAAGATGCCCGGCCTGGTTGACCAGGTCGGGCGATATGTTTGCAGTAGAATCGATGCTTTCGCGAATTTTTTCAAGTACATCCTGTATGGACTTAAGCTCGCCGCTATCTGTTACTTCCGCGATCGTGATAGCCGATGCGAGTTGACCGATCAAGCTGGAGTAATCTTGTGTTGTTCCCATATAGGCCTTTTATAATTTTTATCATACCGCTATAGCTCTCCAGCCTTCAAGAAGTTCCGATAGCAGATTTATGACTTCCTGAACCATCCGGGCATCGCGTTTTATATTCGCCTGCCCCAGGTGCCGGATCATGAAAGCATACAGCTTTCTTAAATTTGTCGCAATTTCTCCTCCCGCCTCCATATCTAGAACACTGTTGAGTTCATTTATGATATCGGTTGCTTTGCCGATGTACTTTCCTTTTTCGCCCCAATTTTCGGCTTCAATTTCACGAATGGCGATCTTAAGAAATTTGACAGCCCCTTCATAGAGCATGACCACCAGCCTGCCGCGAGTCTGGGTCGTTATTGCTGTTTCCTGGTATAATCCTATCCCGCCCATCTTTTTATCGCCTCCATACAGAATGAGTAGGTTACTACTGAGTTCGATCCACGATGATCATCGGGAACCCGTAATATAATGAAAAAATGGGTGCCATCTGATCAAAAAAAAATGTTTATCGATGACGAAAGGGAGATGGCCCAGAAAGCGGGCCATCTCCTTAGAGTCGAAACTTACCTCAGCAGGCTTAATGCCATCTGCGGCATGCCGTTGGCCTGAGCCAACATGCTTACGCCGGCCTGTGCGAGCACCTGGTTACGGGTCATTGTTGCCATTTCTGTTGCAACATCGACGTCCGAAACGCGGCTTTCTGCTGTTGAGAGGTTTTCTGCCTGAATACCAAGCACCTCAGCGGAACTATCAAGACGGTTCATCTTGTAACCGAACGATGCACGAGCTGAATCCTTTGTTATGATCGCGCTTGTGATCGTACCCAACGCGGTTTTGGCGCTACCTGTCGAGGCGATTGACAGTGCGTCGATGCCAAGGCCGCTGCTGCGGATATCGGCCATATTGACTGTAAGTTCTGAACTGGCACCAAAATGTATTGTTACCTGGCCTGATGCGCTGTTGAGCATCTTGATACCATTGAAATCTGTTGTATTGGCGATACGGGTAATTTCCAGGGCCATTTCCTGGAACTCAGCGTCCATGATGCTGCGCTGTGCGTCTGAATATGATTCTGTCGATGCCTGTTCCGCCAGTTCCTTCATACGGATCAGGGCATCGTCGACTGTGGCCAGCGCACCTTCCATTGTCTGAAGCATGCTGATGCCGTCCTGTGCGTTACGGGCACCCTGCTGCAGCACGCGGATATCCGCTCTCATCAATTCGCGAACGGCCAAGCCTGCGGCATCGTCCTTCGAACTGTTGATTCTCAAGCCGCTTGACAATCTCTCGACCGATTTGGCCAAGGCGTCGTAGCTTGTGCCCAGGTGACGGGCTGCGGTACCTGCCATGATGTTGTTCTTAATTGCTAACATTCTACGCTCCTTAAAAAAGTTATTTGCCTTTACCGGCTTTGTTAACTCGTGCATTCACAATGTGCAACGAGATGTAACACTTGCCTATAAAAATTTTCGAGGGTTATTTGAAAAACTTAAGTACTTGATACTTCAAAAATTACGCCTGAAAGGCACGTCCGTCAAAATGGAGCATTTCAATACTGCCGGTGCGGATTTTGACTTGCATGATCGAGCAAAAAAAAGTTTTATTTTTTTTACCATGCCTGCAATAGCGACACTGTCATACCCGCGAAGGCGGGTATCCAGCATAAAAATCGCCGCGCAGCGACTCCAAATTTTTCGATTTTTGAGAATTTGATATTGTTTCGAGCTTCGAGTTTCGGATGTCGAACTTTTATGGGGGACGATCCGGAATGAATTACTATAATCTGGCAAGAAGGTCCTGGATCTCGCTGTTTGTAAGGATGCCTTCGACCTTCCCGTTTGCGTCTACAACAGCAAGAGAATTGATTTTAGAGGTTTTCATCTGACTCACGGCCGCATTGAGTGAAGCATCGTTTCTGATGGTAATTACGGGTTTGCTCATTATCCATTTGATCCGGATTTGGAGTGTCGCAAGGTCCAGCGGCCTGCGCCATTTTGCAAACATATTCATAAGATACGGACTCATCGCCCCTCGCAGATCCGAATGCGAGATAATGCCTTCAAGCTTGCCGTCTTTACCGACCAGCAGAAAGCGGCTGTTCTTTTGGCCCATTACAGCAAGAGCCGATTCAACCGTATCTTCCGGTGTGGCCCAGTAAACATCTGTTCGCATGATTTCGCGAACCAGAATCGTCTGGCCGATACTCTGGCCTGGCAAAACGGCCGGAGATTGTGTCATTTTGCGAATGCTGTCGAGCACCGCTCCGCCATTTTCACTACTGGCAGGGCTGATTGCGACCGCATCAGTAGCGGCTTTTGGCTGCTCTGGTAATTTGACTGGATCGGGGCAAGCCTTAGCCGGCGTGGTTGGGATATCATCCACCAATTTAGGTATTGCAGCGGCATCAGGCGCTTTTTCACCCTGTACCGGAGCGGGTGGAATTACAGGTTCAGCCGTAGTTTGGACTTTAGCTTGGGGAGGTTCACTGATAATAGCGGCTTTTGCCTCTGCATCTGATGAGCTGGCAAAAACATTTCTAGGATAGATAGCACAAAGCTTGCATGCGCCATAAGGTGCAATATTCATTTCGTAGCTGGTTACAAGCAGTTCCTGATCAGGTGAAAGTCCGATACTATCCGACGAATTAGCCCAGGGATCGCCTATGAATGTCGTTTTGTAAATAAAATGGCCGTGGCCGGTATTCGATTCGCGAAATATTCTATCGAACGAGCCGATCAAGAGATTGCCGATTTCTCCTATGGCATCGGTTACGCTGGCAACTGCGTCCTTGTCGCCAAATTTCCGATTTTGCATAATTACCTTTTCCGGCTGCACGACCAGTACACCTGCCAGGGTAAAAATGGCTTCTTGATCCAGGAAAATATAAAAATTACCGGCGATATGGCCCTCGCTGCAAACGGTGCCGGCCATGGTGAGTTTTCTGAATTGTTTTTTAAGGTCAGAAAATTTGCAAATAGTCGTGCCGAGGTCTTTGCCCGTAGTATCGAGGCCAAGCATGCACGCAAGATCCTCGCCGAACGTCTCAAACGAGCGAACGGTCAGCTCGCATGTCTGAACTTCAAGTTGTGATGTCGTTGCCGTCCCTGGTACGCCACTCATTTTTCAGCTTTTGGCCTTTGTTAACAACATTAATCGAGCCTGGTGCTCATCTATCATTACGGGAACAACAGCCCTGTTTTGCCCGTCGACTAGCATTGTATCAAGATTCACGCCGCTTACAACCGAAGGTATTGACACATCGATAGTATTGTATGTCGGCAGCAATCTTGCTTTGAATGAACCCATAACCATATTAGCTACTTCGCCCACTGCGTCTGCAATTTCCTCCTGGCTCAACGCGCTTGGGTCATCAAGGCCCATCATGTTGGCGGCTATCGACGTTGCGCAATTTTTTGAGCAGCAAATGCCAACGCAGCCCTGAACGTCGCCGGTGAACGTTATTGTTCCAAGTATATTATCGCCTAAAGGCGCGGTTGCATCAGCCGATTTTTCAATCGACATGAAAATCATTGTCTCAAATACTTCTTTTGCCCCCTCGATCAAAAATTCGCTAAACTCAACTGTTGTAGAACTTGTCATTTCGGATTCCTTAAACATAGCCGTAGGCCGGGTAAATTTGAAAGTACGTTAATTTGTGCACTGCATCAGCTTCTTTTGGAAGTTCTCTGGCGTAAACGGCTTGGTTATATAGCCGTTTGCACCGGACGCAAGCATATTGTCTATAAGCTCTTGTGAGCTTTCGGTAGACACCATTATGATCTTGGTATTAGAGCAACTGGGTAATTCCCGTACTTTCTTAACCAGTTCTGGGCCTCCCATTCCGGGCATATTAACATCGACGAGCATCATGTCGACAGTACCCTGGTTTAGCTTTTCCAAAGCCTCAATACCGTTTCCTGCCTCTTCGGTGCGTTCGATCTCAACGCCGGACATCCTGACGGTTTTCATGATGATCTTTCTCATGGTTGCCGAGTCGTCGACTATCATCAAAGCCAGCCCCATAATTCACCTCTCTAAGTTAAACAGGCAATATGAAGGTTTAATAACCTACTCTGAGTTTATCGACAACTGGGGCTTTCACTTGAAGACAATTTACCTAAATCCACATATTAACGGCTGTTTCGGTAATATAGGCCGAGTTTTCTTGTTCGAGATTATAGGAATCTGCAGCCTTGCCGGTGTTTGGACCTGAGCCGGGGGTGAAATGTTGTTTATCTTGAGATTGGCCCTGGCCACGGTTGTTAGCTTGATTATTATCGGGTAAACCGTCGTAGGACTGCTCCCCGCCCTTGTAGATAAGCTGGATTTCACGGACGGCTACGCCGCTGTCCTGTAGGTTCTGGATGACCCTGGGCAGGGAGGATTCGAGCTGGTCGCCTACGGAGGCGTTTTCGAACTCTATTCGTCCGATAAGTTCGGTACCTTGCTGCTCAAATTTTATGTTCATCCGGCCAAGTTCAGGCGGGTTTAAAGTGATGTTAACGCTTTGGCCGACACGGTTTAAGGCGGAGGCGATAGGGGCACTGATCTGGTTATCAAGGGCTGGAGAATCTACATAAACAATTGTTGCTGCGGGATTCATACCGGGTGCCTTAGCGGGGGCTGCGGGGTCGAAATTTAGATTCAGAGGGTTAGTTGAGGGTTCAGTGGCGTATGTGTGACGCTTATCCGCGGCGGGTGCGGGGTCAATGGCAGGGTGGGGCAGCTGGGGGGGAGTTTGGGGCTTTGCAGTGGTGATTTTGGGGGCCTGGACTGAGTTATCTGAGGCTGGCTGGTCGATTTTAGGTTGGGTATTTTCGGCGCTTTCGGGTTTATTTGGCGTCTGTAATTTGGGTTGTTTTAATTCAATAACAGGTTGGGCCTGGGTACTAGCCTCGCCGGAAGTCGTTGTCTTTACATTATTTGCGTGCTCGCTGGCGGTTTCGGATCGCTGGGCTAGGCCTTGCTGGCCTTTGTTTCTTTCGGCGGCAGTCTCATTGGGCAGCTTTTCGGTTTTTTCGGGTTTTTCAGTTGCTGTTGGGTCGGTGCTATCGGCGGGGTCGGCGGTTTTGGCTTCTTTGGCGGGCTTTTCGGGCTGATTTTGATTTTGGACGGCAATGGAGTTTTTGGCTTCTATTTTGGCGGTCTGGGGGGCTTCGGGGGTGGTTTGGGTGGTTTTGGATGTGGTTTTTGGGGCTAAAAATGGGGTTTGCGTGGTCTGGGAGGCGGCTATGAGGGAGACGGAAAGTTCGGGAGTTTCGGTGATGGTTTTGGGCTGTTTGGGTTGGATCTTATCGGCGATTTTGGGCTGGGTTTTTGAGATAGTTTCGGTAAAAACGGAAGCGAATTTGGTGTTTTTCGCGGTTTTTGAGCTGATTTTGGGGGTTGCGGGGGTTTCTATTAAAGAAAAGAGGGTGGATTTTATATTTTTTGCTGACTTTGCTGACGCGGCTGCTAGCTGAAGTTTGTCCATCTTTGCCAATCCTTTGAATTAATTCCTTAAGCAGGGGGAGTGCAAGGGGCGTGCCAAACTGGGCTGTAATTTGTAAGTAGTGGAGATTGCAGGGTTTATAATAATATGCAAAAGGCTGGTGGTGACGGCGGCGGAAGAAATGTGCGGGCGGGCGGAAGTTTTTTCGGGGTGGGCAGGGGCAGTTTTCAATAAAGTAAAAAGTGTGTCAAGAAAATTTTTCAGGGGGGGGCTAGGGGGGCAAAATGGTCACAAGTCACAGGTCACAAGTCACAAGTATAAAAGAGTTGGGGGGAGGTTTAGGGGGGGGACGGGTTTTAGGGAAGTGCGGAAGTGCCTAAGTGCGGAGGTGCGGAAGTGCTTGGAGAAGTGCTCAGTGCTCAGTGCTCGGTGCGAAAAAATGGATTCTGGATTCTACATTCGGATTTGGAATTGGGATTTGGGGACCGGGAAAAAATATATGGATTTTGTTCTTCTTAGTAGCCTTTGACTTGTATAATCATTTCTTTCGGATTAAACATATTGATAATTATTGCATCTTAGGATGTAAAAAGGAATAGAGGAGATTAGACGCAGATTCCGCTGATTTAAGCAGAATTTTTGATTCTAAGCAGATGCTTAAAAACAATCGGTGGGCAAAAAACTTTTTTTGCCCACCCTACGAAACTCGCAAATGGGAATTTATAAATGGGTTGGACCGATTGAATAAGGAATTAATGAAATGATTAATGAAATGGGTTCAATTTGGCGCAAGTGGGATTTGCATGTGCATACGCCGGATTCAGTGTTGAATTGCCAATTTAATGGACAAACACCAGAGGCAAAATGGGCTAATTATTTGCAATCTCTTGACACTCTTAAGGGTATTGCTGTTTTGGGAATAACGGATTATTTTTCAATTTCGGGATTTAACAGGGTTCGTGATTATCAACGAGGTGGTGGTTTACAAAACATTGATCTCATAATACCAAATGTGGAGTTGCGCATAACTCCGGTTACTGATGTTAATAAGCCAATTAATTTGCATATCCTTTTCAACCCATTAGATTCAGTAATCAGTTGTTTGGAAACAGATTTTTTTGCGAGTTTGAAACATTCATACCAAGAAAACTATTATCCATGCACTCATGAAGGTTTAGTAAGATTAGGAAGAGCTTATCGAAATAATGCAAGTCTATCGGAAGAAATTGCCTACAAAGACGGAGTTGAACAGTTTAAAACCACCATTAAAGATCTGAGGGAAATATTAACTAGTCACAAAATTTTAAGAGACAATTGTTTAATTGGAGTGAGTAATAGTAATCGTGATGGTGCTTCAGGAATTAAGCATTGTTCTCTTGCAACGACAAGAGAAGACATCTACTTATTTGCGGATTTAATTTTTTCTGGAAATCCAGAAGACAGAGCTTATTTTCTGGGTTATGGTGGAACTGATGATCGAAATACAATTAAAAGAAAATATGGCCATCTAAAGCCATGTGTACACGGGTCAGATGCCCATTCGAACGACTTTTTAGGTCACCCATGTGCTAAAAGAGGCATTGGAGGTCACAATTGCACAACCAATAGACCAGAATGCGATCTTCGGTTCTGTTGGATAAAAGCGGAACCAACATTTGAAGGTTTAAAGCAGGTCGCATTCGAACCTGAATTTAGAGTTAAAATTCAGACTGACAACCCGAGTGAATCAGAAACTTATGCAAAAATTGAAAATCTTGTAACAGTTTTGCCTGAAAATTTGCAAATCACAGATGAATGTAAAAACAAAACAGATTTTTGCTTTTCGGGCAAATACGATATAGCTTTTTCCAATAATTTGACAGGCATAATTGGAGGCAGAGGATCAGGAAAAAGCACCTTAATTCATCTGATGTACAATTCCTGGCCCAATCCGGATAAACCGAAACTAGCAACAACAAGTTCACCTCTTAACAACCTTGATATTATAAATCCTCTAAAAACAGTTTCAGAATCGACTAAATGCAAACTGCCTAATCAAACAGAGTTCTTCCTGCAAAATGAGATTGAGTCAGCGGCACAGAGTTTGGAGGCCATGTCACAACTAATTACTCACAGACTTGATAAGTTATCATCAATTGAAGGACCTAGCCTTGCAGATATAAAGAAAAATTGGGCAATTAAATTAAATGCTTTCGATGAAGTAATAGTTGCATTTGATAAACTCTCAAGTCTTCAATCGCAGATAGATGTTTTAACAGGGGAAATTGATACGTTAAAAAAGCAAACAGAGGTTATTAAATCGGAGGAATACATAAAACATCAGGAAGAAATAGCTAATATTTCAGCTGCAATTACAAGGCACGCCTCTTTTGAAGCAGATAATGCAAAATTGAAATCGCAATTAGATACAATGATTGACTTAGTGGACCAATTGAATTGGAAAGATGATCAAGGTAGCAGATTTATACTTAGAAGAAAAATATACTTTGAAAAATTGAAAGTTGAATTAGATCGCAATTTAATGCGAGTCCAAAATGATTATGCTTCAAAGTCATATCAGGAAAAGTTAAATGACAAAAAAATAGAATTAAAGAAATATCTTGATGCAAGAGGCCTCTCATCTGAAAATATAGAAGAAATCACGGATGCTAATCAACAGATTATAGACAAAGAAGAATTGGTGAGGTCTTTAAAAAGTGAAAAGCTACCATATGAGAAAATATTTGGCTCCAAAGCCAATAGATTGGCTGAATACTGGGCAGCTTTCGAAAATTATAGAACTCGTGTAATACAAGTAACCGAATCGTTACAGAAGAAGCTTTCAGATTTAGCCCTGTCGAACAAAGAAATTCGATTCTGTTTAGAACGAGATTTTACAAATTTAAAATCAAATTGCACTAAGTTTATCAATGCTAATGTTAAGGCTTCGTTAAGAACTGATGCTCTAGAGAGTATATTCTTCGAGAAAGCGGATATAGGGGTTCTTGTAGAAAGTCCTGATGCTATTCGGAAAAAATTTGAAACTTCGATCGGTTCAGAGAAAACTCGGAGCACCCTGCAAGAGTATGTTGGTGATGATGTGTTCGTTCAAAAAATGCATTTAAGAATTGCAAAAGATTACGGAGATATAAATGCCATTAGAATCCAAACCACGTTAGGTGGCAAAATGCTCAAAAACACATCTTTTGGCGAAAGATGTGGCGTTGCAATCGCAATAATACTTGTTGCAGGAACAAATCCTATTATTATAGATCAACCCGAAGATCACCTAGATGGCAAGTTTATTGCGGAAACTCTTGTTCCTTTACTTAAAAAACAAAAGCAAAACCGGCAAATAATTTTGGTCAGTAGAGATGCAAACATTGTTGTTGGAGGTGATGCAGAATTAATCCATATTCTTGAATCTGAGTCGAATGCTAGTCGAACAAAGGTTATTCCATCAACGATTGAAGATATTTCAAACAGAGATAAATATATTTGGATTCTTGACGGGGGCAAAGATGCTTTTCAAAAAAGAGAACAGAAATATCAGATACAGGACTGAATAGATGAGTAACATTATTAAATGTCCTCACTGCGGGAAAGATATCGAAGTAACAGAAGTATTGACTCATTCGATTCGTGAATCGATGAAGGCGGAGGTGCAGGCTGAGCTTGCGAAAAAGGAGCAGGCTTTTGCGCAGAGGGAAGCTGAGCTTAAGCAGAGGCAAAAGGAACTGGCTGCGCAGCAGGAATCTATTGAGGAGCAGGTAGCGGTTAAACTTAAGGCTGACCGTCAAAGGATAGCGGAAGAATCTTTGAAGAAGGCGCGGGAGGAGATAGGCCAAGAGGCATCGGCTATGGCTGTGCAGCTGGAGGCGGAAAAGGCGAAGAACAGGGATTCGCAGAAGCGAGAGCTTGAGCTTTTAAGGAAGCAGACGGAACTTCAGGCAAGGGAAGAAGCTCTTGAATTGGAAACGGCTCGCAAGATGGCTGAGGAGAGAAAGAAGATATTTAACGAGGCGCAGAGCAAGGCTGCGCAGGAGCAGGAGCTTAAATTTAGGGAAAAAGATGATCTGATAAAGTCCATGCAGGTGCAAATGGAGCATATGCAAAGGAAAATCGAACTTGGTTCGCAGGAGGCAGCGGGTGAGGCATTGGAAGGCACTCTTAAGACCAAGCTTTCACAGGTTTTTGCATTCGATATTTTCGAGGATGTAAAGAAAGGCGCACGGGGCGCGGATATTGTGCAACGGATCAGAAATTCGCAGGGCAAGGAGTGCGGCAAGATATTATGGGAGGCGAAGAATGCGCAGAACTTCAGCAGGGAGTGGATCGAGAAGCTAAAGAAAGACCAGCAGGAGGCGGGGGCTGATATTGCGGTGCTTGCGACGGTGACGATGCCGAAGGAAATTAGCGGGTTTGGGCTTATTGACGATGTGTGGGTTACGGATTACAAGACGTCGCTTTGTCTTGCGACGGCGTTGCGGCAGGGGATTTTGAATGTGGCGAGGGAAAAGATGATAGTAACCAACCAGGAATCCATGAAGGATATCATTTATCGCTATATTACGGGGCAGGAATTTACGTTGCAGGTGAAATCGATAGTCGCGGCGTTCGGCAAGATGAAAGATGATCTTGAAACGGAAAAGCGGTTTGCTTTAAAGAACTGGAAGAGCAGAGAAAAGCAGATTGAGACGGTTCTTGGCAGTGTGAGCAATATTTATGGGGCTGTGGAGGGATTTGTGGGCCAAAAGGCTCTGCCTCAGATCGATCCGCTTATGCTTGAATCTCATGAAGATGAAGGCGTGTAAAACAGTGGACGAGTTGGACATATCAGACGGTTCGGACAAGTCGGACAAGGTGCCGGGGGAATGCATGGGGTAAACTTGGGCAGAGATGGCACTGATTTGTGCCACAGATGGCACTGATTTTAAAAGAGTTCACTGATAAGAAAAGATGTTGTTGTATTACGGCTCGTGCTGAAGGCTACGAGCAAATAATAAGGAAGAGGAATTTAGTATATGAGGGGGTGGGTTTGTGGATGTTACACCCATATCTTACGATATGGGCTACTCCCTTTCGCCTCGTCCGAGGCTAAGAAAACGGGGGAACACAGATACTGTGCCACAGATACACAGATTTTAAGAAGAGATTTCACTGATAAGAAATGATGTTGTTGTATTACGGCTCGTGCTGAAGGCTACGAGCAAATAATGAGGAAGAGGATTTTTGTATGAGGGGGTGAGTTTGTGGATGTTACACCCATATCTTACGATATGGGCTACTCCCTTTCGCCTCGTCCGAGGCTAAGAAAACG